>PMBY01000262.1 GCA_003153875.1 Myxococcales bacterium | reverse complement strand
CGTCGCCGGCGGCGCACCATCGTGGGAGGGCATGGCGAGGCCGAGCGAAGCGAGCGGGGAGGCGGTGGCGGGTGGGGAGCCGAAGGGCGGAGCGAACCCTTTCAGGGTTCCATATCAGAGCGCCGACTATTGCAAGAACCGGAGCACGACGGTGAGCGTGACCGGCGGGGTTGTGTAGGGCGCCTGTGCGGGAACAAGCGGCAAGCCCGGCGGCCCCAGCTCTTGGAAGCCGATGTAGAAGTACGAGGAGCCGGCGAGGTCGAAAGTGTGCATGGCCACCACGCTGTCCGTCATGTCCACCACCTGGCTGTTCACCACGCGTTCGGCGTGTGCCACATCGAGAAAGGCGCCGTTCGAGGGGTTGGGCACAGCCACGCCGAGGTTGAGCGTTTGGTCGAACATCTCCGACGGCGGGCTCCCATCGGGGCCGTACTTCAGGTAGCCCACCGACGATGACTCGATGGAGTCACCGGTGAACGACGGACCGGCGATGGAGACAAAACCGGCGTCGGAGAGGTACCGGCCCTGGTAGCGCTTGGTGGTGATCGCATCGAGGGCAACCGTCACGGTTCGCGTGACCGTACCCGCGACCGGCGCCGAGGGCTGGCTGACCACGACATGCGCGAGATCGACATCGCCCACGGCCGCGAACCTGGGCGCAAAGGTGGGATCCCCGAGGAGGGTATTGTAGGGCGAATAGGCATAGCTGGGATCGGCGATCGCCTGGTTCGAGGCGTGCTTGAAGGCCGTGCCGAGATCTTCACCCTTGGCGAGGTAGCGCAGCCAGTCCCTGGTCACAATGGTGTTTGAGCCATCGTCGTCGACCGCTCCCACATAGGCGAGCGCTCCGCGCCGGATGATATCGTCGCAGAACAGGAGTGACTGCGATTCGGGCAGCATCCTGTCGTAGGCGCAAGTCGAGCAGCCGAAGGTCGCCACCGCCGATGACTGGAACCAGACCCGTTGCTCCCGCAGTCTGAAAGTTTCGAATCCGTTCAGGCCGCCAAAGTAGTTGCCGTGCCCCACGTAGTAGATCACACGTTTGCCGGAAAACGAGTCGGACGCGAACTCCTGTCCGTCGTCGGCGGTCAGGTTCGTCCCGTGCAGCCCAGCCAGCGAGAAGGCGCGGTCGACGAACTGTGCGGTGTCGACCGCGTTGCCTGGGTACTGACTGAACGCCTGCAGGGTGAGGGACTCAGTGGATGCTGGCAGGCGGTCGTAAAACAGGTCGCCGGCTATGTAGGCTGAGACATCCGAGACGGAGAACCCGCCCAGGCGGCCCACAGCGAGATCCTGGAAGTAGTCTCCGTCCAGGTCGCCGTAGATGGCACCGTCAACCTGCGTCCACGTGTAGTCTGTGCAACCCGGGATCACCCGGTCAAGCGCGCAATAGTCGTCGCGTGCCGCCGGGACCTGATTGGGCGGGGCCGCGATGGTCAGGTACGCCGGGGTGGGCACTGGGATCGAGGCGATCTGGCTCGAAATGAACGCGTCGATCGCCTGATACGAGTGGTTGGCGTCAGTGTACGGGAGGAGAACCTCGAGCTTGGCGGCTGCCAAGAACGGCGCTGCCAGGGAGTAGCCGGCGAAGAGAATGCCGAGAGTCCCTTGGGTCTGCTCGAAGGTGATCGGATACGTCGACGTTGCCGGCGGGGTGGTGAGGTCCGCAGGCGCAGTCAGCAGCAGCTTGTCCGACGGCACGAGTTGGACGATGCGCCTTTGCACATCGAGCGCGGTCGTGAAGGAACTGTCGCAGACGCTGGCATTGAGGCCAACGCACAGGACGTTCTTCCGGCTGAGATCGACCGCATCGTTGAAGCCCTTGATGAGCAGCGGCGCGTTCTCGATCGACGCCAGCCCTGCGGCGAGCAGGGCGAGCGGATAGTTGTCCGCGACGTAGACGACCGTGTTCCATGAGCGCCAGTAGCTGGTGACGGGTGGAGCGGCCGCTAGCGTGAACTTGGAGGCGAGCAGGGCGGTCGCATCCGCCGGCAATGTTCCGGCGTAGGAAATCTTCGACGGACTGTAGCGGCCGAGGAAGTTCACGGTCGCATCCAGGTCAGACGAAATGCACGACGCCACAGGCGATTCCGCACAGGACGCTCCCGCCTCTTGGTGGAAGATGAGGGTCGGGACCGCGCACGCGTGCCCCGCGCCTCCGTAGGCGTGCGGGCAGGTGGCATACTCGGCATCAGTGGTTGCCTGCCAAATCGCCGCTGGCACGAGCGGCAAGACCGCGTGCCAGTCGACGTCGGACACCAACAGGACTTCTTTTGTGGCAAAGGCGTTCGGTTGCTTGACGTTGAGGGGATCCGGCAAGTGGGTGCCGCACACGTTGTTGACCCCGCCGCCGCCGCAGGTGGCAGGAGCGGTACAGGAACCGCAGGACAAGGTCCCGCCGCAGCCATCAGATATCTGGCCGCAGTCTTTCCCCATGGCTTGGCAAGTGGTGGGCGTGCAGCAAAGGTTGTTGTCCCCGGCTCGGCCCCGACAGATTCCGTCCTGACAGGTGCAGCCGTTTCCGTCGCCGCATGCGCTCCCATTGCTCTTGGGGGTCCATCCGGTCTGGCTGCTACCGGGTTCGCATTGCTGGCACTGGTTCGCCGGACTGGTGGCGTCGGCGGCATAGCACGCGCCATCGATGGCACAGCTTCCGGTCGTGATCGCGTGGGCGCAGGTTCCGTCGGGGTTGCAGGAATCGGCCGTGCATGCCAGCCCGTCGTCGCAGGTCTGCGGCGTGCCTCCGCATACGCCCAACTTGCAGACGTCGCCTGTTGTGCACGCGTTCCCATCGTCGCATGGCGTCCCGTCTGGTTTCGCCAGATTCGAGCACAGGCCGGTCACTGGATCGCAGACCCCGGCCGCATGGCACTGGTCGGGTGGCGAGCAAGAGGGCGGTGTGCCCGCCCGGCAGTGGCCCGCGCCGTCGCAGGTCTCCGCGCCGTTGCAGGCATTGCCGTCGCTGCAGCTGGTGCCGGCCGCCACCAGCGCGTGAGCGCAAGCTTGCCCCGAGCAGGTGTCTTTGGTGCACGGGTTGCCGTCGTCGCACAGCTGCGCGCACGGCAGCGCTGCGACCCCACTTTCGAAGGTGACCTTTGAATCCGTATCCACGAAGACGTCGCGCCCGAGAAGGGCACCTGCCAGCGTCGTGCGCTGCCCGGCCTGCAAGGTCCCGTTGGGAACCAACGTCACCGCGCGAATGGTCGCATCGTTGCCGAATGCCACCGCCTTTGGCGCATCGGCCAGTGAGCCGCTGCTGCCGTTCTTGCCGGCAACCTCGATGCGCAGATCACCAGCGGTCAGGGTCACGCCGGTAGCGGCCCCGATCCACACGCGGTCGAGCGCGCCAAACCGTCCCGCCACCCGCACCTGCACGGGCGCCAGGGCCTCGATTCGTGCTTCATTGTCGAGCCGGAGCGAAGCCAGCTGATACACGCCCCCTTTCAACTGCAGTACGCCCTGATAACCGATGGTGACAGCGCCGTAGCTGCCCGGAGAAGCAACCAAGGTGGCAGATCCTTTCACCGCCAAGGGCGCGGTCCCCGGGGACACCGGTGCAAGCGCCGGCAAGGCCGGCATGGCCGAAGGGAATGCGTATTTCTTGGCGTACGTGCCACCATTCTGGACCGTGAGCGTGTTGGTCTGGACGTCCCCCACTCTTGCACCCTGCAACAGAACCCGATTGGCAATCAGGTTGCGGGTCGTGTCGACCCGAACACCGGCTGCCAGTGCAAGTTCGTAGCCGCTGACCAGGAACGGCCCCGTGCCCTTTGCTCGCACGCCCACGTCGCCGCCCGAAAGCACCGTTCGGTCGCGCAGAGTGGCGCTGTTCTGGCCGTACACGACGAAGTTGGTGATTTGTGGATTCGCGTTCAAGGCTGACTCTGCTACCACCAGGTTGGGTGCAGGCTCGCTCGACGAGCAGCCCACCACGGCGATGACTGCGACTGCAGCAGCGAGCGTGGCTGCGACCACGTGCGGGGTTCTGGGCACTCGGGGTACCGGCTGCTCCCGAGACAGGGCGGCCAGCAGGGCTCGGTGAGACGGAAAACTCGGACGCGATCGACCAGTGAGCCGTAGGTCCAACATGTCTACTCCTCAGCAATGGGACAACGAAACCGGCGAAGCTGTTTCTTTGACTACCAGGGCACGACCAGGACCGGAAGCGAAACTAACGCGGAAAACGACAGCAGCGGGTGTGCGGTAGGCGGCTGGGTCTCGGCCAAGACCCTCGGTCCCTGGCTGCTCGCCGGGCTGTTCGGTGCGATCGTCATGCTGGCGCGTCGCCAGCGACGCTGGATTGTGCGGCGAACCAGGGTCAGCCTCGACCGCCTATGGTATCTTTGTGGGAATTATCCCTTCCATCCAAACAAGGCGGTTCATCTGTCGTGAAATCCCATCGAATCCTCCTGATTGGCTTCCTCGCATTCCCCTTCTCGCTGGCCTGCGCCGGAGCCACGGTGCAAGCAACGCCCGGCGGCGGCTCTCCGGGCGGTGGAGGGGGAAATGCCGGCGGCGCTGGTAGTGACGGCGGCGCAGGAGGCCGCCTCACCATCATCAGCAACCTCGATGCTTCGGTGGTGGTCAGCGGTTCCGACGCAGGCAGCCTGGATTCGTTCCCTGATCTCACGGGGTTTCAATGTGACGATGCTGGTAGCTGCACTCGCTGCCAGCCGGTGCGCATTCTGTCGATAGGGCAGCCGGCGAAGTATGGCGCAAACAGCGGCACGACCGACAACACCGATGCGTTCCAGGCGTTCATGAACAGCAACACCAAGGGCACGGCCACCATGCAGATGCTACAGACGTTCACGCACATTACGGACTTGGATCTCAGCAAATACGACGTTATCATCTTGCAAGCTCTTTACACCAACCCATACGACCCCAACGGACTGTGGACGTACAGCGCTGCCGACGCCGCGGCGTTGTTCGACTGGGTGAACAACAGGGGCGGTGCGATTATCGCGATGTCAGGCTATTTCAGTGATAACGCGATCGAGATCCAGCCGCTCAATCAGCTGCTTGCACCATTCGGCATCACGTACGACGGGGACAATACTTTCACCAGCAACGACTGTCCCACCACCCCCAACTGGGGCCAGCTCTGCTATTGCGCCTACGGCTCGATTCCATTCAGCAACTGGAGCAATGCGGTGCCCGCCATCACGAAGAATCTGAACAAGGTTGGCGTCTTCATGGGGCGGTCGATCAAATGCCCGGGTTCGGACTGCCAAATCGTGGCAACGAACAACGTCGATACCGGTGCTCAGTCCAACATCGCCGGCGTGGCGAAAATCGTTGGAGAGGGCCGAATCTTCGCCTGGGGCGACGAGTGGGTGACCTACACCAGTCAATGGGGTTTGACGCCGGATCCGCAGTATGACGATGCCGTCAAATATGCACAGTGTGTTGGTTATACCCCGATGACTTCCTACGGCGTGCCTCAGTTCTGGTACAACGTCTTCCGGTGGGTGGCCC
Source organism: Myxococcales bacterium (assembly GCA_003153875.1). Next base: position 1,140 of record PMBY01000262.1, on the reverse strand, counting down.
AGACCACTTGTCTCACCATTGTGCTGCCGCCAAGCGCTGGGCCCGAACAGCAGATTATTGAGAGCTAGTATTCTGTAGGAGAAGACGCTTGGACTAGACGCAGCGGCGCGCCAGAACAACTTCGCGTTTCTTCCGCGCAACTGCAGCGAAAGTGCTGAAGGATCTCGACTTGCGCTGACTCGCCTCGTGCCTCTGAGTGATCAACCGTAGCGCATGTCCGGTGTCACGGAATCGGCGATTCCATGGAAAGGCGCTCCGCTTGGACCTATTTGGGACTCGGCCGATCTGAAATTGGCACCCCTCGGGTGCCCTCGGGTAGGGTAGTATAGGCCTGCTTTCATGAAAACCGGCATGGCCGACTTGCCCCTTCATCACGGTCACGTGCCGTCGTGGTTGGCGGGCCGCATGTCGCGGCTGGGCCGCGTGGTGGTGGAGGCGTTGGTGCTGGAGTACGGCCGCGATGAGGTCCTTCGGCGGCTGGCCAACCCATTCTGGTTTCAGGCGCTCGGTTGCGTGATGGGGATGGACTGGCATTCTTCGGGCATCACGACCAGCGTGCTGGGTGCGCTCAAACGGGGATTGGCCCCGGTAGAATGGGAGCTGGGTCTGCATGTCTGCGGGGGACGCGGTCGCCACTCGCGCCACACACCGGCGGAACTCCTCGCGCTTGGCGAGCGCGTATCGGTCGACGCGCCGGCCCTGGTGCGAGCCAGCCGCTTGGTCGCAAAAGTGGACAGCGCAGCGGTGCAAGACGGGTTTGCTCTGTACCTGCACGGGTTCGTGGTGACCGACGACGGCAAGTGGACCGTGGTTCAACAGGGGATGAACCCGGATCGACGCCAGGCGCGGCGCTACCACTGGCTGTGGGAACGGGTGGGGTCATTTGTCGACGCGCCCCACACTGCGATCGAGGGCATTCCGCAAGGAAGCATCGTGAACTTCACCGATCGCCAGGCCGCAGCCGCGCGAGCCGCGACGGTGGCGCTGGCCAACGGCTCCCCCGAGGCCGTGGTGGTCGAAGTGGAGCGCGCAGAAAGGCTCGTGCTGCCGGATCATCACGACGTGCGCGAAAAGGATGTGGACCTGCGCCGATTGCTCGCTGCCTTGACTGTGGCGGCCGAACGCGGGCCGGCAGATTTT
>PMBY01000372.1 GCA_003153875.1 Myxococcales bacterium | reverse complement strand
GTAGATGTTGTGGCGCTGGATGACTCACTCGGTCTTCATGTCGAAGACCGGAATGCCGATGGATACACGTCGTGCGCACCGAGAGTGACACCAATCGCCATCTAGCCGTGGAGCCGTCGAGTGGGCCAGATGGGAAGTCCACCGAAGGCACGCCGCATGTTCGAGAGAGCGGGCTGATCCTTCCGGCAACAGCCGCGCTTGCGGCGATTGTGCTCACCGCGGCTTGCTCGTTCGACGCCAGCAGATTGCGCCCTCGGCAACTTGCGGATTCGGGTGCGAGGGAAGGGGACGCGAGGGACACGGACGCGATGGAAGTGGACGCATTGCTCGATCACCCGTTGGACCAAGACCTCGGTGTCCAAGATTCGGTCGTCGAAGTTGGTGCTGATCGGGCGAGCGCGATGTCCGAGGTGGGCGATGTGGCAGAAGCCGGAAGCTCGATGGGGGATGCCGCCGACGCGCGCGCCGACCTACCCTTGGGGACCGGCGACTCGGTCGACACCGGAGGGGCTGGAGGCGAGGACGGAGGCGACACGGGTGGCACACCCGGATCTGACGGCGCCACAGCCACGGGCGGCACGGGCGGCTCGGTCGACACCGGAGGGGCTGGGGGCGAGGATGGAGGCGACACGGGTGGCGTGTCCGGATCTGACGGCGCCGCGGCCACGGACGGAACCGACGGCTCGGTCGACATTGGAGGGGCTGGGGGCGAGGACGGAGGCGACACGGGTGGCATGCCCGGATCTGACGGCGCCATAGCCACGGACGGAACCGACGGCTCGGTCGACACCGGAGGGGCTGGGGGCGCCGACGGAGGCGACACGGGGCGCATGCCCGGATCTGACGGCGCCATAGCCACGGGCGGAACCGACGGCTCGGTTTCTCTTCCGGCGGGCCTGGTTGCGTGGTGGAAAATGGATGAAGCGGCAGGAAGTGCCACGGCCGTGGACTCCTCTGGCAATGGCAACAACGGCACTCTCACAGGGCTGAACGCGGCCTCGGCCTGGACAACCGGGCGCACGGGTGGTGCCCTCAAGTGCGACGGCTCGGGCGCCGCTTTGGTCGCCGACTCGGTCAGCCTGGACGGGATCGCGACAGGTGTCACCATCTCGGCATGGGTCAATCGATTGAGCGCCACCACTGGTTTCTCGGCGGTCCTGTCGAGAGAGACTGGCACCACCAGCGGTCAGTACTACTGGTTGGGCTTGTCAGGAGACAATGCAGGGTTCTACGGCTCGTCCGGCGTGTTTTCGACCACCACGGTCCCGATAGGTACCTGGACGCACCTGGCCGCCACGCACGACGGAAGCACTGCGCGCATCTACGTCAACGGCTCCCTGGTAACGAGCAGGGCCTCGAGCGATGTTTTCAAGGCAGACACATCGAGGCTTACCATTTGTGGCAACCAGAACGACGCCAGCGGCACCATTACAGAACGCTGGGATGGCTTGGTCGATGACTTGCAACTCTACAGCCGGGCCTTGACAGCGACGGAGATCGCCGACCTGGCGAAATAGGCGGAAAGGAGACTCTCGCGCTCAGTGCGCGAGCATGGCGTCGAGAATCACTCGCCGGTGATGCTGTCTAGAAAGTCATGGCGGGAATTGTCGAAAGATTCCCTCGGGATGCGGGCTTCGATTCGCGCGATCTCATCAGCAAGACTTGGCCAACATTGGGCTCGCCGCGTGTCCGTTCGTCATCGCACCGTGATGGCGTTGTCCTTCGCCGGCGTGCTCGGCCACTCTGCCACCGTCGGCCAAGGCGGGGACGCCGATGGGGTTTTGGCCAGGCACAGGACCATCGGAGCGCCGCGGGCTGGCGTTCAAGTCCGAGGAGTTTCTGGAGAGCAGCGCGCGATTTCTTTTCCATGTTTGTCTGCGCCAACAGTTTGTCGACGGCTCCTTACTTCTTTTCGGTCAACTCGGCGTACACGACCTCGACCAGACTCGGCCAGCGATGGCCGCCAGGCAGCACCGGCTGGTCCTCGACCTTGAGGGCCACCTTCACCTCGGCCACCGTCTTGTGTTTTGCCACCAGCGCCTTGACCTTGGCCTGCGTGTCCTCGATCTTCGCAATCAGCGCCTGCACGTCGGCGCGTGTGGCCGCTTGGGCGTGGCCGTTCAGGAACGTGTCGGCGTCGAGTTGCAGGATGGACCGCAGCACCTTCACGAGCCCGACCGAGGTGCCACCCTTCTTTTCGCGGTGGATCAGCGGATCGCGGCCGAGAAAAACCAGGTCTCCCACGAATGCCACCTTCTCTGCCGGGAAGTAGACAACGACATCGCCGTTGGTGTGGGCCGGGCCGAAGTAGAGCAGGCGCACCGTCGCATCGCCGGCGTGAAGATCCAACTCGTCGGTAAACGCGAGGGTGGGCAGATAGGCTCTCTGAGCCGCGTCCGTGAAAGCCTGGTCGAGATCGCGGCGAGCATTGGCATGCGCGATGACCCGCACGGACTGCGGGTATCCGGTGAGGCCACCGACATGATCCGTGTCGCTGTGGGTGAGCGCGACGAATGTAATGGGGTTCGGCGTGAGCTTCTTGATCTCGGCGACCATCTCGCGCGTCGCCTCGGGCGTCATCTTGGCGTCGATGCAGAGCACTTCGCGCGCGCCGACGTAGAAGCCGGTGTTGTTGATCGCGCCGCCCGTGACTTCATAGATGCCGCCGCGAATTTTGCGAACTGCGAGCGGTGGCGCGTTGGGCGTCAGCGCTGGCGCCGCGCCCGTGGCGGGCGTGGCGCTGAAGACCAGTGCAAAAGCCAGGGCAGAAACGCGCGCAAGTCTTGTCATGGAAACTCCTGAAGTGACGCCGATCATCGGCCAGCAGGCCATCGGGCGCAAGCGATGTGAGACCGTGCTGGCTAGGGGTGCCAGATAGGGCGCGCACATCCATTTTCTCGGGCCCGGGGCGCATCCCGGCGAAGGCGCGAGCCACCGTGAGCGGTGTTTCGTCGGTTGTTGCGGCCAGCCTCGTGCCCACGACCAGGGCCTCGCGACTACAGCGTCGTGGTCG
>PMBY01000472.1 GCA_003153875.1 Myxococcales bacterium | reverse complement strand
CTGGGCGAGGGTCGAGGCCCTGCAGCGCAATCAGGCTTTCATCGACCGGTACCGCGAAGCCCGCGCCGGCCACCTGGCCGGCCGCGAAGCCATCTTTCCCGCCGGCACCTGGTGGTTGCATCGCTTTGCCGGCGTGAAGTGCGCCGATCTGGGCGCCACCGCCCCGCCGAGCTGACCCACGGCAGTTCTCCGGCTCTTCCGCGGCGCTTCGCCAGGGGCGACGTCTGCTTTCGATGCGCAAACGTAGCTGCGCTCACGTCGGCTGTCCGTCGAGAAACGCCGGAAAACGCGCGCGCCGGGGGTGATCGGCACGCTGGCACTCGGCAGATCCGGCTCAGCAACGTCGCCCTCACAAAGGCAACCTCGGTGCGGCGCCATCGGAGCACCACGCCACATTCACAAGGGCAACCTCGGTGGGGCGCTATCCACCACCCCGGGCGGAACAGATAGCGATCAGAGGCATCAGGTCACCGTGCAGATCTTCGTTACTAGTTCGAAATTCCGCACCGTAGAGCAAAGCACAATCAACACAATCGCCAAGAAGATGATGAGTCGTGTCGATCGCACAAACGCAAAGGTGAGTGCAACAAGCCCTAGCCAATACAAGACAGCAATAGCCCACCCTCCAGGTGCGACGTCAGGGATTGGGCTGGCGAAATAGTAGAAAAGATAGAAAAATGCGTGCGATAGCGTAGCCGGACCCAAAATGACGACCATTGGGAGTGAAGCCAATATCCAGCCGGATGGTTGAAGCGCGGACCAGCCGTACCGCAGGCCATGGAAGAATAGCGACATCGGGTAGACAGCTCCCCAAACCAGGGCTAGGGCAACGAATGCAGAATGCCGGCTATGAAACCGCTTCACAAGAAGCACTCTGAACAACTCAATGGCTCCAGTGGTCGTCATGTCACAACCCTGAATTCAATCAGTCGCCCCACCAACAATACGGAAGGACGTCCAGACAGATATGAGCCAAAGTCCACGGGATGACTCCAAAGTTGTACGATCCAAGCTTCTTCAGCCGACCCATTTCATCATAGATGCATTCAGAACCGTCAGAACCACGGAGTTTGCCGTCGCCTACCGTGTTCCATGTGCGGCCACCGGGAGGGTCAACCCAACCGGGATCCTGTGAACATGAGTTCGATGGGTCCGTCGGGGGACACGCGTTGTAGTCGTTCCTGTTCTGATGCGTTATTGGGTCAATGTCTGGATAGCCCTGCAATGCACACGCCGCACCCCAGGCATTCGGATAATTGCAAACAAGTGCCATCCAATCAACCTTTCGACCAGTAGGGTCGAGTCGGTTGACAGGGTCGCTCGCGGCATAGCCGTAAAGGTCCAGCCCTCCCTCGAACCGCATCGGATCCTTCGCCGTCCACCGGCCGACCACGGGATCGTAGTCGCGCGCCCCAAACCTGACCAGCCCCGTGTCGGGATCGTAGATTCCGCCCGCGAAGCCAAACGCCTGAAAGCCCGCGCTGCTGTCGGTCGTCACCTGGCCCCACTCGTCGACTTCTAGCCGCTGCGCCACCACACCAGTGGTGGCGTTGACCAGCAATTTCGGCGTCCCCAGGTTATCCGCGACGGCCTTGTAGGACGTAGTTCCCTTCACCGTCACGCCATCGACATATCTGGCCAGGAGCGTGCCGGCACCGTCCAGCTCCGCTGCAGGCATCAGTTCCCCCTGGTAGAGCCACCGCCTGGTCATGGTGCCGTTGATCTTCTTGGCAACCCGACGTCCAACGGCGTCGATGACGTACTCAATTGCACTCCCATCCGGCAAGACAACTTTCCGCAAGTTCCCAGCCCCGTCGTAGCCATATGTGGTCACCGCCCCCGTGGTCGTGTCCGTTTTCGTTCGCAACTCCCCATTGGCGGTGTACGCATAGGCCCACTTGCCGAAGGTTAGCAGTCGGTCCTGGTCATCGTAGGTGGCCGTTTCGGTCCCGCTTGGCGTGATCCTGCTGAGCCTGCTCCCGTTGGCATTGTAGAGGTACGTAGCCGTCAACACGCCATTCTGCTTGACCTGCCAGAGCCGCCCAGCCGAGTCATAGCTGTAGTCCCATACCGTGGTGGTGCCCTGGAGGGTCTCGGTCTTCTCCGCGATCCGGTCGAGCGCATCGCGCACATACGAGACCGAGTACAATGACGTCGTTCCAAATTGCGCCTCGTAGGTGGCGACTTTCCCCACGGAATCGTAAGTACGATGATCGGTCACGCCACCGAGGGTGGTGTCCGAAATCCTGCCATTGGTCGCGTCCCGCACAATGCTCAGTCCGTCGGCGCTCGTGAGCAACCCGTCGTTGTCGTAACCGTAGGCCACGCTGTTCGCGCCGTTCACCAATTCCGTTGCCACGCGGAAGTCGTTGTTGTACGTCCGGCTCACACTTCCTGCGACGGTCCCGCTCCATGTCGTGGACGTCAGCAGCCGCCCATCGTACCCGTAGCTGACCGTCTGCCCGTCGCTCGTGCTCAGGCTGGCCAGCTTCCCCGTGGTCGGGTTGTACGTCCTCGTCACCGTGATCGTCCCGTCGCCGACATCCGGCCCCTTCGGATACGTGACCGTGCTCAGCCTCCCCGCGCTGTCATACGTGAAGTTGATCGTGCTGCCATCCGGCCTATGCACGACAGTGGGTTGCTTGTCTCGATTGTACTCATACGTCGTCGCACCCGTGCCCGCCACGGCTGGCGGCGTGTAGCTCGACATCAGGTCAGCCGGCGTGTAGCCGAAGTCGTGCTCGGGCCTGCTCGGCGGTGTCACGCTGGTCACGTTCCCGTTCGCGTCGTAGCTGAACCCAACCTCACTTCCGTCGGTGAAGACCTGCCCCACAACCCGGTTCGCGTCATCGTACACGTAGCTCTGGACCCGCAGAAGCGGGTCGGTCACGCTCGCCAGCCGGTCGAGGCTGTCGTACTCGAAGGTGGTCACGCGCGCGCTGGCTCCACTGCCCACGGTCACAGTCGCTAGCCTACCACGACTGTCGTAAGAATAGGCAGCCGGCGCAAGGTTTCCAGCCTGCACGTTCACGACGCGGCCTTGGGCATCCAGTGTGCTCACCGTCTGCCGCCCAACCGGCGACACATTGGTTATGGTATTGGCCGCCACGTTGTACGTGCTGGTGGAAACATTGCCGTTCACAGTCGTCGTGTCCACCTGGCTCGCCAGGGTTGCGCCGCTCATGGTTGTGGAGCGGGAGATGGTCGTGGTCATCACCTTCCCACCGGGCGTCGTCACCACCGTGGTCGCCGGCAGCGCCGCCTGCATCCCAAAGCGCGGGTCCGCACCCTCGGTCACTGACCAGGTCATCCCGTCGGGCGTGGCCTGCGTGTTCAGTCCAGACTGCATGTTCGCCGCGGTGTTTGGCAATCCCGATGGCCCCGAGCTGGTCCGGGTCACATTCCCGAGGCTGTCGGTCACGCCGCCGCACGTCCACGTCTTCCCCTCTGCCGACACCGCTGAGACCTGCACAGGCGCCGTCACGTTCTGCGGCGTCGGTCCGGTCCGGGTCAGGGTCCATGAGCCTCCACCGGGCATGTCCTCGTGAACCAGGCGACCCATCCCGTCGTAGGTGAAGCTCGCCGTGGCCTGGTTCGGCTTCTTGTAGGTCTGCAACAACCCGCCGCTGTCGTAGCTGAACTCGCGGTGCGCCCCGCCTGGCTCGTCGATGGCAGTCAGGTAGCCATCGTCACCGGACGGTTGCAGACCTATCTGGAACGTTTAGGGGCAGTACGCCACTTGGCATTGGCCAGCGACGCAGGTGAAGTGCGCACAGCCATAGCTGCCGTTGGCGCATAGCTGACAGAGCGCGGGCAAGGCGCCGGTGCAGTCGGTCGCTTTAGTGCAACTGGGCGTGGTGTCAGGCACGCACTTGCACAGGGTTGTGTCGAAGTGATCCCCCTGGATGCACAAGACATTGTCTACGCATAAGGGCTGGGCGTCGACCGGCAGCACTGCTCCCGCATCTTGATCGGGCACGCATTTGCAGAGGGTCGGGTCGGGGTGATAGCCCACTATACATGCGCCAGTCTGCACGCATTGACAGCGTCCCGACACCTGGGGATCGCATCCCTGCCCGCA
>PMBY01000528.1 GCA_003153875.1 Myxococcales bacterium | reverse complement strand
ACGCGCTGAACGATGATCCCCACCGCGACCAGCGAGGTCGCCAGGATCCCAAACATGAAGAGGCCGCCGGCGAGCAGGAGCTCAACAATCACGAGCATCGGATTCCTCCATGAGATACGCCGCCGCAAGCGGCGCAGAAAGAGGATCGCACAGCGCGATCCGGGTAAACAAGAACTGCTTTCACTCGATCCAGACCCCGCTGTCAAAGTCGCCGGTTTGGCTGGCGTAGCCATCCTGCGCGGCTTTCCAGGCATCCAGGCGCGTCTGTGCCTTGCTGCGCAGATCCAGGGCCGAGGCCCGCCTCTGCTTGCCCTGGGCTTCCTGGGCTTCGATGGCCTTCTCGAAATCCTTGAGCGAAGCCAGGGGCGCCTTGCCGATGCGCACCAGCTGCCTTTGCTTGACCAGGTCAAGTCGTGCGCGGGCCGTGAGCACTTCTTGCTCGGCCACGTCCGCGTCGGAATCCGCGACGTCGAGGCGCGCCTCAAGGTAGTCCTGTTCGGCGCGGGTGACCCTGCGTAAGGCTGACACCCGTGACGCCCCCCCGGGGGAGGAGGAAAGCCGCTTCTCGCTACGACCCTGGCGCTCGTCAACCTGATCCATGGCCGCGTGCAGGGCGCGAATACGCTCCCCCGCCTCGTCCTGGCGATTGCGCGCGATGATCACGTCGTTTTCGGCGTCGAAGATCTCCTGGCGTGCATCTCGTGGCAGGCGATCCCGTTCGGCCCGACTCAGGCTGGGTGCGCTGGTGCCACACGCCTCGGCCAGCAGCAAGACCACGACCGACCAGCGAAGCGTGATCATCTTCCACCTTCCTTGCTCGCGGGTTTCACCCCGGGCACCGGTGCGAGTTTGAGTAGCCGTCCCAGTTCGGGATGGTCGGCCGGCCCTCCCACGGTGGCGGGCAATCCTCCCGCCTTGCCAAGCTCGGCCTTGGCCTTGTCCACATGACCATAGAAGGCATAGTGAGCGGCCAGGTTGAAGCGCGCGCCGCGATCCGATCCATCGAGTGAAACTGCCTTCTCGAAGGCGTCGGCTGCCTCTTGCGGTTCCGCCAGTCGCTGCAAGGCCACCCCGCGCAGGTTGTAGATCGCGGCCTGTTTGGGCGCCAACGTCTCGGCCCGCTCCAGCAACAACAGGGCCACGCCCAAATCCCCGGCGCCCAGGTGCAGCTCGGCCAGTTTGAGCAGCGAGGGAACGTCCTTGGGGTTCTTGAGCAGCACCTTACGCAGGGGTGCTGCGGCTGGCAGGTTGCCGCCGGCGCTCGACTTGGTCTGCGGATACATGGTGATGACATCGGGCATGGGTTCGCCGAGCAGACAACTGCGCGCGGCCTCGGTCACGATCATGGCGCCCTTGGCCTTCTTGCTGCACAGGGTGCGGGCCTCGGCGGCGCGCGCATCAGCATCGGCAGCCTGCGTCTCGATCACACTCTTGAGCTGCTTGCTCTCGTCCGCCCCCAGCCCGGGCGGTAGTTCGAGACCACGCAGAAACAGGGCATACTTCGCGTAGGCGTCCGCCACGCGCGAGATCCCGGCCATGGCCCAGCGGGCGTCGCGCGAGCCGATCACCGAGGCAAACGCGCGGTCCACGGTCTGGAGCAGGCCCACTTTGCCGTCGACGGTACCCACCACGTCGTCAGGTTTGGCCGCGAAATTGCGGAACTGGGCATAGGTGATTTCTCCCAGCAGGAAGCGCGCACGCGCCGCCGCCTCGGCGGCCGGGCCCGAGGTGGCGGGGTCGAATGCCACGCGGGCCAGGATGCGCCCTGCCTCTTCGTGGTCGCCGCGCTGATAGCTGAGGTAGCCGCGGAAGAAGGTCGCCACCGTGCTGGTCAGGCTGTTCGATAACAACACCTCCTCGAGCACGCTGAGATTTCCCGAGCGTGCCAGCAACAGGAGCAGCTCGTCCACGCGCGTGCCGTTGCCGCGCTCGGCGTACTTGACGATTTCCTTGGCGGCCACCGCCTCGCCCGTGACGGCGTGAATGGAGGCCGCGGTGTAGAGGCGATCGCTGGCTTCCTTGGCGCCCGGATTGGCGGCAAAGGCGGCTGCCATGTACTTGCCCGCCTTGCCCAGATCGGCACTGTCGGAGGCTACCGTGGCCAGCGCCGAAAGCACGTCGACGCGCCGCTGGGACTGGGGATAGTCGACCAGAAATTGATCGCCCAGCTCGTAGAAACGCTCGATTTCCCCGTTGGCTCGGGCTACCAGCAGGGTGTTGTAGAAAGCCTGCTCGCCCAGCTCGCTGCCTTTGTGCCGCTTGGCCATGCCCAGAAGTTGCTCTTCGCGATCGCCGGTGTCGGTGACGGTCACTTCGGCCACCTGGCGCTGGGCTGCCTTGCTCACGATGTCGCGCAACTCGGCCTTCAGCCCCTCGTTGCCGAGGCGCGCGTTGGCGATGAGCCGCCGGCCCAGGGTGGCGATGCCTTCGAGATCGTCGGCCTGACGGAGAGAATCCAGGGTCAGGTGCGCGGCGGCCGTGCCCTCGGTGGTGGACGGATACTGCATTGCCACGGCGAAGAAAAGCTGAGCCGCGCGATCGTAGTCTCCCGCCTCATACACGCTGCGAGCGATGGACAGCTTGATGCCCATTACCGATTCGTGACCTGGGGTCTCGCGGATGATCTGGCGGCCCAGGGCGCGGACGCCGGCCCAGGCCATGGCTCGCTCCAGGCGTCCCAGGCCGGAATCCTCCAGGGCCTTCTGATAGGCCGAGATGGCGTTGAGCCGCGCCTCGGTGACATCCTTGACGTTGTCGGCACTGATCGCGACGTCCTCATAGGCTCGTCCCGCATCGTAGTAGCGGTGGCTGGCCAGCAGGGTCTCGGCCAGGTTCTGTTGCATCTCGGTGTGCGAGGCCGATGTGTCGAAGCGGGCCAGGTAGGCCTGATAGGCGTTGGCCACCCCGCCCAGGGTCTGCCTGTCCTGGGAATCCTTGGCCGCCACATGCGCGCGCGTGGCCAGATCACGCGCATAGATCTCGATCTCGCTCACCAGCTGGTCGCGCTTGTCCTGGGTCAGTCGGTAGTCGACCAGCCGGGCGTCGAGCACACGCACCATGCGGCCGATGTCCTCGGCAGGTTGATCGAATACCCGCCCCTTCACGATGCTGTCGTGCAGACGGCGCGCCATCTCGATGGCGTCGTCATCGCCCGGCGAGGCGTTCATGACCTCGCGAAGCACCGACACTGCCTGCACGCTCATCTCCTTGAGGGTGAAGCGGTTGGCCAGCCGGCGCATGGCCGCCAGGTAGTCGAGAGACGAGGCCGCCAGGCCCCGGAAATAGGGAACCGCGGGCTTGTCGGGAAACACATCGGGATAGCAGTAGGCCAGATCCACCAGGGCCTCGCGCACGACATTCAGACTCTTCTGGGTGGAGACCAAGGCTTCTTCGTTCTTGGCTTGCTTGCCCCGATCGCGCAGCACCTGTTCGAAAAGGCGAACCGCCCCCTTGCAGTCCTGGCGGTTCACGCGCACCCAGCCCAGTTTGTAGCGAGCCAAAGCGTGAACATGGCTCTGGGGTGCGGCCAAGATGAGGTTGTAGTAGCGCTCGGCCTTGGTGAGATCGTTGCCATCGAAGGCGTGATCGCCCAGCGACAGGTAGGCATCGAAACGATAGCGGCTCCTCGGGAAGTTCTCGATCAACTTCTCGTAGGTCTCGCGCATATTGTCGAACTCGCCCAGCTCGCGATACTCGTGCGCCATGAGGAAGGTGGCCTCGTCGGCTCGCGCATAGCTGGGAAACTCCCGCAGCAGCCGGCTGTACACGCCGATGGCCAGGTTCTTGAGTAGCCGGGCCTCGGGGGCCTCGACCGCGCGCGAATCGTCGCCGCGCGCCCGCCGCCTCTCGTACATGACCAGCCAGGCGTAGCGCGCCCGCTCGGTGTAGAGCTCGGCCAGGCGCATGTGCAGGTCGGGAAGATAAGAGGCCCCGCGCGCCTTCTGAATCATGACCTTGGTCTGCGTGATGGCGAAGTCCACCTTGCGACCAGCCAGCACCCACTGGGTGGTGGGATCGGCGGGCGGAGGCCTGAGCGGCGGCGCCGAGGCACAGCCCACGAGCAGCCCGGCCAGGGCCGCAGAAATGACCGCGCGACGGCCCGTCATCGCAAGCACCTGTCATCGGAGATGACCGCGAAATCGCCCAGTTCGTCGGACCAATACTCGCCGTCAAAACGATAGAACACCTGGTCCGAGCCGTAGGGCAACTCGCCCGATCGCGCGGTCAAGTGGCTCGCCCGGTTGCCACCGGGCTTCATCAGACCCGCGCCGATCTCGTAGTCGATCAGGCTCATCTGCTCGTCCACGCGCAGAAGTTCGTCAGCCACGGAATCGATGGCGCCGCGCAAGCCCCGCTTCAGCGTCTCCTCGGTGTAGGCCAGGCGCTGGCCATAGAGGGCCTGCAGGTGTTTGGCCAGCCGCCGGTCGCCCACGTGCGCCGCCATGGCCTTCTCGGTCCGCAGGCGCGTGCGCATGCGAGCCCAGGGCGCCAGACGCGTGCCCCAGGCAGCCCATTGCTCGATCTGCGGATCGTCGCGCAGACCCTCTCGATCGCGTGCCTTGCGCACCAGCGCCCCATAGTGCTCGTGAAAATCTCTCACCGCGAGGTGAGCCGCGCGGTACTGACACAAGCGACGCAGGGCCATGGCGCGAATCAAGTCGCGCTCAGGGGCAAACAGGCGCCGATAGATGGGCGCGCCCAGACCAACCACCATGCCCAGCGAGCGCTGGTAGTCCTCGCTGGCGATGCGGTCCCAGGCCCACTCCAGCAACACCACGTCCTGCTCCACCAGCGGCAGGCGAACCTGTGCGTAGAGGGCCCACGCCTCCTCGTAGTTTTTGCGTTCGTAGAGCAAGCGGGCCAGGGCGAGACTGGCGAGATTGCGCACGTCAGCCGGGGCCGCGGCATTGTCCAGGATCTGGCGCAGGAGTTTCTCGGCGCCTTCGTCGTTGCGCTGGGCCACGCGATCCACCGCCAAAAGGTAACGGGCGCGCCACCCATACAACCGATCGGTGGCCGCCAGAGACTCAAGCCGCGCCCTTCCCCAGCTGCCGAAGCCCAAGCGCAAGTCGCCCAGGGCCTGCAGGTACTCGACGAAGTCCGCCACGTCCGATTCCAGGTCACCGTACTGACTGCCGTAGACCACGCCGTCGAGAAAACGCCATTCCTCGATCAGGCCCCGCTCGTACAGTGGCTTGAGCGCGCCCAGGGTCTTGCCCAGCAAGTCGGGCGATCGACGGCCGGCCAGGATCTCCAGGTAGTATTCGATGCCAGCCTGGACCAACCCCAGGTCGGTGAGCGCGCCTGCCAGGCGAAATGCGGCGGCGTCCCGTCGCAGATCGGTCTCGGGCAAGGCCGCGTACAGGTCGCGCAGCACGGCCGCCGCTTGAGCTAGCTTCTTGGCATTGAGCAGTTCCAGGCCGCGGTCCATGCGCTCATCGGCGTCGGCGGGCGCCTCGGCCGGCTGATTCGGTTCCGCGGGCGGAGTCATAGCGGGCGCGGCCGGTTTCGCCGCCGTGGCAGGAGCCGGCCCAGCCGCGGGCGGGGCCGCCGGTGCCGTGGCCGCCGCCAGCCACAGCCAGGGAAGAATCAGCGTGGTCATCGCTCGTCGCCCCCCCAGGCAAACGCCGCACCCAGGGCCACGTGCACCTCGTTGCGCGTGTCCCAGTGGTCGTTGAGGAACACGTAGTCGCGAACATCCAGACAGAACGAGACATGGGGGCTGACGAAGACCCGGAAGATGATCCCGATGTCGGGACCGAACCAATACGTCTGTGGATCAATGTATCTGGCCATGCCTGCGCCGAACGGCAGCGATACATCCAGGTGAATTACACTCCGGTTGAAGACGGCGAGCTTGCCATAGAAGGGCGTCAACAACAGATTGGACGAGAGCATGAAATCAAGAGCCGAGATCTGGGTGGGGTTTGCGCTGAAGTTCTCCGTCAGCTCGGTCCTAAGTCCCGTACCCATTTGCTTGTACACATAGGCGCCATGGATGACCTCCCAGGCCCAGGAGTTGCTGATGTGATAAGTGAACGATCCGCCGACGGTCAGCCCCTTGGTGAAGGCGTTCATGGGCAGGATGCCTGCTGCCACTGTCAGCTCGCCGCCCAGCCGGAATACCCGACTTTGCACGGCGTAGGCCGCAACCCTTTCCTCGTCCAGATCGTCCTGCGCGTAGACGGTGGATCCAAGCAAAGATGCGGCGGCAAAGACTAGCAGCGTGGTGCGAGGGGATGGCAAGCGTCTCATGCGTGTGTCTCCATGTCTAGGCGCCGGAGCTGGCCAGCGCGATGGGATAGATGACGGTGACGGAGCCGCCACTGGGCGACGGGAATTGCCAGCGGCGAATCGCCGCCTGCATGCAGCTGGTGGCTTCGTTGCTGGGCAGGGTGGAAGCCTTGATCTTGACCGAGGTCACCGCACCGCCGGTGCCGATCACCCATTCAAAGGTGACCTTGCCCGAAAGGTTGGGACTGACAATGAGTTGGCGTTCGTAGCAGCCCTGCAATTCGTGAATGTGGGAATTGATCACGCGCTGGATCTCGCCACGATCCAGATGACCCTCCACCTTCATGGTGTTGGGTTTGGACGTGACCTGCGCGCGGACCTGCCCGGTGGGGCCGCGCCCCAGCACGCGGCCTAGGTTCTTCCCCACGTCGCTCGCGGACTTGGTGTCGATGCGTCCGATGCCACTGCCCGCAGCGGCGAGGCGCAGCGAATCGCCTGGTAGTTTGCCGATGGCGCCCGACACCTTGAATCCGCCCCCCCGCACCGGGCCCACGGCGTCGATGTTGCTGATGGCGGTGGCCACCGAGGCCTTGGGGGCCGCGGAGATGCTGCTCAGGGCGGACAGGAGTTTTTGCGCTGTGGCCGAGGCCGGGCTTGCCGGGACGCTGTGGGTACGGGGAATGCGAACCATGGCTACCTTGGGAGCCACCTCACTCGGCGCAGCTTCGCTGGGCTCGGGCTTGGTCTTCTTCTTCTCACGTGCAGGTGGCGGAGCCGGGGGTTCCAGTTCGATCTCCTTGAGCGCGATGCGGGCGAAACGCCCTTCTTTGCTGTCCACGATATATTCGCGTCGCACCAGGCTGGTGAGACCGATGACGGCAAACACAACCAGATGGACCAGCAAGGAGAGGCCCCCGATCCACGCCATTGACTTGGTCAGCCTGAGGCGCAGAGACGCTCTCGGCAGCGGCGTCGCGGCGGGAACCAGGTGCACCAGGACGCCCTCGCCACTGGGCAGGGGAAACACCACCTGCGTGCCGGGATCGAGCGGGAGGCGGCCCCGTTTGTCGGCTCGGCGCCGCCACAGAACATCGTCGACGGATTGGCCGGCCTCTCTGACGGCCGCGTTTTTTGGCAGAGTATCGCGGAAAAAGGCAAAGCTGCCTCGGCCAAACGATCGGCCAAGCGGCCGACGCAGTCCAGGGAGGCGCAGCCGTTCGCCACCGCGCAGGTGCCGAAGTTTCGTTACGCAGCCATGGCGGAAGCGGATGACCTCGACGGCGTGCTCGGTCGACGCGCTGGTCAGGCCGACCTCGCACAGACCATCAAGCAGGGAGAAGGTTGGCTCGAAAGGCGTATCATCGTCGTCGTCATCGTCATCGTCGGGCCTGGCGCGGGCCAAAGCAGCGGGGTGGGGTAGGGACTTGTCGGCGGTGACCGCGAAGATGTCGCTCAACGGAACCTCTTCTTCGTCGGAGCGCGGAGAAGGGATCGGGGCCGTCGCGGTGGCTATCGCGGACGCGCCTCGTGCAGCGGCAGGGGTCGGCAAGGCGGGTCGCGACGCGCGCACAAGAGGAACCGACCCGGGCACTGGGCGTGAGGATGCCGCGGGGATCGATCGCACAACGGGTGGCGGGGCCGTCTTTCGCGCCGGCGGGGCGGTGGCCCCACGCACGCCAGACGTCGGTGGCGGCCAGATCGCGCCTGTGTGCCCGATCGCCAGGACGGGGACGACCGGTGGTGCCGACGGGACAGGACGAGGTGGGGCGGAGGCCGGCGGCGGGGCGGAGGGCGGCGGCGGGGCGGAGGCTGGCGGCGGCGCGGAGGCTGGACGGGCAGGACGTCCCGACAAGGCCGCCCCTTTGGCCTTGGGGACCGAGCGCACGGAGACCGGCGCAGGCGTCACGTCCGTCCTGTGTACCGTGATGCGCAGCCGGTAGCAGCCGATGGAAATCTCGTCCATCCCTTGGATGATTCGGGTAGCCACCGCCTCGCCATTGACCGCAGTCCCCAGCGCGCTGCCGCAGTCCTCAATCTGGCAGGTGTCGCCATCGAAGCGCAGGACGGCGTGACAGGGAGCTACGTCGACATCCTCCAGGCGGACCATCACACCCGGATCGCTCCCGATGGTCACCTCGGGTGAGGTGAACATCAGCGAGCCCAGAAAGCGCGTTTCCTCGAAGAGGATGACCTCGAGCGCGCCGCGCGCCTTGGCGGACCTCTCTGTCATTTCCTCTCCTGGCCCGGCGCAAGCATCTCCACCGTACGCGCCCGGAAGCTGTCAGGAACCTGCACGATGCTCTTGAACTCGCTGGGAGACCGCTGGAAGAGATAGATCACGCCCGAGGCAGACTGCCCGCGCAGCATGCGCTCGTCGAATTCGATGCGCGATTCCTGTCGTACAGTCTCGTGCGTGGCCGCGCGGGTCTCACCGGGCTGCGGCTTGGCTTCGCCCACAGATTTGGCTGCGGTGGTCTTGCCGGCAAGAGGCGCGCCCTCTTCCGCGGCCGTGCTGCTGTCGTTGCTGTGCTGAACCGCTGGTGTTTTGCCGTGCGGGCCGGATTTCTTCTTTCCAGCGGCCAGGACGGTGCCCGACACACTCCAGGCGAGACAGAGGGCAGCCAAGGACAGGACGATGCGATTGCGCTGTGTTGCTCTCATGGGATCACTCGGGGGCTAACAGAACGAGGTCGTCGTCGGAGACGTGAATGAACGCGACATCCGGGGTCTTGCTGTCCGGGGCGACGAAGCGGACCGGCACGGTCATGGCTTTGTAGATTGTGTTGCCATTGGGGGAATCAAGCGGCACCTCGCCCACATAGAGCCGCAGCGTATTCCATCCGCGACCTGGGCGTCCCGTGGGCAGCTCGCCGGTCTCGACCAACGAGATGTTGCGAACATCCATGTGGAAGCAGGTTCGCAAGGTGTTTCGCAGGATCACACGAACATCGGTCGCAGGCGAGCCCGGCGGCGGCAGAAGGGTCGGATCGATGCTGACCACCAACTGGCCGCCTTGGGGCGAGTCCAGCGTCAAGTCGCCCGGGCCGGTCAGCGCGATGGAAGC
>PMBY01000084.1 GCA_003153875.1 Myxococcales bacterium | reverse complement strand
CAGGTCTCGTATCCGATCATCACGGCTCTCTTGGGCGCGCCCAAGGTCAAGGCCATCCGTGGCTACTCCGACTTCGGGTTCAGCTACGTCTACGTGATCTTCGAAGACGGCACCGACATCTACTGGGCGCGCACCCGCGTGCTCGAGTATCTGTCCAAGATCTCGTCGCAACTTCCAGCGGGCGTGAAGACCGAGCTCGGCCCGGACGCCACCAGCCTGGGATGGGTCTTCCAGTACTCTCTGGTGGACCGGACCGGCAAGCATTCCAGCGACGAGTTGCGCAGCTACCAGGACTGGTTCATGCGCTACGCTGTGCAGAGCGTTCCCGGCGTGGCCGAGGTGGCCACCGTGGGCGGGCAAGTCCGCCAGTACCAAGTGACAGTGCGGCCGGACGCGCTGGCGGCCTACAAACTGCCGCTCGATGTCGTGGTAGAGGCCGTGCGCAAGGGAAACAACGACGTGGGTGGCCGCTTGGTAGAACTGTCAGGACGCGAGTACATGGTGCGCGGCCGTGGCTACGTAAAGTCCATGGCCGATCTGGAAAAGCTGGTGCTCAAGACCGAGAACGGCACGCCAATCACGGTCAAGGACGTGGCCACCGTGGCGCTCGGGCCGGAGATGAGGCGGGGCATTGCCGACTACAACGGCCAGGGCGATGTGGTCGGTGGCATCGTGGTCATGCGCCAGGGGGAAAACGCCCTCAAGGTCATCGACCGCGTGAAGGCCAAGCTGGACGAGCTGAAGCCATCGCTACCGACCGGGGTCGAGGTGGTCACGAGCTACGATCGCTCCGATCTCATCGGGCGCGCCATCAACACAGTCACCGACAAGCTGATCGAAGAGATGATCGTGGTGTCCATAATCATCCTGCTCTTTCTCTGGCACATCCCCTCAGCCATGGTTCCCATCCTGACCATTCCGATCAGCGTGGTTCTGGCCTTCATCC
The DNA here is from genome assembly GCA_003153875.1 of Myxococcales bacterium. The sequence goes on along the minus strand of PMBY01000084.1, from coordinate 1,729 downwards.
CCATGTACCTGATGGGACTGAACGCGAATCTGATGTCGCTGTCCGGGATGGCGATCTCGATCGGTGTGCTGGTGGATGGCGCCATCGTCGAGGTGGAGAACGCCTACAACAAGATCTATCTGTGGCAAGCCGGCGGCAAGAAGGGCGATTTTCATAAAGCGCGGGAGGACCGGCGGGCTCTGCCCGACGGGACTCAGCGCGAGAATTTGGAAGAACCCTCCCAGGGTTCTTTCCACAAGGTCCGACTAGAAGCGCTCATGGAAGTGGGGCCGTCGGTGTTTTTCTCGTTGCTGGTCATCGCGGTGGCTTTCATGCCGGTTTTCACTCTGGTTGACCAGGAGGGCCGACTGTTCAAGCCTCTGGCCTACTCGAAGAACCTGGCTATGGCCATCGCCGCTCTCTTGGCCATCACGCTCGATCCGGCGATGCGTATGCTGTTCGCGCGGATCGAGCCTTTCCGATTCAGGCCGCGACCGCTCGCGTGGCTGGCCAGCCAGATCGCGGTGGGCAAGTACTATTCCGAGGAGCGGCACCCCATCAGTCACCTGCTGCACCGGATCTACGAGGGGCCATGTCGGTTCGTGGTCCGGCACGCCAAGCTCACGGTGATCGCCAGCCTGGCGGTAGTCGCACTGACCTTGCCCGTCTATTTCAAGTTGGGTTCGGAATTCATGCCGCCCCTGCGCGAGGGCTCGCTGCTGTACATGCCGTCAGCCGTGCAACCGGGCATGTCGGTGGCGGAGGCGCAGAAGGCCCTGCAGGTGCAGGACAAGATCCTGATGAGCTTCCCGGAGATCGACCGGGTCTTTGGCAAGGCAGGCCGGGCCGGGACCTCGACCGATCCGGCGCCGTTCACCATGATGGAGACCACCATCCTGCTCAAGCCTGACTTGCAGTGGCGGGAGAAGCCTCGCTGGTATTCGGGCTGGGCACCCAATTGGCTCAAGCGCGTGCTGCGAACCGCGTGGCGCGATCGGATTACCGAGAACGAGCTGATCGCGGAGCTGGACGCGGCCCTTCACCTGCCCGGCATCAGCAACGCCTGGACCATGCCCATCAAGGGCCGCCTGGACATGCTGTCGACCGGCATTCGCACTCCCATCGGCATCAAGGTGAGCGGCGCAGACTTGAACGTGATCCAGAAGATCGGACTGGAGGTCGAGTCTGCCATCCAGAAGATGCCCGAGACTCGCAGCGTTTTCGCCGAGCGGGTGGCCGGCGGCTACTTCCTCGACTTCGTGCTCGATCGAGACAAGCTGGCGCGCTACGGCCTGTCCGTCGACGACGCCAATATGATGGTGATGACTGCGGTGGGCGGCGACAACCAGACCACCACCATTGAAGGCCGCCAGCGCTATGGCGTGAATGTGCGCTACGCACGTGATTTTCGCGACGATGTCGATGCGCTCAAGCGGGTGCTGCTGCCCTTGCCCGGGGGCCAGGGCCAGATTCCGATGGCGGAGATCGCGGATGTCAAACTGGTCGAAGGGCCGGCCATGATCCGCGACGAGAATGGACTCCTCTCGGGCTACGTGTACGTCGACTTCGACACATCGAAGATCGACGTGGGCAGCTACGTCGAGCGCGCCAAGCAAGCAGTGACCGCCGGGCTGAAGCTGCCCACCGGCTACGCCCTGTCATGGAGTGGGCAATACGAGAACATGCTGCGGGTGAAGGAGAGGCTGAAGATCATTCTGCCCCTTACCTTGGTGCTCATCTTCGGGCTGCT
>PMBY01000229.1 GCA_003153875.1 Myxococcales bacterium | reverse complement strand
CTCTGGTACGTCCGCGACAAGGAGAAGCGTGAGGTCGATTTCCTGGTCACGGATCGGCGCAAGCCATTTCTGCTGGTCGAGGCCAAGCTCTCGGACAGCCAGCCGAGCCCCGCCCTGCGCTACTTCGCCGAGCGCCTGTCGCCCCGCTGGGCGATTCAGGTCGTGCGGCGCGGTGACCCGCGCCTGGGTCCTGTCCGCGTTCTGCCCGCCGAGCGTTTTCTGACGTGGATGTGAGCCCACGGCTCGGCATGCTGTCAGTTTCCCTGGTATTGCGCGCGCCAGGGGACCAGGGCGCGCTCCATTTTTCTCAGGCCGACGTCCATCAGCTTGCCGATCACGCCGATGGAGATCATGCCGGCGATCACGAGATCGGGACGGGACATCTCGCGGCCGTCGACGATGGTGTAGCCCACGCCGCGCTCGGCGGCGATCAACTCGGCGGCCACCACGCACACCCAGGCGTTGCCCAGTCCGATGCGTAGGCCGGTGATGATGGTGGGCAGGGCGCCAGGCAGCACCACCCTGCGGATGAGCTTCCAGCGCGAGGTCTCAAGTATTCTTGCCACCTCCACGTAGCGATGGTCGGTGTTCCGAATGCCCTCGATAACGCCGATGATGATGGGAAAGAACGCGCCCAGAAAGATGATGTACACCTTCGACGCTTCGCCGATGCCGAACCAGAGGATGGCAAGCGGAATCCAGGCGATGGGCGGAATCGGGCGCAGGACCTGGATGATGAGATCGGTGAACCGTGCCACCGTGGTCGAGACCCCGACGGCCACCCCGAGCGCGAGGCCCAGGGCTGCGGCAGCGGCAAAACCCTCAAGCACGCGCAACAAGCTCGCGCCCACATGGACGGGAAGCTGGCCGGTGATGCACAGACCCCAGAGGGAAGCTCTTCATGAGCGTGAGACGAGAGCGAAGAAAGGATCCAGATACCGGCAGGGAGCGCTGGTTCTGGATCGTAGACGTTGACTGGGAGGCTCCCGACGGAAGCAAGACACGAGTGCGCAAGGTATCGCCCATCCAGACCAAGCGTTTTGCCGAGGAGTACGAGCGGCAGGTGCGCGATGATATGCTGATGGGAAGGTACGGTCGCAGGGAGGAGATTCCACTTTTCAGGGATTGGTACCATGGTCGCTACTGGCGCGAGTGGGTGGTCGGCAGGAGGAACAAACCAAGCACGGTCCAAGGCAAGCTGTCTGTATATCAACAGCATCTTGAAGCCGTGTTCGGCCACAAGCACCTCGATGAGATCAGGGCGGGGGAGATCGCAGCGTTCAGAGCCTCCCTGGTGGAGAAGGAGCTCACCGACAAGACCATCAACAACATCTTGACGATTCTCTCGAAGCCGCTGCACTACGCGGCCGACGTCGACGTGATCGCCAAGGCCCCAAAGGTTGGTCTTTTCAAAGTGGAGGCCCCGGAGATCGAGTTCTGGGAGATCGAGCAGTACGCTCGGTTGCTCACGGCGGCGGAGAAGGAGGGGCCAGTGGTGCAGGCAGCAGTGTCACTGGCCGGTGAGGCCGGGTTGAGAGTGGGTGAGGTCAAGGCGCTTCGCTGGCGTGAAGATGTGGACATGGTGGCGGGGACCATCACGGTGAACCAGCAGATGAGGCAAGGTGTGGTGGGTACGCCCAAGGGCAGAACTCGGAGGACTGTTCCGATGACCGCTCTGCTTTGGGATGCACTCAAGCGGTTGCCGGTGACGAGGGAAGGACTGGTGATTCGAAACCTGGCTGGCCAGGCCAAGAGTGATGAAAATCAAATGAAGAACCTCTCCTACCGGGTGTGCCGGTTGGCCGGTCTACCCGAGAGGGGATGGCACACGCTGAGGCACACGTTCGGGACCCATGCAGCTTTCTTCGGGGTGAACCCGTGGAGGCTCATGACCTGGATGGGGCACAAGCGCATCGACGAAACCATGCGCTACGTGCATGTCGCCGATGGTCACAGGCGGGAGCTGCCTCCAGAACTCATCGCGGCCGTGACGGGAGAACTCGACCCCNNTCTTGCGGGGTGGACGGGACTTGAATCTTGCAAGACAGAAAACCAAAAACCCGAGTGAGGATGCGACCTTGGCTGTCAAGTCCCCGTGGTTGTTGGGGAATCGTTCCGGACTCTGGGTGCATCTGGTTGCATCGAGCTACATCCAGGTGTGCAGAGTCACGGCACCCTGACGGCACTGTGGAGGCTGGACGGGAGTCATGTAAGGGTGCAATTGGAATCGCATCATGGTGCGGCAATGCACTCCAGCACCTCCGGCGTGCCACGCCGGAGGCCGCCGGGCGGATTGGGCTGTGGCGGAAGGTGCCCGCGGCCGACAACCTGAGGCTTGCGTTGTGAGACCTGCAAGGCGCCCCGTGATCGCAACCCGACATCGCAGAATTCCCCGCAGATTCCAGCGTGTTGCCGTTGCACCACGAAAGTGTCTCGAATTTCTTGAATAGCGGCTGGGGAAGATCCACCGCCTGGCCCCGTGGAATCCGTGCGAGTCACGCATGCCCGCAAAGGAGAGCGCGCCGTCGTGCTACCCTTGAGCTACGGAGGCAGCCCGATGGCCACACCATACAAACATTTGCCTGCGACGCTGGAGGAAGCCCTGGCGCGGCTCAAGCGCGATCCGGTCCATCCGGTATGCGCCCAGGTGGAAGACTTGCAGGTGGAACTCCGGGTGGTGACCGTCAGTAGGGAAGAGGCGACACCCGGCTTGGGCGATCGCATGGCAGCGGCGGGTCCGTGGGAGGGCGAGACCACCGAGGAACTCATCCGAATTCTGCGTGAGGGTCGGGACGCCGGCGGGAGCGCGGAACCTCCCGAGGGCCTGTGACCTGGCTGCTCGATACCAACACGCTGGTCTACATCCTCAACGGTGAGACCGGCATCCGCGCGCGGGCCAACGAGGCGGGGCGAGTCGGGCGGGTGGTGACCAGCATCGTCGTCGTGGCGGAACTGCTCTATGGAGTGGCACCAAAACCGTAGAACAGCCTTCAGCGCGCTTTGCGGAAAACCAGGAATGTTTGGTACGGGAGCAGATTCGGCCTCTCGCCGTCGAGGACCAAGCCAGCGCCGGTGGCCAGCGCCACGAGTTGCGCCCGGGACAGCTTCACTCCCTCCGGTGGACCCTCGGGTAGCTTGCCTTCCTTGAACTCGACCAGCGCCAGACGCGCGCCCTTGTGCATTTGCGCGGCCAACTTGGCTAGCCAGGCCGGGCGGTCCTGGATGTGGTGAAGGACGTCGCACATGAAAACCAGGTCGGCCTCGGCGGGGACGCCAGGATCGTCGGGCTTGGCGAAGGCGACCTGAACGTTGCGCACGCCTTCGGTCATTGCCTTGTGGTGGATGTGGCGGATCATTTCGGGATCGACATCCAGCGCAATCACTTTTCCTTCCGGCACGGCACGCGCGAGCCGGAACGAGAAATAGCCGGAGCCAGCTCCGACGTCGACGACGATCTCCTTGCCGGTCAACCCCAGCGCGGCCACCACCGCGTCGGGTTTCTGCCAGGCAGCCCGGTCAGGACGCTCGAGAAAAGCAATGTACTTCGCGGTGTCCTCGAATGGGCGCAGGTGGGCCGCGTCCAGGCCCTGCTTGCGCAGCGGACAGTCAATGGGTGGGTGGTTCGGATCGTGCGCGAGCGCCAGCTGCCCAAGCGAACTGGCGTCTCCGCTGGCCGTTGAGGCGGGCGTCGAGGCGGTCACGGTGTGCGCAGGGATGGCGCCAGAAACGGCGTTGTTCTTGTCTCTGTTCGGGCAGCCCGCAGCGAGCACCACCCAAGCCAATGTGCTGATTGGCAG
>PMBY01000068.1 GCA_003153875.1 Myxococcales bacterium | reverse complement strand
GAGGTTGTACTTCATTTAGATTGAAACGGCTAGCCCCTTTCAACTGCCTGTGATTCAACTAGTTGAATCTATTCGAGTCTTGTCGATGGCTCGAAAGCTGCTTTGGCTGGACTTGGATACCCAAGGCACTCCGCCATCGGGCGGAGCGCGCAGTTCATCCAACCGGGAAGGACAAACATGAGCCAGAACAACTCCGTCGTAGCCGTCTATCCGTCGCATACGGCCGCCGAGGCGGCTATCAAGGAACTGCAGAAATCTGGTTTCGATCTGAAGAAGCTGTCGATTGTTGGCCGCGACTATCACACCGACGAGCATGTGGTCGGGTACTACAACGTCGGCGACCGCATGAAGGTGTGGGGCAAGACAGGAGCCTTCTGGGGTGGGGTGTGGGGACTCTTCTTTGGTTCTGCGTTCTTCTGGGTCCCTGGTCTGGGGCCGCTCTTGGTGGCGGGGCCGCTGGTGAGCTGGATCGTTGGGGCACTGGAGGGTGCCGTCGTCGTGGGCGGCCTGAGCGCGATTGGAGCCAGCTTGTACAGCCTGGGCATTCCGCAGGACAGCATATTGCAGTACGAGATCGACCTGAAGGCCGGCAAGTTCGTCCTGCTGGCCCACGGCTCCGCGGAGGACGCGGTTCGCGCCAAGGACATACTGACGCGCACCGAGCCGGCAAAGTTGGAGCACCACCAGTAGACGGAGCCTGACATGAATGCGACCGCGGGATTGTGGATTGACCATCGGAAGGCAGTCATTGCGATTGTCTCAGCCAAGGGCGAAGAGACGATGGAGATCAAGTCTAACGTCGACAAACAGCCGGGCCGGCTTGCGGGCGTGCGTTCGACTGCTCGCTACGAATCACAACTGGTCAAGGCCGACGACAGGCTGGAACGGAAGCTTACCGGCCATCTCAACCAGTACTACGCGAAGGTGATTGCGTCGATTCATGATGCCGACGCAATTCTGATCTTTGGTCCTGGGGAGGCCAAGGGCGAGCTCAAGAAACGCCTCGACCGCGCCAAGGTCGGTGGACACATCACCGTTATGGAAACCGCCGACAAGCTGACCGACCGTCAGATCGCGGCCAAGGCGCTCAAGTATTTCCACAAAGCGAACTCAATGCGGTCGAGCGAAGGCGTTGCCGCCGTCGTAGGCCGGAAAGTGCGGCGCAATACGTCCGCGCGTGAAGTCTGATAGCCAAAGGAAATCGCCTTCAAGAAGTTGAACAACTAGCCGGAAAGGAATGCAACCATGTTGTGGACAATCGCTGTCGTTTTGATCGTACTGTGGGGACTGGGACTGGTGACCTCCTACACCATGGGAGGGTTCATTCACATCCTCCTGGTGGTCGCCGTGATCGTCGTCCTGGTTCGCATCATCCAGGGACGCCGAGTCCTGTGAAAAATCCATCCAAAGGAGTTCCATCATGTCACATCATCCATCCCATCTCTCCCCTCAGGCTCGGCATCCAAACGGCCCTTCGCCTGCCTCCGCCGGACAGCGCTCAGAGGTGAGATCTGCCTCGCATGCCGATATCGCCAAGCTGGCGTACGAAAAGTACGAAGCTCGTGGCCACGTCGATGGCTTTGATCGGGAGGATTGGACTGCCGCAAGCCGCGAACTGCTAGGCGAGACATTCGGGCACTTGAGTCACAGCGGGTAAGACGCTTGATTAGCTGATGGCCTATTTCGCCAAGTTCGGCGAGTGGCCGCTGACTGCGCGGGCGCTGAACGGGGAGAATCTGTCCAGCCCGGCTGGCCGCTTGCCACCAATGGCGTGAGCCGATGTTCAGTGCGCCAGTCAGGGCCGGCAGCCTGCCTCAGTCTGGCATTCGGCACGTCTGCCACGCGCTCGCCCGACCCACCCGCGGGCCGGCCCTTCGGGCGGCCCGCGATTTCCCGACAAGCTATGGTTAGCGTGCCTCGTTCGGTGGCGGGGGTGGAGCCTGGGGTCGTTTCGGTTCGTAGAAGACTTGGCCTGATGCAAGCTGCACGCGATCGGCTCGCAACGCCTTCACCGCGCCGTAGGTGCCGCCTTCGCCGCTCACTGTGAGTTTTGTGCCGACCTTGATGGCATCCTCTGCCTCATCACGCAACTTGGGCGGCAATGTCACGAGCGAGCCATCTTGCAGAACCAGAATTTCGATCTCACCCTCGGGATTGTTCACCAACTGCAACACGGTGGACGAGTCTTCAAGCGTCTTGAGCGCACGCGGAGCGGGGCGCCCGGGTGGCGGCGTCGCGGGATCGAGAACCGCTCCCGTCGCAGTTAGGGTGAGCTTGTCTGCGCGAACGAACGATGCGGTCCCGTCGCCCTCAGCCCGAACCCTGGATCCTGCGNNTGCGGATTGAGCAGAACGCGGGCGACTTCACCCTCATGGGATACCGGGGTCAATTCCACGCGAAGACGCTCGACTGTTCGCACCTCACCGCTCGGAAGCTTCACCGTTTCGATCTCAAGTGAGCTGCCCTGTGGGTAATTTCCACCCTTGCCCGTGACCGTGATCGTGTCTCCTGCTTTGAGTCCTAGCGTCTCGATTCGCGCTTTCTTTCCGGCGCGAGCACTGGTGCCATCGACGAAAAGGATGCCATCCACGGTTCCACGCGGATCTGTCGAGAAGCCATGAATCTTTCC
>PMBY01000479.1 GCA_003153875.1 Myxococcales bacterium | reverse complement strand
GGTCGGCTCATCCGCCAGCAGGATCTGGGGGCGGTTGATCAGTGCCCGTGCGATGGCGACCCGTTGCATTTCCCCTCCCGAGATCTGTCCTGGCAGGTGGTGCAGGCGGTGCTCCAGGCCGAGCTGGGTAAGCAACTCGTCGGCATCCCCTTGCAGCCCGGGCTTGCGGTAAAAAGCGAGCGGGAGCAGCACGTTTTCCCGCACGGTGAGGGTGGGGATGAGATGAAAGTTTTGGAACACATACCCGAAAAGTTCCCGCCGGATCCGGGTCAGGCGCCGCTCGCCCAGGTTGTTCCCCTGGCCGAAAATGCTCCGGCCGGCCAAGCTGAGCTCGCCGGCACTGGGATTGTCCAGGCACCCCAAGAGGTTCAGCAGCGTGGTCTTGCCGGAGCCTGAGGGTCCAGTGAAGGAAATGAATTCCCCACGTTGGACAGTGAGGGACACGCCGCTGACGGCGTGAACGTCCTCGTTGCCTCGGCGATAGGTGCGGGTCAGCCCCCGCGCCTCCAGTACGATCTCGGCTTCGATAGTCAATTGATGCCCCGGATTGAGTCTAAGGGCCGCACCCGGGCGGCCTTCCATGCTGGCAACAGGCCACTCACTAGACCCACAACAACAATGACCGCCAGGGTAGTCCCGGCCATGGCCAGGTCGATCTCGACCAGCCCGCCCCGGGGCGCGTAGGGCAGGACCTGCCGCACCCAAGCGGCGGTGGCCCGCGCCAGCGCGAAGGCGAGGCCGATCCCCGCGATGCCCCCGCCGGTGCAAAGGATCAGGGTTTCCATCCAGACCAGCAAGAAGATGTCCCCCGGCATCGCCCCTGTGGTTTTCAGAATGCCGATCTCGGGCAACCGCTCTAGAACGGACATCAGAATGGTATTGGCGACCCCGGCCATTGCAATCAACAGGGCGATAATGGCGATGGCCAGCACCATCACCCGGGCCGTGGCAATGAGCTTCATGATTGTTTGCTTCACCTGACTGAAGCTCACCACCTGGACATCGGGAAGCTGGTACAGCCTTGCTTCGAGCGCGGCAGTGTTACCATCCTGCTTCACCTTGATGCCGATGGTCGTGATCTTGTCTGTGCCTGCGATCTTTTGCAGCTTCCTCAAGGGGACGAAGATTATGCCGTCGTCCTGGGTGCCGGTTCGTTCCAGGATCCCCACCACGGTGAGCTCCACGTTCTTTTCTGGAACCAGAATCCGGTCTCCCACAGTCCGCTGTTCCAGCTGGGCGGCCTCGAAGCCCATGACCGCTTCGGCCGCATCGCCATCCCCGAACCAGCCGCCCTGCTGGAAGCGCAGGAAGGGTTTCATGGCGGGGAAACTGGCGGCTTCCACGCCGAAGTACCCCACAATGCCCCCGTTCTCTCCCGCGTTGGCATCGAAATAGGCCTGCATCAGAATTGGCGTCACCCGATCGATCTCAGGGTCCGCCCGCAAAGTGTCCAGCCAGGTCTCGTTGATGTAGCGGAACCCCGTCCCCCCCTGCAGCATCATGGTGGCGGCCTCGTAGGGGCAACCTTTGGCCATGACCATGAGCTGATATCCCAGGTTGTCGACGTCGCGGTTCAAGGCAGCCTCGTACCCGCGGTTGAATCCGAGCAAGCTCACCAGCACCCAGGCGGACAGCGCGATCCCGCCGAAGGTGAGCAGGGTGCGGGCCTTCTTGCGCTGCAAGTTTCGGTAGGCGATATGAAACCGGGTAATCATGGGTGCTTCCGGGTGGCCCAGTAAACAAACACGTCCATCAGGATGAGATTCTTCTTGAGAGCCCGCAGCACGCCGTAGAAATCGGTCTCCATGTCTGGGGCCGGGTTTTGAATGGCGGCCAGGGGCCCCGAACCTTTCCCAGCCACTGGGTCGTATTTCTGGAAGTCCTTCAAGGATATTCCAATGAACGCCTTGCCGAATTGTCCGTCGCGGAACTTGCCGGCCGACCGGCCAACCATCTTCTGGATGTAGAACGAGCGGACTGTTCCCGACAGATCCAGGGCGACAAACACCTGCAGGCCGCCGAATTGCCCCTTTTGATTGACGCCGTGGATGTAGCCTATCCTTTCGTCCTGACGGTAGATCTCGTAGAAAGTGTAGGGGACGCTCAGCGGTTCGTAGATGCCACGGAGCCGTTCATCGAGTTGCGCCACGGTCGCGGCGAGTTCGTCCGGGGTCAGCGAGCGGTATTTCGCCACGTATCGGGTGGCTCCGGGAAAGAGGCGGAAGACGTCACGATCCGGATTGTTCAGGTCGCATCCGGTGGCAGCAAACGACAGGCAGGGGCTGCAGAGCAAGAGCCCGACCCCCACAAAACCGCAGAGCTTCCGGCAAAGCGAACGGGAACGGGTCATAGGTCAAACAAGTACGCGCCCCGGAGCACGGTTTGGCCGTCTTTCTCGAAGGCGAACTTCATCTCCCAATCCCCGGGCATAACGATCTGCACGGGCAAAAGGTAGAACCCCTTGGCGGAAACGGAGAAGTTCTTGCTCCCGGTGCTGTGGGCGCCCCGCATGGAGGGCATGTCCAGGTCGCCGCTGATGCGGAAGGCAGTGTCACGCCGACCGTCGACGGTAAAGACTTCCACCTTCATGATGGCCGGGCCCAGCTTGGGTGGTGCGGAAAAGCCGTAGACAAAATAGTGGCCGCCATCGAGCGGTATCTTTGCCCCCGGCTTGGGCAGGACCGGGGCATCATTTTCTGATGCCCACACCGCGGAGGCGCATGCCAACACGAGAGCCAGGCCGAGGAACTGCTGCAAACCGAATGGTCTTGATTCGTACGTCATGGTGCGTTCCTTGTGGTCTCATTGCTTAGATGAAGCGAGGCGGCTGCCGTTTCAGCGGACGAGTGGCAAAGCGATCCACGTAGGAACCCGACCGCGCCCCATCCTGGCTCGTCGGCAGTAACGCGGAATGCATTCGCGCATCAGATCCACGATCGATGGTACGAGCGTGACGAAAATCAGCCGGAATGCCTTCTGGACAAGGTCCGCAATCTTGGGTTGGGCCTCGACTAGCGTGATGCTGCTAACGATCCTGGCCGCTTCGGCGCCGCAACGCGCACGCGCGGCTGCTTGCTGCATTTCGGCCACCTCTTTCGGCGTGGGCCGGCTCCTAATTTGGGAGGACTTCGCCACTGGCATCCAGGTCGGCCATGCGCGAACCCTCGGGCAATGGGACGCGAACCAGACCCCGCACTGGAACCCCGATCAATATTCCGAGGGGATCTCGCAGGTGCAGCCCTGGGCTATCGTTCGGCTGCACCAGCGGGTGCAGCTGCAGGCGTGGGTGCCAGTTCTGGTCAACGATCGATGGTCGGGCTCCACCCATCAGGTCTCCGGCGGACTGGGGGATATCGGAGCCGCTGTTCGCTTCGAGCTCCTGTCCATCGGCGCGCTGCGGGGGTTTCCGTCGTTGGCAGCGACAGTCGGAGGCATCGCGCCTACCGGCCGGCGGGTCGAACAGACCTCACCACCCCTGTTCGCCGGAACCACGGGTCGCGGTGCCTGGGGCGGCTCGCTGGCGATCGAAAGCGAATACGCGTTCTTTCCATGGTTCGTGCGCCTCGATGCCAGTGGATCTGGTTTTCTCGCCTTCCGCCGACCCGACACGGGGCAAAGTCAACAGTACGGCCCGCTGGTGCGAGTCGGCCTATCCTCCGGCCGCGAAATTGTCCACGGCAAGCTGGTGGCGGCTTTGGCCGCTCTCGGGGAATGGGAAAGTCGCCTGCAACTCGATGGCGCGACTGTACCGGGATCGGATTCCTACCTCTTCTCGCTGGCAGCATCGCTGTCCTGGCGCTTCGATCCGCATTGGACGTTGGTCGGCACCCTCGCCAATTCGGTTTGGCCACAAGGGTTCGCGATGAACCAGGACGCCCGCGTCGGCTTCACCTTGGGGGGCCGCTATGGTCATTTCTAGCCTTCGCCTTTCCCTTTTCGCAGCACTGGCGGCGGCCGGCTGCGCCTCGCAGGTGCTCCCGCGCGGCCCCCTGGCGCCTATGACTCTCACCTCGGCCGACGGTTCCACGGTTGCGCTGGACGAACTCTGGCGCGGGCACAGCGCCACCGTGTTGGTCTTCTGGAGCGGCGAATGCCCCTGTGTGCGCCGCTATCAGGAACGCGTGGACAGTCTCCTCGATCGCTACCCGGCCGACCGGGTGCGGGTTCTTGGAGTTTCCAGCAATGCGGGAGAATCCTTTGCTGACGTCTTGCGCGCGGCCAAAGAGCGCGGCGTGCGCATCCCCATTCTTCGGGATGAGAACGGACGTGTTGCTGAATCGGTTGGCGCCCATACCACGCCAACAGCCGTTGTCATCGACGCCAGTGGAAGAATCCGATTCCGCGGCTGGATCGACAACGAGCGCTTGCCAGGCGAACCCGACCGCCAACCCTGGCTCGAGCGCGCCGTGGCCGGCGTCCTTGAACAGCGAGACGATTTCGCCAGTCAGGTGCCCATCTATGGCTGCGCCATCACCCGATCCCTATTCAGCTCGTCCCCTTGTTCCTCCTGTTCTGAACACCACTAGCATCGAGGAGATCACCATGCAATCAATCGCCCGCTTCCTGTTCGCTGTCCTGGCCTTTCAAATCGTCGCCTGCGGTAGTAGCGGTTCCAAGTCTGCGTCAGCGACCAAGGCCAGTATCGCCACAGCGCCAGCGGGAGATCTCACCGTGGAGCTACTCACGGACACGGCGCTCGAAACTGGACTGACACCGATCTACGTCAAAGTCACTACGAGCGGCGGCCAGTCGGTCACGGACGCAACTGTGACCTTTGTTCCCCTCATGTCGATGTCGGGCGGCATGCAACACAGCGCACCGGTGATGGACCAGCCCACGATTGCTCCGGACGATCTCTATCACGGCAGCGTCGTGTTCCAGATGGCGTCGACCGCCATGGACTCGTGGAGCGCGACCGTCGCCGTGACCCAGCCTGGCGCGGCCGCGGTCGAGGTGAAATTTGAGGCACTCAACGTGGCCGACAGTGGCCGCGCCAAGGTGTTCACCTACACGGATCCGGTCTCAGCCGTGGCTAGCAAGTACGTTTCCAGCCTCAATTTCGTGGACTCGCCCCAGGTCGGTCTCAATCCCATCGTCTTCACCCTGCACCAGATGCAAGACATGATGACCTTCGTGTCGGTCGACGATGCCACGTTGGCGCTCGACCCGGAAATGCCGTCCATGGGTCACGGCTCTCCTGGCAGCATCGCTCCAACTCTCACGGCCCCCGGCCGCTACCAAGGCAGCCTGAGCTTCTCGATGGCCGGCCCATGGGAGACAACCGTAACCGTGAGCGAAGCGGCGGTTGTTCTGGGTGCCCTAGTTTTCACGACGACCTTCTGACCTGGATCAACGCCCCAGCACCGCGTCTAGGATCACAGCGCCCATGACCATCACGGCGTAGTCGTTGACGCTTCCTACGGTGCCAGGCCCGCTAGGCGGTCGCATGCGGCCCATAGCTGCTCTTCCAGTTCAGCGTTCCTGAACTGGCACGGGATCTCCTTGCGCAGCTCGAAGAACTTGCCATTGACGCCTTCGACATCCGGGCTGCTC
>PMBY01000118.1 GCA_003153875.1 Myxococcales bacterium | reverse complement strand
TCCCGTCGAGATCGAGGAGACGGTTCTGCGCTCAGCCTTCCAGGCCGTGGTGCTGACCCTGAGCGACCGCTGCGCCGCCGGCGTCACGCAAGACACCGCCGGCCCTGCGGTGGCCGCTTTACTGCGCGAGTTCCTGCCCGCGCACATCTACCGCAGCGAAATCCTGCCCGACGAGCGCGGCCCGCTGGCCGAGCGCCTGCGCCACTACGCCGACGGCCACGGCATCGATCTCCTGGTCGCGGTGGGCGGGACAGGGCTTTCCCCCCGCGACATCACCCCTGAGGCCGTGCGCGACGTGATCGAACGTCCTACGCCAGGTTTCGATGAGGCCATGCGCGCCGCCTCACTGGCCCACACCAAGCTGGCCATGCTCTCGCGCGCCTGCTCAGGCGTGCGCGGCCAGACCCTCATTCTGTCCGTGCCTGGCTCCGAGCGCGCGGCAGTCGAGAACCTGCGAGCGATTCTGCCGGCCCTGCCGCACGGCCTACGCAAGCTGCGTGGCGATCCCGAGGACTGCGGGCGAATTTCGCCATGAGCGCTGCGTTTCAGCACTTGCCCGGCCGCAGGAGCGACGCCGGAATCTCGCCAGCGTACGAGTACCCGTACTGTTCCCAGTAGCCAGTGATCGCGTGATCGGTGACCTCGATACGCGAGAGGTATTTTGCGTTCTTGTAGCCGTACAAACGAGACACCACCAAGCGCACCGGAAAACCGTGCGCGAGCACGGTTCGATGCGAGAATCTGCCGGAGGCGGATGAAGGATCGGACCACCTCGACGCTCATCTCGACGGTTTTGGGCGAGTTCAAGATGGACGCGGCTATGACCGCGCCGTGCTCGGTGAAGGCGAATCGGAGGTACTGGCGTCTGCCTCGGCGCTCGGTTTTTGAGATCACAATCTGTGATCTCAAAGTCTCGTGCTCCTCGCGGCTGGCGTCTTCGAGGCTTGGCGTGCGATCCTATGCCAACTCCGTGCGAATACCTGGCTCCGTCAGTTCCTGAATCTACGCATCCAGCAGCGCGCTCGCATTGTCCCTGATCGGATTGTGCCAGACGAATCGGCGCGCGAGGCGGGCACCGTCCTCCGTTCCATTGAGAGCGACCTTCAGGCTATCATCTCGTGTGACAATTACTTTGTCAGCAGCCAGCGCTGCTTCGAGAAGGCACAGGTCCTTTTCGACAATATTGCGTGGTCCATCCGCAAGAGCGCCAAGGTCAAGTCCCGTGCCGTGCGGCGTGACTTTGACTAGAGGCTTCTTCCTGGCCGCCATCTGCCGCCGCCACTTGACAGTGAAGCGGCTCTGATGTCTTTTCCATTCATCCAATATTTCACTCGTGACCGCCACTCTGTGGCAGATATTCATCACGGCAATTAGGTATCTGCGACACGCAGAAGAAACCGGGTGCACCGTCTCGCCAGCAGATCGTGCCACGGAAGCGTCCACCACCAACAGCAAGGACGCAATTTTGCTCACTGGCCAGCCCCCTTGGCTTCAACCGCGTCCAGGTAGGCCTGTTCGGCCTCCAACTCAGTTGAATCGAAGTCCTGCGGCCAATCGCCGTACGCCCCTGTCTCGTCCAAGCTCGCCGTTTCGATCACGGTTTCCCCGTCCTTGTTCCGTTGTACCCAGTGCAGCCGAACGTCGTCCTTCGACATCTGACCCTTGGCAACCATGGTCTGGATCTCGCGGATTAGCAGGGCGCTGTGGGTTTCAACGACGAGGAGCAGGCCCCGCTTGGCTGACTGACACAGCAGGTGGGCCATTCTGCGTTGAGCTCTGGGGTGAAGGTGAATCTCTGGCTGCTCGATATAGAGCAGCTGCCCGGCTTGTGCCGCGAGTAGCGCAACCAAAACGGGCAGCGACTGCGAAACGCCAAACCCAACATCCGCAATGCTCACCAGGTCATGGGCGCCACCACGTTTCGCGTGCGGCAAGCGTCCAACCTTTAGTTCCACTTGGGTGTCTTCTACGTCTGCAGCGAAAACCTTCCAGGTGAGCCCCAGGTCCTCTAGGTCGTGACCTAGTTGGTCGAGCCGGTTGTCCTTCTCGGCTTGCCATTTTGAAATCAAGCTCGCGGTGTAGAGTTCGAACGTGCCGGAGAAATGCGGTCCGACTGCGGTTTTTTGATAGTTGCGCCGCGGGTTGCCGCGGAGGCCGGGCAGGTGAATGACAGACTGGATGTCGCGAACGAACTCCATGCTTGGCGAGAAGGCCCCTATCGGCCAAAACTCCATGCCTCTGCCACCCGACTCCTCACTGCCTGGGGAAAACGTCAGGAAGCAGCGGTCTCGAACCACATGCCACGTCGTCTGTGGCTTGTCCTTCTTGCGGATTTGATCAACGAATTTCACTAGCTCCTTCGGCAGTGCCGCAATGATCGCGTCCTGCGACATGTTCCGAAACATCTCTAGTCTTTGGCCCGGCGACGCATACGCCATTCTCTTGACGTCAATTCCACGACCGGCCGAAAGGTCGTAGCTGATCTCCAACGATCGGCCGCTCGTCTTCTCCAGCCGCACCGTGCATCCGTCCCCTTCGCCAGCAGTCCTCCCCTTGCAGGTCAGCTGACTGGCCGAAGTGAAGCGTGCATTGGGGCCGTCGAGCAGCAGTGCTCCGGGATCTCCCGGCGCTTCTAGAGTCTGTTTGAGCAGCAGCAGGGGCTGCATGATGCTCGACTTGCCCGAGCTGTTCGCTCCAGCGAGGATCGTTAGGGGCGCAATCTCGATCCGCTGCTCGTCGCCGATGGACTTGAATCCACGAACGGCGATACCATTGATGATGTCCTTCTTTCGAGCCATTTTGGTCCGCCGGTATTGTGCCGCACGAGCGCGGGTGCGTGCCAGAGGGATTTTTTGCCCGCTTAGCTGTCCCCTCTTGGAAAATCCGCCCCCACATCCCGCCAGAACATGGCGATGCTGATGGAGGCGTCGGGCATGACAGTTCGGCTGATGTCCCAGAAGCGTTGCTCGCTCGCTGGAACATGAAAGCCTTTGCTCCAGGCTCGCTGCTATACTGAAATCCAAGCGGCGCGAAGAGGCCATCTCGACCCTGCGGAGCTTTCTGCCGGCGCTTCAGGGCGAATTCGGCGTGCGCCGGATTGCCTTGTTTGGGTCCACCGCGCGCGACGAGGCGCGCGATGACAGCGACCTCGACCTCCTGGTCGACTTCGCCGGGTATAGGGCTCTACGTGACGGAGTATGTTATCGGACAATATAGCCCTGCGCGTCGCGAAGCAAATCGGCGCTTCTTTGCCTTATGTTGGCGCACCCGATCGAGGTCGCGCCGACGCGTTCCTGATGCGGTCAGACATGGTTCTCTAACACTCAAGAACAGCTTCGAAGGAACTATACTCACAGGGGCGTGGCGCCGCGTGCAGAAAAGCGGGCTTCTTTGCCTTTTGCTCCCACTTATGAGAAAGTAGCTCGAAATGCTGCTGCTCTTGAGTCGCGGTCGGGGTTTAACCGGGAAGCACATTGCTGTCGCGCGAACTCTGATCTCCAAAATGACGTTCGTTGGACTTGTTTCGTCCTTTCTATTTCTAACCGCATGCCATGACAGGGTTTGCCAGTCTGATGAATTGGGTGCCGCTGTGGGTGGGCTAGAAGTTGCTACGAGCTTCGCGCAAGCCGGAATTGATACTCTGGCGAGCGAGGGCACAATCTCCGCTGATGCTGCGGACATGGCGCGAAAAGTGGTCACCGCGGTGTCCACGGCGACTCAATCAGCCGACGCTGAGCATCTAAAGACGGAATCTGTTGACGTGTGCCGAGAGAATGTTGCGCTCGATTATGCGGACGCGCTCGTTGCAATCGGTTCGATCGCTGGGGCACCACCCGAGGTGCAGGCACTTTTTGATTCCGTCGAACAATTAGTCAGAAGCATAATCGCACAGGCAACTAAGTCATGACAATGCGACTACGACGATTCGCGTTCTCGTTCCTGCTCCCAATCACGTTCCTGTCCTGCTCTGGCTCTTCTTCGCCTGGGTCGCCCGCGGTATTTGGATGTGATCGCGCCGTAGGTGGAGCGCACACCTGTATCGACTATTCCTGCGACGTTGGCGAAAATGCATGCACTCAAGCCGGTGGTACTGTCCTGCCGAAATGCGCCTCTGCTCAATCAGGCGGGGGATGTACCAGCGCCATATCTAGCAACCATGCCACCCCATCAACAATGTGTCTCCAGACTGTTTGGTACTACAACATAAGTGCCGAGCAGGTCATGGCTATCTGTGTCGGCACTGCCTCTTCATTCGTCGCGCCAGCACAACTGGACGGAGGCGGAGACCTCACAGACAACGACGCGATGGGACCATAGTTCTTTCGAGGCGAGGCGAGGCGGGCGGGAGGCGGGCGGGCGAGGCGGAGGCGGGCGGGGGCGGCGAGCGAGTGTGGTGCCTGAGACATATTGAGAAAGGGCTTCTCTCTCATCTCGACAAGGCCGGCAGCGCCCGCATGGTGGATGTGACCGCTAAGCTGCCGACTGCGCGGCTGGCGCGGGCAGAGGCCGTGGTCATCCTGGGCCGCGCCCTTGCTGCGCGGCTGCGGCGCACGGGATCGCTGGCCAAGGGCAACGTGCTCGAAACCGCACGCCTGGCCGGCATCCAGGGCGCCAAGCAGACCGCGAACCTCATCCCCTGTGCCATCCTTTGCCCCTCGACGTTGTCGAGGTCCACGCGACCATTGTCGGCGATCGCGTGCTCATCGAGACCATGGCGCGCGCCCGCGCCGCCACCGGTGTCGAGATGGAAGCCCTGACCGTGTCGCCACCGGCCTGACGGGGTCCCCTTTTCAGCGGAATCACCGGAGCCCGGGGACCACCCAGGCGTGAAAGTGGCGATAGGCGGGATTCAGGTCGAGGCTGGCGGGCAACGCGGATCGTAGAAAGGACGAAGGCCCGGAGTTAGCGCTCCGAGCCTTCATGGGGCAGCGCGGGTGCGCCGCACAACGTGGATCTGAGTCACCAGAATGCGGCTCGTCGGTGACGGTGTCCAGTTCTTCGACCTCGTCGAGGACAACTGGATCTCCGATTACGACTCTGCAAGCACTGTGGTGGCGAGTTCTGGATACACCGCAGGTGCGATCACAGCCACGTCTACTGCGGCCAGGTATGCCGCGACCTGGGCCGGGTGCGGACAGCCCGCAAGGCACGTAGAAAGTACCGCGCCAGCGACGAGGGACGCGCCGATCACCGTGACCACCAGCGCGCCTACCGCGTCCGCGAGCGAGACCGCCGCGTGAGGGATCATGGTTCCAAAAAGTTGACGACTCCGGCATCTGTAGTCGCGCCCGACACGGAGATAGCCGATGGACCCAACGCCGCTCACCCTGGAATTGCGGCCCCTGCACCACGGGGCCTACAGTCAGATCACGCTGAAAGGCCCAGTGGCGACGGTGCCACAAGGCCTGCAAGTTCGGCGGCTGCTGTCGGTGCTGTGGCTGTGGCACGGCAGCCCCGTCGATGTTGTGTTGTGTGTGGACGGGACCAACACGGGCGCCTGCTGGCTGGAAATCTGGGAGGACGTGCTGGGCCGCGTCCCCGTCCACCACCTCAATCTGCGCTATCGCATCTCGCGCAACACGCTCGCCCAGGGTGCAGGCCATGAGCGCTGACGAAGATCTGTTCGCCCAGCGGCGAGCCGAGGTGCTCCGTCTGACCTACGCCGAAAATCTTAGTGTCCGCGCCATCTCCCGTCGGCTCAAGATCGCGCGCAAGACAGTACGCAAGGTGCTCGATGGCGATCGCACCATCAAGAGCACAGTGGCACCGCGCCCGCGTCTGCTCCTGCCCTACGACGGGGCCATCCGGCAAGTCCTGAGCGACACGCCACAGATGCGTGCGCCAGCGATGCTGGAGCGCCTGCGCACCCTCGGCTATCGCGGTGGCATCACCATCGTGCGCGAGCGGCTTCGGCAGTTGCGCCCGCACGCCGAGAAGGAGCCGTTCCTCACATTGGACTTCAAGCCAGGCGCGGCGGCGCAGGTGGATTGGGCCGACTTCGGCTTCGCATTGCCGGGCTGCCCGCGCCGGGTCAGCGCCTTCGTGATGGTGATGTGCTACTCGCGC
>PMBY01000525.1 GCA_003153875.1 Myxococcales bacterium | reverse complement strand
GCGCCGCCGAGAGTGTGCGCTTTCAGAGGCTGCTCGGCCTGCGCAACGCCGTGACCGCGGAAACCCTGGTGGCGCGGGTCATCGCCATCGACGTCTCGCCTTACTTCCGCGTGGCGCGTATCCAGCTCGATCGCGGCGAAGGTCTGGTCAGCCGTGGCATGCCTATCATCACGCCCGACGGTGTGGTGGGTCGGATCAACCGCGTCGCGGGCGATACCTCCGACATCCTGCTTTCGGTGGATCCCCGTTCGGCCATCGACGTGGTGCTGCCGCGGACTGGCGGCCGCGGCATTCTGCGCGGCAAGCCCGGCGAGAATGGCTACCGTTGCGCCATCGAATACCTGATGCAGGGCGAGCAAGCCAAAGAAGGCGACCTGGTGGTGACCAGCGGCCTGGGTGGTTTTCCCCGCGATCTTCCGGTGGGCAAGATCAGCAAGGTGACCCGCAATGCCGCCGGGATGTCGCAGGATCTGGAGGTTTCGCCCGACGTGGACTTCGCGCGACTTTCCGAAGTGCTGGTGGTGGTGGCGCCGGCGCCACCCGCGGATCCCGAAGCGGGCGCGCACAAAGCACTCGCCCCCAGCCACGGATTGGGGGTGTATCGCTAATGCGCTCCATCGCCACCTTGATCGTCGGCCTGCTGTTGCTGCTCTTGCAGTCCACGGTGATGGAGTTCGCCCCGGTGCACCTGGTGACACCGACCCTGGGCTTGCTCACCGTGCTCTACATCGGCCTGTCGCCGCTCAAGTGGGCACCCGGTGCCGCCGCCCTGGTCGGGCTGTCACTCGGCTATCTATTTGATCTGGTGTCAGGAGCTCCGCGCGGAGTTCACGCTTTCGTGTTTCTGGTGATGGCGCTCTTTGCCCGCGTACTGGCCTCGCGACTCGCGGTGCGCGGCGTGGTGCTCAAGGCGGCAGCGGCCTTCGTGGCCAGCCTGCTGTCCGCCTTGCTTATCGTCGTAGTGCGTGCCCAGGTCAGCCCGGAAACTGGCTACGGTGGCCTTCGCCAGGCGCCGCTCGAGGCCCTGCTTACCGCGGCCTTCGGACCGCCTGTGCTCTGGCTGCTGGGTCGTCTCGATGGCCGTCTCGATCCAGCGCTCCTGCGCGTCGGGCTGTCGCGCCGACGGGCGCGCGCCCTCGGCCAAGGCCTGCCGCCCCGCTGATCTCCTGGATATCGTCACTCATGGATATCGCGGGACAAGACGCAGAACTTCCTGAAATTCGGCACCGGGCCCGCTACCTGTCCGCGCTGATCACTCTGCTGTTTCTGGGTCTGGCGGCACGGCTCTTCTACCTTCAGGTCGTCGAGGGCGACAGCTACTATCGCATGACGGCTGATAGCATCGTGCGCACCGTGGTGCTGCACGCGGTGCGCGGTCAAATCCGCGACCACAAGGGCCGCGTGCTGGCCACCATGGTTCCTTCCTACGATGTTCAGGTCCTGCCCTCCCAGCTCACGCGGGAGGCCTACCTCCGCCTGCGCGAGCTCCTGGGTCCTGACGTGGAGGGCGTCCCGACCTGGGAGGCGATTCGAGAAGAAGCCCAGAAGGGCAAGGATCGCACCATGGTGGTGGCTGAGGACATCAAGCGCGATGTGATGGCCCAACTCGAGACCGCGCTCGACAATCCCGGCATCAAGGTGGTGGCCGTACGGCGCCGCCACTACCCGTTCGGCGCGCTGGCCAGTCACGCCATCGGCTACGTAAACGAGGTCTCTGCCGAAGAACTGCGCACGCGCAAAGATGAGGGCTACGGCTCGGGTGACTACGTGGGCCGCACCGGTATCGAACGTCAATGGGAGCCGTATCTGCGTGGTCAAAAGGGGTTCGAACGGATGGTGGTGAACCGGCGCGGCCTGCGCCGCACCGACGTACGCATCGCCGATCTGGTGGACGGGCCCCTCAGTCAAGCAGCGGTGCCGGGCAACAACGTGGTGCTGACCCTGGACCTGGACTTGCAGCGAATTGTCGAGCGCGCCTTGCGCGGCTCGCAGGCNNCTGCGCCCTTTCCGCGACAAGGCTCTGGCCGACACTTACAACCCCGGCTCGACCTTCAAGGTCGTCACCTCTGCCACCGCCTTGGAAGAAAAGCTGATCACTCCCGAGGACAAGGTGCGCTGCGCTGGCTACATCCAGGTAGGCCGGCGCCGATTCCGCTGCACCAAGGTCCACAAGGCCGTCTGCCTGCACGATGCCATCGTGCAAAGCTGCAACGTCTTCTTCTACGACCTGGGCTCCCGGCCCGGCATGATGAATCGTATGGCCAAGTTCGCCAATGAGCTCGGGCTGGGCGCACCTTCGGGCCTGGGACTCAACAACGAACAGGCTGGCTTCGTTCCCACCGAGGAATGGCACCGCGCCCAGGACAGCAAGGGCGGCAAGAGTGAAGGCTTTATGATTGGACACGCGCTCAATACCGCCATCGGTGAAGGCGACACGCGCGTCACCGTGCTGCAAATGGCTCTCGCCTATGCGGCCATCGCCAACGGTGGCAAGTTGTGGTTGCCGCAAATCGTGGAACGCGTGGAATCGCCGGACGGCAAGGTGGTCGAGGAGTTTCCGCCACGCGTGCGCCGGGACGTGGCGGTGTCCGCCGAAACCCTGGCCACCATCCGCAGCGGGCTGTACGGTGTCGTCAGCGATCCCAAGGGCACCGCCTACAAGGCGCGCTCGCACCACATTGAAGTGGCTGGCAAGACCGGCACCGCGCAGGTGTACCGAGGCGGGCGGGTCGGCAAGGATGATCCTCCCCTGCCCTACGAACGCGTCGACCATGCCTGGTTCGTGGGCTACGCCCCGGCCGCCAAGCCCCGCATCGCCTTCGCCGTCTTCGTCGAACACGGAGGACACGGCGGCTCGGTGGCAGCGCCGGTGGCCATGGAGATTATCGACAACTACTTCGAGAGCGTGGTGCCACCCGAAGATCGATCACCGCCTCGTCTGGCGCGCCACACGGGACACGCACCCAGCCGGGGAGACTTGCCGTCTTTGGTCGGGGCATCGGGGCCCGACCCGGTGCCGCCTTCCCCTTCACCCACCCCGCCTGCGACCAGCGACCCCGCTCTGCCGCCTGGCCCGACCCACAAGGAGAGCCGCTAGTGCCCCGGGTTGTCTCCTGGCGCAAACTGCGCTTCCGCTTCGACTGGATGCTGACCGCGGCCACGCTGGTGTGCATCTCGCTGGGACTGCTCAACCTGTGGAGCGCCGTGCGCGAGCGCCAGTTCCACCTGTTCGCGCAGCAGCTTTCATGGGCCGCGGTCGGCAGTCTGCTGTTTCTGGCCGTGGCCAGTTTCGACTACCGGGTGATTGCGCGCCTGGGCTACGTGCTTTACGGCGTCGGCATCACCCTGCTGGTCGTCGTGCTGATTCACGGAAAGATGGTGGGGGGCTCGCGCCGCTGGTTCGATCTGGGCGCTTTTCACCTGCAGCCATCCGAGCTGATGAAGGTCCTGACCATCATCGCTCTAGCCAAGTATGTGCACGAGACACCCGCGCTCGACGGACGGACCCTGCGCCACATCTTGGTGCCCATCTTCCTCGCCGGCCTGCCTTTTCTCCTCATCGCTGCGCAACCGGACCTAGGGACGGCGCTCATCATCGTGCTGATCTTCGCCACCGTCATGCTGACCGCGCGCCTCCGCCTCAAAACCATGGCGGGGATCGCCTTCGTGGTGGCGCTGGCCGCCGCGCCTTTGTGGGAATACGCCCTGCACGACTATCAGCGCAACCGCATCCTCGCCTTCATCAACCCGGCGCTCGACCCAGCCACCGCGTGGCAACCGCGCCAAGCCATGAATGCGGTGGGCTCCGGGCGACTCATTGGCAAGGGATTCTTGCAGGGCACGCAGATTCGGCTGCGCTCCCTGCCGGCACTGTGGACGGATTTCCCGTTTGCCGTGTGGGCCGAGGAATGGGGTTTCCTGGGTTGCATGGTGGTGCTGCTCGCCTACGCGCTTTTGGCCCTGTGGGTGATCAAGATTGGACGCGAGGCCCGCGATCGATTTGGCGTCACCGTGTGCGTGGGCGTGGCGGCCATGCTCTCGTGGCAGGTTGCGGTCAACATCGGCATGGTGACCGGCCTTCTGCCCGTGGTCGGCGTCACCCTGCCCCTGTTGAGCTACGGCGGCTCCAGCGCGCTCACTGTGATGCTCGCGCTGGGCTTGGTGATGAACGTGTCAGTGCGACGCTTCGCGTATTAGTCAAAGGTGAAGCCGAGCGTCCTCGCAGCGCGAGTCAGGCCGCTGTCGAAGGCGAGAAATCGTACCTCGCCATCGAAGCCGTCTCTCAGCATGCGCTTGGCTTCCCTGGCGGACGCCAGGTGAATGGCATCGTAAGTTCGCAGCGGAAACCGCTGAGCCAATTGCCGGGCGTCCCGCAGGACATCTTCACTCAGCGCCACTTCCTGGATGGACTCGTCCCAGTACCGTTCAAGTGCCCCCAGGTGATGGGGCAGGTCAGCGGCCGGAATTCGTCCCAGGTGAACCATGCGCGCCAGACTGACCGAGGCCTCGGTGTAGCCCAACTGGCTTACCAGTAGAACCTCGGCGCCCGCGCGTCCCCTGGCGAGCGCCCGGACCTTTGCACTTCCGTCCTCGTCGATGAACAGCTTCACCAACGCAGAAGTGTCGAGGTAGAGGGCAAATCCCTCGCGCCGGACAGCCACCCTACCCCGCCCGATCCATGAGAACGAGCTCCGATGCCGTCGGACCGCCGCCCTGTAGCTTCACCAGCTTGGGTAGCGCCCCCGGGCGCTTGAGCGTGCGCATCGCCATAGCCGAGGCCCCATGCGAAACCAAGTCCGCAATCGGCGTTCCGTGGTTGGTGATGACCACGCGCATACCGTCCCGGGCCTGCTTGGTAAGGCAGCTCAGGTGCGCTTTGGCGTCCCGCAAGGAGACGATTTTCTCGTTGGCAAGTCGCGCTGCACGCCGCATGGATTGTCCTGCACATCAAAGTAACCCCGATGTAGTCACCATGCAACCACATTCCGGCTCCTCGACACAGGCGGCGTACTTCGGAAACTTCTTCCCCGCCAGAACCTGGTGGCTGCATCGCAAATCCTATTCAAGTGTCTGGCACCACCCCGGCGCGCTGCTACGGTGTCCGCAACAAGTCGTGAGTACCCACTCGTCTCATGGTGATCAGCTCACCATCGACCCGGAATGTCAGCCTGTACCCTTGGGTAACACGAGCCTCCCAGATTCCCCGTTGTTTGGGCTGCATCTTCTTCATTTGCAGCGATGGATGCCTGGGATTCTCGACTATTCGTTGGATGGCTTCGTCTGTCTTCTTGCGGAGCGATTCAGGCAGACCCTGGTAGTCGCGGACGAAATCATTCGAGAAAAGAACCTGCCTCATACCTTGGCGGTGCGGAGCGCCCGTATCGCCGCCACGGCATTGAAGAACGGACCGGTGACTTCACCCCGCGCGATCGACTCGTCCGCTTCGCGCTCCTTGGCCTGCCACTCCTCGGTGTAGAAGTAGCGCTGTCCCTTAGGAATGCGCTTGCTCGGGATGAGAAAGATCCCATCGCCCGAGACAAGCACTTCAAGCTTGGCGCCTTCGCGAATCCGCAGGCGCTTGGTAACGACATCCGGGAGTCGAACTTCCCGATGCGCGCCGAGTTTCACCGCTGGCATGTCCGTCTCCTAGATTGGGGCTGGGCGTTCCCACACACTACTAGTCTCTATAGCACACGCACCGCAGCGCGCCCAGCCAAGGGTTGCGCGCCCCTCTGGCAACTGGTCTGCCCGAGATCCTGGCCGCCGCGCACCGGGCCTAGCCTCACCGACGTTGACAGAATGTACTGCAAACAGTACGCCGCTTTTCGATTCCAAAAGAAAACGCAAAAGACGCCGGCGGCCGAGATCAACCTTGCCCGCCGACGTCAGAAGGAAGTGAGGTCGTCATGAATAGGGAACGTATTGGATCCAGCCTGGACGCGATGTTTGAGGATCTGGGAGAGCTTGAGGAGGTCAAGATCCTCACTCAGAAGAAGATCCTCGCACGGCAGCTCGATCAGGCGCGTCGGGCCGGCAACGTCTCGATCTCGGAGATGGCCCGACGGATGGGGACCAGCCGAATGGCCGTCCACTCGCTGCTGGACGCGGCCAAGCCAACCATGACCATCGATTCAGTGTCGCGCGCAGCGACCGCGCTTGGCGCCGATCTGGAAATGAAGGTGGTCTCGCGCCCGAGTCCCTCCCACCGACCTGCGAAACCCAGGAGAGCGCGCAATTGAAGCGAGGTAGGCACGACGGTGAGATCGGCGCTACACTGCGATCATGAGCGTTACGGTGAATGTCGTGCTTCCCGAAGGTGCCCTTTCCGTGCTGCGCACGGGCCCGGCGGAGTTCGGCGAGGAGCTGAAGCGTGCCGCCGTGTCCAAGTGGTACGAGATGGGCATGATATCGCAGAGCAAGGGCGCGGAGTTCCTAGGCGTCAGCCGCTCCGAGTTCCTGGACGTCCTTTCACGCTACCGCGTCTCGCCTTTCCAGGTTGACGACGAGGATCTCGCCGCAGGGCCAAAGCGTGGCTGAAGTCTGGGTAGTCAACGCTTCGCCCCTCATCGTCCTCGACAGGCTCGGTCACCTCGATCTATTCGCACAGCTTGGCAACACGCTGGTTGTCCCCGGCGGGGTGCTCGCCGAAATTTCGCGGGGGCCAAGACCGATCGACCCAGACCGTCTTGATTCGTTCCGCACAGTGACTGTGGATGCTATCGATCCAATCGTCGCCGCCTGGGATCTTGGCCGCGGCGAAAGCGAGGTTCTGACCTGTGCCGCCGCAGAGCACGCCGACGTTGCCATCCTCGATGATCGTTCCGCTCGGCGATGTGCCGCTGCCATCGGTCTCGCCACGCACGGTACGCTGCATGTTCTCCTGCAAGCCAAGAAGGCGGGCCTGCTCCCGGCCGTCGCGCCGATGATCGACCGCGCTCGTGCCGAGGGCCTTTTCCTCTCGGACGCCCTGGTAGCACGAGTCCTTCTGCTGGCTGGCGAGAGCCCATAGCCGTTGACCGCCCTCGACGTGCGGCCGGGCTCGCGTTGGTTGTCCGTCGAGAAGCGCCCGCGCGGGCACGATCAGTACCCTGGCCCGCGGCAGATCCGAGTCAGCAGCGCCGACATTCACTTTCTGTCGCAAATCTCAATCACGTGTCTGGCACCTCTATAGCGCCCTCATAGCGGATTTCTGGCGCAGCGAATTCCAACGTTGGCACCGCCGCCGCTAATTCGATCAGCCGGGGAGTTGCTGTAGCGGGCCGCGACACGCACGACTGAAGGAGTGTCATAGTAGCTACCGCCGCGTATAACGCGCCTGGAGCCTGACGAGCATGCTGCGCAATCGTTGCAAACAGCACCTGCGCCGCTGTACCAAGCTGCATCGAACCAATCAAGCGTCCACTCCCACACGTTTCCAGCTAGGTCAGAGTGGCCCCAAAACCCGTTTCCCCCGCTGTACGAGCCTACTGGTGTCACCTTTCCGCCGGCGCAGTAACCGACCGTTCCCGTATTGAAATTCAGGTGGTCGCAATCGGCAGCTGCGCTCCCCCATGGGAACAGACGGTTTTCCGCCCCACCTGCCGCCACGTACTCCCACTCTGCCTCCGTTGGCAGTCTCCCGCCATCCCAAATACAGAATGCAAATGCCTCGTACCAGTTCACGCAGTTGATGGCCAGGTTCTCATTGGAACCCACTTCGTCCGTCCAAGTGTCGTTCTGCCATGTCGTCGAATCGCACTTAAGGTGCGAAGCGTCCTTAAAGGCCGATTGTGTGGCAGGAAGAATCGCGTTCCAGTTTGAATTCCAGCCACTTTCAGCGATGTTCGGGATTGCGCCACTAGCTACCGCTGGTGCTGACATTGTGCTGTCAACATATGCCGAGACAAACTCGCGGAATCTGCCTACCGTCACCTCATACTTGTCGAGAGCGAACTTTGACACTGTCACAGAATGCTCCGGCTGCTCCTCGGGTGCTGCCCATGGATTGGGATACTGGTCTACCCCACTCAAACTTCGGCCCATCGGAAATGTTCCGCTGGGTACCACGATGCTGGTGCAGCAGCTTTCTCCATGGCACAATCCAAGATTGCCGGTTGAAGCGCTGCACGAGTGAGCGCTCGACGGAACAAAGGAACCCACGTCACGCTTGCATACGTTGTCTTCACACGCTGGAGTCGTGCCGCCACACATTCCGCATGAGTCTGCCGTGCGCAAGGCACCGCAGTCATCCGCGGCAGTCAGCAAACCGCAATTCTTGCCGAGTCGGGCGCAAAAGGCCAAGTCCGTCTCGTGCGTGCAGCTAGTCATCCCTCCGGTAGCTGCATTTCCACCCGTATTCGCGGCGCCACCGGCACTAGTGGCGCCGCCGCTTGCTGTCGTTCCACCTGCTATCATGGTTCCACCGCCGCTTGTGGTTCCGCCGCCCGCTGTGGTTACGCCTGTTGTCGCAGTCCCACCAGTTGTCGTCGTGCCGCCCGTGCCTGTGGTGCCGCCAGTTGCCATTGATCCACCGATAACTGCACCGCCAGTCGCAGTACCACCCGTTCCGCCGAGCGTGCCAGCGGTGCCCGTGCCGCCCACGCTGGTGATGCCACCCGTCGCTGTCATTCCGCCCGTGGCCGTCGTTCCGCTCGTGCCGCCGCTCCC
>PMBY01000098.1 GCA_003153875.1 Myxococcales bacterium | reverse complement strand
CGTCCTGGCTGTCGTTTACGCCAGCCACCACCCCCTTCAACGGCGATCGCGTGGCACGTCCACCGACGTTCAATGGAGACTCCAAGAAGACTCAGGCACTCCAAGAAGACTCAGGCACCACACCCGGGGGCACCACACCCGGAGGGCACGTCCACCGACGCTCAAGGGAGACTCCAAGAAGACTCAGGCACCACACCACCGGCACCACACCACCGATCAAGGTTGCGCTGCTGGAGTGCGGCAGGGTTCCCGGACGCTCAAGAACCCCCATCGATTTTCCTATGCTCAGAGCCGCGCGAGCTCTGTGGGACCGGCAACCGGCGCAGCCAAAAACTTGGCGCGCCGGTGTCGGCGTCTACTTGCAGATCGACGCTACCATGCGGGTCAGGTGCTCGGCGCTGCTGTAGAGGGACACAGCGAAGGTGCCTCCGAAATTCGTGAGTTTCACTTCGTCTCCAAGACTGGCCAGGTTCGGTTGCTCCATGGCGATTTGCGGGCTCGAATGCGTCGAGCCATCTGGGTTGAAATACAGGAAACTGACGGAGCCGTCAGGGTAGAGCACGGCAAAGCCAGCTCCAGTGCCGTCACTTCTGCCGTCTGCACTCCAGTATCCTGCGTAGCCGCGACCCCCTAAGAAGGAATGCGTCGCGCCGACAGGTACGCCAGCGTCGCCTGAAGCTGAGTTCGACACAAATGTTGCCAGCAGTGAGGGCGCGTTCAAGGACGAAGTCCCATTGTAGACTGTGACAAACCCCTGCGACGTGCCTGCCACGGCAAAAAACCCGTAGCTGCCGGACTTGTCGGCCGACGGGAGGGTCACTGGACTGGCAACCTCCGCACTGAACGGATCAGACGCATCGACGAAGGTCAAGGCGGGGAGATACGTTGCAAGGGAAAAATAGGCAATGGCGAACGTGCCCCCCGAGAATGCAACTTCGCCCTCGGCAGGGTCGTAACCCATCACGTAGCCGGATGGATCGTCTGTGGGTATGACGCGGGTGATCTGGGGATTGGATCCGTCAGCTCCGAACTTTCCGAGCTTGATAGTCTGGCTGCCATTTAGAACTATGGAGGATGCAACGAATTGACCGTTGAGCCATTGCACGTACGACTGATTGTGGTTGGAGTCGGAACCCACGGCCACGAATAGCGTGGTCTGAGTCAGGCCCAGGTTCTTGTCGAGGAACGCGAGGTACACGCCCCAACCGCCGCTGTTGGCGCTGTATATGATGGCGATTTCGCCGGTGGGCGCGAGGGCGGCGCCGTTGATGTAGATCCCCGAATCGCCAGCCCCTATCAGCAGCGGTGTGGACTTGGTCTTGCTCGCACGTGTGATCGGGTCGAAGTGTTGCACGTCGATACGATTGACTTTGGCGCCCGCGCCGGCGTCGGTTGAGGCAGCACCATAATAGGCATTGAACACAAGGAACTCCGTGGCGGTTAGCACACCGACTCCGGATGTGTAGTTGGGGTCGGAGTCGCCCGTGGCAACCAGACCGAAGTTGCTGGGGGTCTGCCCCGTCGCGCAAGTGTTTCCAGTAGCCCCGGCGGTGCCCGCATCGCGTCCGCCCGATCCAGTCGCGCCACCTGAGCCGGTTGTGCCGCCCAAGCTGGTCGCGCCGCCCGAGCCGGTCGCGCCGCCCGCGCTTCCGCCTGAGCCGCCGCTGCCGGCGGCAGCGTCTCCGGGATTCGTGACGGGAGCGTCAACGCCAGCGTCGCCTCCACCTGAGCCGCCGCCGGCGCCAGAGTCGTCGCCGGGATTCGAGACGGCGGCGTCAATGCCAGTGTCGCTGGCGCCCGAGCCGCCGCCGGCGCCAGCGCCTCCGGTTCCCGTGACGGCGCCGCCCACCCCACCGGTGCCGCCACCCGCACCGCCACTCGCCACGCCGCCATCATCCTTGGCGACGAATTCGTTGGTCGCGGGATCGTAGTTCTTGTCGATGGTGGGATCCGCGCACAAATGACTTCCCGACGTGCATTTTTGGCCAGTGGGGCAGTCGATGTTCGCAAGACATCCTTCGCGACATTTCTGGTCAAAGGCACACACCAGAGGTGTCGTGCACTGGCTCGTATACTGGCAAGTGGCCGTCTCCAGTGGCTGACAGGTATTTCCCTGAGTGGCCCCAATGCACCGTTCACCGGACGGGCAGTCGCGCGATTCCTCGCACGCGGCGACACAGTACCCCTGCACGCACTGAAGCGGATTCTTGCATTCGCTGGCCAGCAAGCACTTGGGAGTCGCGGGCACCTTGCTGGAACTGCAGCCTCCCAGGATCAACCAAGCGACCAGAATCAATGAACCGCGGACACCTTCGCGAAACCCTCGATGCGCCATTTGTTTGACTCCATGTTTCAAGAGACGATGCGGAGAACGTATCACGTTGTCTCCCGTCCTGTCCCAAAACCTTCTCCAGTTGCGCCGCGAGCCGGTCCAGAGCATAAGCGATTCGAACATGGCTTTTCTGCGTCGGAGAACCCTCCCAACGTGTGCCGCCACGCCTGCCGGCGTGCCACCCGGGTTCCGCGAGGCGGATCGGGGTGCCGGCGGAGGGTGCTGAAGGGCTGTCCCGATCACGAGGCATAGTCCACCCCATCGCGTACCCGCCACGGTGGCCTCGATCAATTCATCCCGTCTTCGCCGCCCTCAGCGTCCCGGCAGACAGCGTTCAGTTCGTAATCGCCGTGTCCGCAAGAACCGCTTCCAGCGGCTTGGCGAAAACTGTCCATTCCGCGGCGTGGGGGCCGAGCGCGCCGGCGCGTTCCAATTGTGGCAACACATGTTGGGCCACCACAGCCGAGCATGAAGCGTAGCGACCGGAAAACACAACTGCATCGACCCCGCCCAAAGCGGCCGCAGCGGTGCCTGATGCCAGCAGCATGCGATAGAGCAAGACATCGCGGGCTCGCACACAGTCGCTGCGCTTGCTGGCCAGCACGTGGTCCAGTCGCACGCGGTGACCAACCAGGCCCGACAGGCCGCTTCCGCCCACGAGAAGTGCGTTGGCGCCTTCTGGGCCAAGGCCAGCCTCGCCGGCCAGGGCCAGTGCAACCGCGGGATCGATCTCGCCACTGTTGGTCTCGCCTGGCAGGCCCTCAAGCGGAGTCGCGCCGCTGGTGACGGTGATGGGCCGACGACCGAGCACGGCGGCTATCTCGGGCTGCGCCTCAAGGCAGATGGAGAGAATGCGGGCCGGCTGGTCGAACCCTCGCTTGCGCCAGCCACGGCCGGC
Organism: Myxococcales bacterium; assembly: GCA_003153875.1. The sequence goes on along the minus strand of PMBY01000098.1, from coordinate 1,088 downwards.
TTCCATCGAGGCCGCCTCGTGAAACAGGCCATGGTAGCCCCAACGTCGCAACGCCAACTTTTGCGCCAGTTCAGGCGACATGGCGTAGGTGCGCTCGCGTGCCGGCAAGTCCACAAAGAATGAAGTCTCAAAGGCCAGCCGGGCCGGCGCCCGCGGAAAGACCTCCTGCACGGCGTGCGCGGTCTCAGTCAAGCCAGCCACGTGCAAAGGTGACTGGCGCGCAATGCGGTCCAGGCGGACAAAGGCGTCACCATTGACGAGGGCCGGGCCGGGGAATTCTTCGCCGCCGAAGAGGCCATGCACAACCACGCTGGTGGCGTCGTCGAGCAGGCCCACGGCCTGCGCGATAGTACGAACCTCGTCGAGGGCTGCGCGTGCCCCTTGCCAGCGAAAACCACGAATGGTGCCGGTACAGGTCTCGCGGCCCGCGATGAAGCCCGCGTAGCGCAAACTCTTGCGGCCAGGAATCAAGACCAGGGTATTCACAGTGCAATCCTTTCCGACTGGCTGTGCAACAGCAGGCCGTAACTGAAACGAGCAATGGCCATCTCTTCATTGGTGGCCACCGCCAGTATGCGAACCCGACTTCCCGGCGTGGACAAGTCCGCTGGCAGGGCTTTCAAGGCATCGTTCTTTTCGGGATCGATGTCCAATCCGAAGCATTGCAGTCCCGCAGTCACCGCCCAGCGCACATACGGAACCTTCTCGCCAATGGTGTCAGTGAAGATCACGCAATTCGCGCCGCCCACCAGGGTCAAATACGCGCCCAGGTACTTGCGAATGCGCCACAGGTAGACCTGCGCCGCCACTGACAGTTGGTCGATGTCCGCGGTCGCGCCATCCGCTGCACGCGCCACCACGTCGCGGATGTCGGCCGACATGCCCGACAGGCCCAGCACGCCGCACTTGCGATTGAGCAAACCCTCGACCGCGGCGCTGTTGCCCCCCTCGCGCACGAGAAGAGTCAGCGCCACGGCAGGATCCAGATCGCCCGAGCGCGTGCTCATCACCAGCCCCTGCAACGGCGAGTATCCCATGGTGTTGTCGATGGATCGGCCGTTCACGATGGCGCACAGGCTGGCGCCGCC
>PMBY01000058.1 GCA_003153875.1 Myxococcales bacterium | reverse complement strand
CTTGGTAGCAGTCGGCAAGCATCCCCCCGCCCGCTGTCCCCATCGCCTGCTTATGTGCGTTGGCTTCGTGGAGGGCTGGAAAGTTCTTTTCTTTCGGTTCTGAGAACCCCCTTCTGCCGATAATCCATAGTGATTGGATCTGCAGCTAAGGCGGGCCTTGCCTTTCTTGGACGTGAGTTAGTCGTCTCGATGTTTGCGCATGCACATCTCCTCGACGACCTACGATTCAGTGCGAGGAGTGAAATGGATGCCAGCCCAGAATTGCGCCGGGCTCCACGCAAGGTAGCGCAATGACCGCCACAACTCAGGGGCCGACCAGCCCGCCAAGTCCGTACCTGACAAGCGCCGAGGCCGCTGCCTATCTGCGCTATCGGTCCGCCTCTGCAATCCGAAATCTCATCGCCTCTGGGCGTCTGCTTCCTGCAGGTCACCGTGGACGTACGTACCTCTTTCGTGTGTCCGACCTAGACGATATGATCCGGGGCAGTGGCGCTCCCGTGCCCCGGATGGGAGCTGAAGATGAAAACGAAATATCCGGGAATAGAAGAATTGACCGACGGGCGAAAGCGCATCCGCCTTCGCGCCGTCAATCCGAAGACTGGGCGGATGCAGGAGGTAGACAAACTGATTCGAATGACCCTGAAGGATGCGGTGCGACTCCGGGAGGAGTGGCGGCTAGACGTCCAAAACGCAGATCTCGTCGCCAGGGAGATTCCGAGGCTGCGCGACTACGTAGAATCGTGGCTGAGGTCCAGAGCACTCTCGGTGAAGGCATCGACAGCGATCACCTACGCTGAGGCTCTGGCCCACTACGTGCTGCCCGACTTCGGGGACTTCTTCCTCGACAAGATCACCGACGCGGACGTCAAGGCATGGCAGATCGAGCTGAGTCAGCGGCTTGGGGCGGGGACGGTCAACAGTGCCCTCATCATGTTGCGAATGGTTCTGGCAGACGCGGTGGCAGAGTATCAGCTGCCGCACAACCCGGTGTCTCGGGTGAGGCGGTTGCCGGTATCTGGGTGCACCGACGAGGAACCCAATCTCCTGAGCGCCGGGGAACTCGGGAGAGTGTTGGTGGCCTTCAAGGAGGCCGAGCCCAAGTTCTATCCCCTGGCAGCCATGCTCGCCTTCACGGGCGAACGGTATGGTGAGGCAACGGCCACGAAATGGGGTGACATCGACGAAGAGGCCGGTGTCATTCGGGTGAGGAGGGCCCAGTGGAGAGGGATAGTGGGCACAACGAAGACCGGTACGGTGAGGTCGGTGCCTTTGGTGGCGGAACTCAAGACGGTGCTCAGGGAGCATCGCGCTCGCCTTGTCTCATCGGGTCTTTCGGTGCTCGACTCCGACTGGGTCTTTCCAGGTGAAGATGGTGGTTTGTTGCCGAGGGTGTGGTTGCGGTGGGCGCTGATCAGGGTGCTGAAGAAAGTCGGTATCACAAAGCGGGTGACGACCCATGGGCTGCGGCGCACCTTCAACAATCTGTCCAGGCAGGTAGCTGGGGAGATCGTCACACGGAGCATTACTGGGCATGTCACCGCCGCCATGACCGAGCACTACTCCCACGTGGGCAGAGAGGAGAAACTGGCGGCAGCGGGAAGCATCGTCCGCATGGTCATGGGCACCAACACGGAAGGGAAAAGTGGGGGATCAGGTGGGGGATCGGAGGCCCACCGACCCGATGACACCAGATCCATCGGACCTAACTTGCCGAATTGATTGCAGTGCGGGAAGGGGGACTCGAACCCCCATGTCTTTCGACACCAGATCCTAAGTCTGGCGCGTCTACCAGTTCCGCCATCCCCGCGTCGGGAGAGCGCTATGTTAGCAAACTCGTGGCGTTGATGGTGAGACGATCCAGCACACGAAGCGGTCGCCGACGCTCCAGGAAACGCAGGAACCATTCTGCTGTCCCTGAAAGCCTGGCCTGCCTTGACATCATGGCATCATGCCATCATATTGTCTCTATGAGCGCAGCCGTTCGAACCACACTTCACCTCGATGGCGATGTTTATCGGGCCGCCCGCAGTCTGGCTGCGGCGCGCGGAAGGGGACTGGGAACTGTCATCTCTGATCTCGCGCGCAAGGGTCTGAACGCACCGTTTCCGGCCGGACGGACCCGGCACGGCTTCCCGACTTTCGATGTGCCCGCCGATGCTGCTCCCATGACGGCTGACATGATTCGCTCTGCGCTTGAGGACGAGTAATCGCGTGCCCCTACCAAGGCAGGCACCGGTCTCGCGCCGGAACCCGGACGTCCGCCGAAGGCCGAAGGGGATGCCGATCCTTCTCGACGTCAATGTCTTGGTCGCCTTGGCCTGGCCGAACCACGTCCATCATGCCACTGCGCTCGCGTGGTTCGACGAGGTTGGCCGGGCCGGATTCGCCACATGTCCGGTAACCCAATCAGGATTTGTTCGGGTTTCCTCGAACAAGCGCGCCATTCCTGATGCCCGCTCGCCCCGCGAAGCGAGGGAAATCCTGCGAAGGATTACGGCCCTGCCAGGCCACGTCTTCTGGCCCGATGATATCGAAATCGCCAGCAACGAGCACATCGCTTGGGAACGTCTGGGCAGTCACGCTCAGGTGACCGACGCGCACTTGCTGGCCCTGGCGATTCGTCGCGGCGGGCGACTGGCTACCTTCGACCGGGGACTGGTTGATCTTGCGCCCGAAGGCAAGGCCGGGTCCGCGGTCATGCTTGGTCGGTAGTTTGGTGCTCTCGGGGCCGCGTGCTATTCAGTCATTTTCCCTGAGCTGACCATGCAGCATCTCGGCCTCGGCCCCACTGACCTACCGCCATTCTTTGTTCCGGTTCTTGCAAGCTTCCGACAGGATTTCGGCGAGCCAGCCGTGGTCGTGCGTTCGCCGGGCCGGGTGAACCTCATCGGCGAGCACACCGACTACAACGATGGTTTCGTGCTGCCCGCCGCCGTGGATCGCGGGATCGCCATGGCAGTCAGAGCCCGTTCTGATCGTCGCTACGTTCTGCACGCTTTGGACTTGGATCGGCGACTCGAAGGGGATCTGGCGCAATTGGCTCCCCATCCCGAGCGCTGGCCCAACTATCTGCTGGGCGTCCTCGATCAACTGCAGAAGGCCGGACATCCCCCGGGCGGCTTCGAGCTGGCATACGGCGGCGATTTGCCCATCGGCGCCGGCATGAGCAGCAGTGCCGCCCTGGAGTGCGGTCTCGCCTTTGCCCTAAACGAACTCTTTGACCTGGGTCTGGACCGCCTGACCATGGCGAAGCTATCTCAGGCGGCGGAGCACAGCTTCGTGGGCGTCAAGTGCGGCATAATGGACCAGATGGCGAGCCTGATGAGCCAGAAGGATCACGTGATGATGCTGGACTGTCAGGATCTCTCCTGCAGGTTCGTGCCCTTCCGCAGTCAGGTGAAGATCTTTCTCTGCGACACCCAGGTAGAGCGTGCCCTGGCCGAGAGCGGCTACAACCAGCGCCGGAGCCAGTGCGAAGCCGGCGTGGGGCTGTTGCGGAAATACGCCCCGGAGGTCCAGAGTCTCCGCGATGTGAGTCTGGAACTGCTCGACGCCCATCGCGCGGAGTTCGACCCCATCGTCTATCGTCGCTGCCGCTATGTGATCGAGGAGAGCCTGCGGGTGATCGCCGCCTGCGCCGCTTTGGAAAGCGAGGACCTGCCGGCCTTCGGTCGCCTGATGAATCAGAGCCACCAGGGTCTTTCCAAGGCCTACCAGGTGAGTTGCCCTGAGCTGGACGTGCTGGCTGAAGCCGCCACCGTTCTTCCTGGCGTGCTGGGCGCGCGCATGATGGGCGCCGGCTTCGGGGGATGTACCATCAACCTGGTGGCAGCCGGCCAGGAACGGGCTTTCGTGCAAGGTATGACTCCTGCCTTCGCCAAGATTGGAAAGCCCCCGAAGATCCACAGCTGCGCGCCGGGTTGCGGAACGGAGCGTTTGCAGTGATGGAACCGAGGGACTATCCCCACCGCCGGTTCAATCCTCTCACCGGCGAATGGGTGCTGGTATCGCCCCACCGTCTGCTGCGGCCCTGGCAAGGGAAGGTGGAGCGTCTGCCCGAAGAGCGGCGTCCCCGGTACGATGCCAACTGCTACCTATGTCCTGGCAACTCGCGTGCGGGTTCCGCGCGAAATCCCGCCTACCAAGGCACTTTCGTCTTTGACAACGATTTCGCTGCCCTGTTGCCCGAGGCCGCCGCCTTTCCCGGCGAGTCGAGCCCGCTGTTCCGCAGCGAGGGAGAGCCCGGCCGCTGCGAAGTGGTCTGCTTCAGCCCCCGCCATGATCTGAGCCTCCCCGAACTGAGCGTTGCGGAGATCGCCTCGATGATTCGCACCTGGACCGAGCAGACGCGCCGGTTGCTGGAGGATCCTGGAATCAACCAAGTTCAGGTTTTCGAGAACAAGGGCGAGCTGATGGGCTGCTCCAACCCCCACCCGCACAGCCAAATCTGGGCCACGTCCCACGTGCCCAGCGAGGTCCAGAAGGAACTCGATCATCAACGCTCATACCGCGAGCGCCACGGTTCCTCCCTGCTTCTCGACTATCTGGCGCAAGAGCAGCAGCGCAACCAGCGCATTGTCTGCTCCAACCAGCAGTTCACTGCTCTGGTGCCCTACTGGGCTGTGTGGCCCTTCGAGACCCTGGTACTGCCCCACCGCGCCTGTGCACACCTGACCGACCTCACCGACGGAGAAATCGACGCCCTGGCGGATCTGCTGAAGCGCCTGACCACCCGCTACGACAACCTCTTCCAGTGCAGCTTCCCGTATTCCATGGGCTTTCACCAAGCCCCGAAGGCGGAAGGCGCCGGCGACTTCCAGCTCCACATGCATTTCTATCCTCCGCTTCTGCGCAGCTCCACCGTGCGTAAGTTCCTGGTTGGTTTCGAAATGCTCGGCATGCCCCAGCGCGATCTCACACCTGAACAGGCGGCGGACCGTCTGAGGGAACTGAGCGAGGTTCACTACAAGCAGACCGTTTGACAGACGCCTTCGCTTGTCGAAGACGGACAATGCTGGTAGGAGTGCGGCCAGCCAGATCTGAATTGGATGAATCTCTCACCAAGGGGACGGAGACATGCGAAACACAGTGACGACTTTCTCCACGATCGCAGCATGGATTGGGTGCTTGGCATTCGCTATGGCACTGGTGAATTGCAACAGCTCGAACTCGAACGGAAACCAGAATCCAGGCGGGCATCCAGCCACGGGGGGTTCGTCCAGCGTGGGCGGATCGTCGTCAGCGACTGGCGGTTCTCCGGTGACGGGCGGATCGTCGTCAGCGACTGGCGGTTCTCCGGTGACGGGCGGATCGTCGTCAGCGACTGGCGGTTCTCCGGTGACGGGCGGATCGTCGGCCACGGGCGGTTCTCCGGTGACAGGCGGATCTTCGTCGGCCCCGGGCGGTTCTGCGGTGACAGGCGGATCTTCGGCCACGGGCGGATCTTCGGCCGCCGGCGGTTCC
>PMBY01000364.1 GCA_003153875.1 Myxococcales bacterium | reverse complement strand
ATCCGCCACCCCTAGCGGGAGCCGATGGCCATCGGCCGCAACTTCCTGGTGAAGGGCAACGCCAACATCGGCAACTCGGCCCTGTCTTCGTCGGTCGCAGAAGAAGTGGAGAAGCTGCATTGGGCGACCCGCTGGGGCGCGGACGCGGTGATGGATTTGTCCACCGGCCCTGATATCCACGAGACGCGCGAGCGGATCATCCGCAATGCGGCCGTGCCCATCGGCACCGTGCCCATCTATCAGTGCCTGGAGAAAGTGGGGGGCAGGATCCCGGACCTGTCCATCGACGTGTTCCTCGACACCATCGTCGAGCAGGCCGAGCAGGGCGTGGACTACTTCACCATCCACGCCGGGCTGCTGCTGCGACACGTGCCGCTCACCGCCCGGCGCTTGGCCGGAATCGTGTCGCGCGGCGGTTCGATCATGGCCACGTGGTGTCTGCACCACCAAAAGGAAAATTTTCTCTACACGGAGTTCGAGCGGATCTGCGANNTGGAAACCCTGGGCGCGCTGACCAAGATCGCGTGGCAGCACGACGTGCAGGTAATGATCGAAGGTCCGGGTCACGTGCCGGTCCATCGAATCAAGGAGAACATGGAACGGCAGCTGGCCGCCTGCCACGGGGCACCGTTTTACACCTTGGGCCCGGTGGTGACGGACATCGCGCCTGGCTACGACCACATCACCTCGGCCATCGGCGCGACGCTGATCGGCTGGTACGGCACAGCCATGCTGTGCTACGTGACGCCCAAAGAACACCTGGGCCTGCCCAACCGCGACGACGTGAAGGCCGGAGTGATCGCATACAAAATCGCGGCGCACGCGGCCGACTTGGCCAAGGGCCACCCGGGCGCCCGCGCCCGCGACGACGCCATGGCCAGGGCGCGTTTCGATTTTCGCTGGCCGGACCAGTTCGCTTTGGCGCTCGACCCGAGCACCGCGCGGGCTTTCCACGACGAGACCTTGCCGGACGAAAGCGCCAAGCAGGCGCATTTCTGTTCCATGTGTGGACCGGACTTCTGTGCGATGCGGATCACCAAGGACGTGCGCGACCGGGCCAGCCGCGACAGCCAGACCGGCTGCCCGGTCAAGCCAGGTTCGCCCTGAGGCGTTCGCCGGGCGGTCCTTTACGATTCCTTGAAGGCGCTGGGACAGTGAGGGGCGAGGGGACAGTGTTCACAATCGGGCCGGCGTGCGAAACAGCAACGGCGGCCGTGCCAGATCATCTGGTGCGCAAACCGGATCCAGCGTTCGCGCGGAATGACCACTATCAGATCTTGTTCGATCTTCTCAGGCGTCGAGGAACGCGTGAGCGCCAGGCGCTGAGCCAGGCGCTGGACATGCGTGTCCACCACAATGCCGTCGGCCACGCCGAACGCCGTGCCCAGCACCACGTTGGCGGTCTTGCGGGCCACTCCGGGCAATTTGCACAGCTCGGCCATGGTGTGCGGAATCTGGCCGCCGTGGCGTTCCACGATGGCGCGCGATGCCCCGAGAAGACTCTTGGTTTTGTTTCGGAAGAAGCCAGTCGAGTGAATGAGTTCCTCCACGACCGGTGCAGGCGCCAGGGCCATGGCTGCGGGCGTGGGGAACTGCGCGAAGAGGCGCGGGGCAACCTGGTTCACGCGCTCGTCGGTGCATTGGGCCGACAGGATGGTCGCGCACAGAAGTTGGAAGGGGTTGTCCCGATGTAGCTCGCAGTCAGCCTCGGGATACAGTCGGTCGAGGCCACGCAGAATGGCAGCCACGCGTTTGCGCTCTGGCGGCCAGCTCCTGGCTCCGCCCTTTGCGCTGGCAGTCGCGCTTGGGGCTGGCTGGGACCGGACCATGCTGGGGATCTAGCATGAATGACCACCAGAGAGGCAGCTTGCAGACTCAGGGTGGACAGGCTCTAATCCGTCCGCCATGGACGAAACGCCCGAGGAACTCGAGCAGATCCGCCGCGAGGCTGCAGAGATCGATCCCTACCGGTACCGCCGGCACCGACGATGGCTGATCAGCGTCCTCATCTTTGCGGCTGGGGCGGGCGTGTGTTGGCTGGCCATCACGATGGCGGTCGCCGGACGCAATCCCTGCGAGCGCGTGCGCGACCACTACTGCCACCACGCGGTCGACCCGGGCAAGTGCGCCAGCTATGAGGGCGTGTTCCGTGAATCCGTTCAGGATCAAAGCCCTGCCATGCGCAGCACCATCCGCGACCAGTGCCTCACCAAGATCAACCGTCTGAAGGAAGAAGACGGCGTGACCGTGCGCTAAACGGCGACTAGACGGAGAACGAGCTGCCGCAGCCGCAAGTCGACTTCACGTTCGGGTTGCTGAACTTGAAGCCCGAGCCTTGCAGGCTCTCGACGAAGTCTATCTCGGTTCCCATCAGATACATCAGGCTCATCTGGTCGCAGAGCATCTTCACGCCATTGCACTCGAAGGCATGGTCGATGTCCTGCGGCTGGTCGAAGTACAGGTCGTACGCGAATCCCGAGCAGCCACCCCCCAACACCTTGAGCCGCAGCGCATAGCCATCCTGGATCTTCTCTTCGACGCGGATCTCCTTCACCTTCTCTGCGGCTCGCACGGTCAGGGTGACCGGAGTTGCAGGCGCTTCACCAGATGTTTCGGCGGGCTTCTCGCTGGCAGCAGGCATGGAACAACTCCTTTCGGGCCAAGTTTAACCCTCTTTTATGATGCCGGCCACCGCGGTGAGGGTTCAGAAGTCGCGTAGGGAGCCCGCCGGCTTCGCCGGCGGCGCACCATCGCGGGAGGGCATGGGAACCCTCTCAGGGTTCCCATGTCAAAAGGGCTTCGTCGATTCGCCCTGCCAGGCAGGCGCACGAAGGCCGGTGATGTTCCACACGCGCAGAGGTTCGGCTTTACCCTTCACCCGCACCGGCGGTAGCGCGGTTGCGGACACCACACTCCCAACCTTGCCGAAGGTTCCCTCGGACACTAGCACCTCTCCTGGCTTGGCCACGCTGCACAGGCGGGAGGCCGTGTTCACGGCGTCGCCGATGGCCGTGTACTGGAGCGCGCGCGAGCTGCCAATGGCGCCCGTGACCACCGTGCCCGTGTTGATGCCGATACCGATGCGAATTTGCTCCTGACCTTCCGACGCGCGGGTGCGGTTGAATTCGGACAGCACCTGCATCATGTCGAGCGCGCACTCGACCGCTTTCTTCTCCGCGTTGGGGATCGCCACCGGCGCTCCGAACAGGGCAATGATCTCGTCGCCCACGAACTTGTCGAGAGTTCCCTCGTGATTGAAGATGACGTCCACCATCAGCTCGAAATACTCGTTGAGCATGCGCACGATTTCCGGTGGCTGGCTCTTCTCGCTCATGGCGGTGAAACCACGGATGTCCGAGAACAACAGCGTCACTTCCGACAGGGCGCCGCCCTTTTCTAGCTGCAGCTTGCCGGACACCACCTGTTCGACCAGGTTGGGCGAGAGCAGACGCTGGAACTGGGCGCGGGTCTTCGCCTCCTGCTCGATCTTGCGCGCCAGCATGGAGTTGTGGATGGCGGCGGCGGCCTGGTTGCCGACCCCGGCGAAGATCTGCAGATCCTTCTCGCCAAAGGCGTTGGTCGCCACCATGGAATCCAGGTGCATGATGCCCAGCAGCTCGTCGTGGTGGATGAGCGGAACGGTCATGGTGGAACGAATGCCTTGCATGATGATGGAGCGCGCGCCCTGAAACCGGCTGTCCATGCTGGCGTCGGAGGAGAGCACGGCCGCCTTCTGCTGGACCACTTCGTTCAGGATGGACCGGGAGAGTACGATCTGCTCGGTGCGGCCATCCCGCGCCTTGGCGACGCGTGGCTGGGGGACGCCGTCTTCCATCAGAAGGATGACCCCACGATCGGCCGGGATCAGATCGAACGCCTTCATGATGATTTTTTCGAGCAAAAGGTCGATGTCGACCTCAAGCCCGATCGAGCGGCCTAGCTCGTAGGCCAGGCGCAGTTTTTCGTAGTCGCGTCGCAGAGTCTCCTGATCGGAGATTTGGCGCTCAGGCAGGAACTCGGCGGCGCTCACCGCCTGGACTTTTTGGTGAACCGCCAGCGCGGCCTGCTGGATGCTGACCCGCTG
>PMBY01000299.1:26779-27653 GCA_003153875.1 Myxococcales bacterium | reverse complement strand
GCAAGACCTTGACCTGCCGGGTGGCAGGGCGGTACATGAAGACGAGCGACGAGATTCGTGGCTACCGTGATTGGCCACAGCAACGGCCCTTGGATGCTGACCTACGCCATCGACTACAAAGACGAACTGCAGCGTCTCGGCCCTGCAGGCTTTCAGCGCGCCTATTTCCAGCCTGTCCTGGTAACCCTGGGCATGGCGGGCGAGATCAACCCCACCGCATCGAGCGAAGGCACGAGCGTGGTCAACCTCAACGAGGGAACGTTTGCGTGTACGCGACTGACGGGACGGGTTTTCCCCGTGGTCAAGCCGCGCAACTCGATGCCCGGACCGATCAGCGTGGGGCGCACGTCTGAAAACGACATCGCCATCCCCGAGTATTCGGTTTCGAAGAGACACTGCATCATTGCCCGGGTGAACGGCGAATTTCGGCTCACCGACATGGGATCGACCAACGGGACGATTGTGGATGGCGTGTCCCTCTTGCCGCAAAAGCCCCGGCGGCTCATGGGCGGCGAGACCATCTCACTGGGCCGGCTGATGTTGGTGTTCTACTTTGCAGAGGGCTTCATCCGGCACCTGCAGGCTCTTTGACCGCTCCCCTACTTTTGCTTCGCCAGATCCCCTGCCCTCACCATCACCAATCCGTCGGGCTTGATGAACTTCTGTGCCGCTGCATGGATGTCGGCTGGGGTCAGTTTCTGGATCTTGTCATTGAGGTCGCGCCAGTACGCAAAAGTGCGTTGCAAGAACAGGCCCTGCGCCAGCTCGGACGACACGAAATCGTCGTCGGCTATGCGGCTGTCCCAGTTCTTGGCGTAGCTCTTCTTGGCCTCGTCCAGCTCTCTTTCGCCGATGCCGTCCTTGACCAGCTTGC
>PMBY01000299.1:22209-26746 GCA_003153875.1 Myxococcales bacterium | reverse complement strand
GTAGTTGAGCATGGTCAACGCGGGATACGCCGCGTCGTCGTCGCGAACCGGCAGGGTGCTGCCCACTATGACGAAGGCCATCTCCTTGTCCGGGGTATTGATGGTTTCGTCGGCGGGCGCGTTGGCGCGGTACACGAGCGCGACCCGCCGGTAGGGGCTGGGCGACTGCCAGGCACCCAGATTCTTCTCGAGCTGCGCCTTGACTGTGGCCGGGGCGAAGTCGCCCACCACGGCAAGCTGCGCGGCGCTCATGCCCCAGAGCGCTTTGTGCATCCGGGCCAGCTCGGGCGCCTGCAGCTTGCGCACCCGCTCGATGCTTTCCTTCACGCTGGGCACGTAGCGCACGTCGTCCTTGGCAAAGGGGAACAGCTTCTGCATCAAGACCACCTGGCCGTTGGCGCGCGGGTCCTGCAGTTGCTCTTCCAGACCCGCCAGCATCTCCTTGCGCAGGGATTCCAGCTCGCTCTTGGCAAACGCCGGCTCGCGCAGGATCTCGGTCACGAGATCCAGCACCGCGGGCAGATTCTCCCGCGTGGTTTTCACCCGCATTTGGCTGACATTGACCGTGCCGGGAGACGAATGGCCTCCGCCGAAATCCGCCTCAGCGCGAAGCTGATCAAGTTGATCTTTGATCTGCTGGAAGCTGTGCTTCTTGGTTCCACGCATCAACATGCTGGGCAGCACGGCCGCCGCGGTGGTCTTGCCCTTGACGTCTTGCTCGCTGCCGAAACGCACGGTCAGCACCAGACGAACCGAGCCGCCCTTGGTCTTCTTGGGCAGGAGAGCCAGCTTGAGCCCGTCGGCCAGGTCCGTCCGGGTCGTCCGTTTCTCCACGTTCTCGACGGTGGCGAGGAATGCCTCGCCCTCGGCCACTGCGGCGCTGCCCTTGTAGTCTTTGATCAAGACCGCCACGTCGGGTGTCTGCGCCAGCGGTGCGCGGTCGGGCGTCTTGTCAGGCAGGAACAGGCCCAACGTACGATTGGACTGCTTGAGAAAGGCGCGTGCCACCCGTTCCACGTCGAGCGAAGTCACTGCCTTGACACGGTCGCGCGCCAGGAAGAGCAAGCGCCAGTCGCCCATGGCCGCGTACTCCGACAGCACAACGCCGGTGCGCGCCGTCTCGGTCAGCCCCAGGTCGAAGTCCTTCATCCAGCCCGCGCGCCAGCGCTCCACTTCCTCCTTGGTCACCTTGCTCCCGGCCAGGCCCTCGACGACACGAATCATGATGTCGCGCACCTTCTCCGGCGCCACGCCCGCGCTCACCTTGGCTGACAGCATGATCACGCCTGGCTCGGCCATGGGGTAGACGTTGCCGCTCACCTCGCTGGCCAGGCCCTTGCTCACCAGCGCCTTGTACAGACGGCCGCTGGGCTTGTTGGTCAGAATGTCGGCGATGGCGTCTTCGGTCATGCGGTCAGAATCCGCGCCCGCCACTCCGTGATACACGAGGGACACGAGTGCCACATCGCCCGTACGGCGCAAGGTCACCTGGCGCTCGCCGTCCTGCACCGGCTCGACCGTCCAGGTGGGCTGCAACATGCGCGCCGGGCGCGGGAGGGGACCGAAGTGCTTGCCCACCAGTTGCAGCGCCTGGGCCGGGTCAAACTTTCCCGCGATGATAAGGATGGCGTTGTCAGGCTGGTAGTACCTACGATAGAAAGCGCGCAGGCTGCCGACGGGGACGCGTTCGATGTCGCTGCGCGAGCCGATGGTNNTTGCCGTAGTTGTGCCACTGGAAGGCCGTCGCCATCATCTTGTCTTCCAGCACGTTGGCCGGGTTGTTCTCGCCCATCTCGAACTCATTGCGCACCACCGAGAATTCCGTGGCCAGATCCTCGGCGGCGATCTTGCTGTGGATCATTCGGTCGGCCTCCAAGGCCAGCGCGAATTCCAGGCTTTCCGGTGAGGCGGGCAGCTCTTCGAAATAGTTAGTGCGATCCCACCAGGTGCTGCCGTTGAAGTTGGCGCCCTTGGATTGCAGCAGCTTCCAGATCTCGGGCCGGCTGGGCGTGCCCTTGAACAACATGTGCTCAAGCAGGTGGGCCATGCCGGTCTCGCCGTAGCCCTCGACCCGGGAGCCCACGAGGTAGGTCACGTTGACCAGGACCGTCGGCTTGGTGGGATCGGGGAAGAGCAGCACGCGCAGCCCATTGGGCAGGTGATACTCGGTGATTCCCTCCACCGTGGTCACCTTCCTGGGAATGGGCGGGGCCGTGCCTTCAGCGGGCGCAGATGGGGCCGGCGGGGTGGGCGCACTCCCGTTGGGGGCAGCCTGGGCGGATAGGGCGGTTGTGGTGAGCAACACAGTCATCAGCGTGAACCTACAACGAATCATGGATCCTCCCGAGCCCCGATTCTTCCCTGTCCGGGGCCGCGGAGCAAATCCAAGTCACGATCTAGTCCCCCAGATTGCGCCGCGGTGATACGCTTGGGCCACCATGAGGTTATCGTACAGAGTTGTTGCCTTCCTGCTGGCCGTGTCGATTCCGGTGGTCGCTTGGGCGGCAGACCTCTACACAAGACGATCCAACAATCAGCTACGCGAGGGACCAGGCACTTTCTTTCCCGTGGTGGCCGGTCTTCCGGTCAACACGAAGGTGAGAAAGCTGGAAGAAAAGGACCGCTGGCTGCGCGTGCAGGCAGAGACCAAGATGGGGTGGCTGGCCGAGGCCAGCCTGGATGAAAAACAGCAGTCGGGGACCATGGAAGCCATGAGCAAGGAATGGTCCGACGCGCGCGCCTCGCGCGGGACCGTGGGCGCGGCGGTCAAGGGCTTCGCCGGACAGATCAAGAACGTGCAGCGCGGAGCCTTGGACACCTTCTACGCCCAGCAAGGCCCGTTCTTTAGCGCCACGGAGTTCTGGGCCTTTCGCGCGCTTCTTCTGCCCTATCGCTCCGGCGCGGTTGCGCTCGCCGCCGCCGAGGACAAGACCATCAGCAAGCAGGGCTACGACATCGGGCCGCGCGAAAGTGGCGTGGGCCTGGCGGTGGCCGCGCGCGTAGCCGCCACCGGTCTGGTGCGCGACCCGCTCCTGCAGAGGTACGCGAATCTGATTGCCACGAATCTGCTCATCGAGACGGCCTTCTACGACTATTACTTTTCGGTCTACATCCTCGACAGCGACGGCGTGGGCAGCTTTGCCGTCCCCGGTGGCTACATCTTCTTGTCACGCGGGTTGCTGTCGCTATGCCGCGACGAAGCCGAGCTGGCGGGGTTGATCGCCCACGAGATCATCCACGTCGTACGCCGTCACGGTCTGCGCGAGATGAAGGTGCAAGCCACCCGTCTGCGCGCCGACAATGCCATGGACGAGCTGGATTCGGAAACCAGCCGCGACGCTGTGGAAGACGATCTCGACGAGTTTGCGGAACAGGCCTATGCAGTGGTGCACAAGCCGCGCCTCGAGAAGTATGAGATTGAAGCGGACCTGATGGGAACGGTCCTGCTTCATCGTGCCGGCTACGACCCGCGCGGCATGGCGCGCCTGATTGGCCGCATGGCCAGCGCTCATCCCGAGATGCCCATGAGTGCACGCCTCTCACGCATGGACAAGTTCCTAGCCACGCAATTCAGCGGGGTGGGCAGAGGCGCCACCATGCCTGATCGATTCGCCGTCAGCGCGCGACGCGGGCGGTAGCTACTGCCTGCCAGCGCTGCGCTCGGGATGGGCATCCCGCCCGCGTGTCTCGCCCAGATACTGCCTGATGGTGCCCTCGACGGACTCGTTGAACCGCACCTGCCCCTGCGCAATCTCGCGCAACGCCGCCACGCCCGGCTTGTTGTCGCACTTGACCAGCGGCCTGGCGCCCCCCGAAAGTTGGCGCGCTCTCTCTGCGGCCAAGATCACCAGGGAGAATCGATTGGAAACCTTGTCCAGGCAATCTTCGACGGTGACTCGTGCCACGGGAACTCCGAAAATAGTCGAATTGCTAGTTTTATGGACCAACTCCCGCGTGTCAAGGGGAGGCCAGCGCAGGCTTTGGTGCAGCCAAAGACATTGCAAACCGGAGGCCATGATTCTAGGCTAGCCTTGTCTACTTATCTTTCTGCGCACCCCATTGGGAGGGGGGCGCCAGAGGAGCACCTAGCCATGCCGCCAGTTACCATCAATTGGAGCGATCTGGAGATCGCCTTCGAGCGCAATTCTCCGGAGCAGGAGAGTTTTCTTGACCTCGAGAACGGGGATCTGCTTTCGATCATCGAAGGCGAGCCTGACGCCGCGGCCCGGCGGGCCAAGGTGGCCAACAATCCAGACCGGTTCGTTCGGGTCGATCCCGCGTCGTCACGCGAGCAGTACCGCTGGATGGAACGTTTCGTCGGCGTGGTACAGGATCAGGCCCTGCGCGAGCGACTGCTGGTTGCCATCGACGGCAAGGGAGCTTTTCGCCGGTTCAAGGACGTGTTGCTGGCCTTCCCGGCTGAACGCGAGCGCTGGTTCGCCCATCGCTCGGAGCTTCTCCACCTGCACATTCAAACCTGGATCGAGCACATGCAGATCCAGGTGGCGAATCCTCCACCCTGGGGTCAGGTGACTGC
>PMBY01000299.1:2228-22180 GCA_003153875.1 Myxococcales bacterium | reverse complement strand
TCCTCTGCAGACCAGGACAGTCACGAACCTGCCGACCTGGACCACGGCACACCCGAAGAAGACACCACGGCCGAATAACGCCCTCTTCAGTCGGCGGCGGCGCTGGGTGTTGCCGATGTCTCCGCGTCTCCGGGTGGAACCCAGATCCAACCCACGGTCGGCCGAAGGGACGCGACTTCAGGCGACACGGTCCAGGCATCACGGCTGCGCAGGTAGCCTGTGTACGCGCAAATGACGGCGTCGAAGACATGATCGCTTTGGCGACACTCTTCACGCCAGACGCCGGGCGCGAAGCTCAAGTCACGCAGCCGGGCCAGGATCTCGATGCGCTTGTCGACTCGCTTCTTGTAGGGATCGCGAAAGCCAAGCAGCCCAAGTGTGGCGCGTGGAAACACCTCGATGAGGCTGTCGTTGAGCGTGAACCGATCGGCCAGGGCGCGCACCAGAAAGCTAGCGCGCGCCGTCAGCGGGCCCATTCCCTGGCCCAAAGCTTCGCGCGGCGAGATTCCCCGTCGTCGCAGGAGGTACGCCTCGGTGGCCCGCTGGGTGTAGGGCGTGAACGCGGGCTTGCCCCGGCGGCCTACGCCAAGACCGAACAGGCGGCGCAAGCTGACCACTTCGGCGTCGACACAGCTCTGCTGGCCGGGACAGCAGGCCACATCGCACCGTACGCAGGGGGGCAAGGTCAGCGGCGCGTCCACGCAGACCACCGCACCCTCGCCTCGCTCGCGCACGGCCTCGATCAGCGCGGCATCATAGAGCGGCGGCTCGTCGGGACGGGGATGCAGGGCTGTGACAGTCACCCCGCCCTTGCTTCGGTCAAGCACGGCCAGGGCGGTCTTCTTGCCCCTGCCTCCTCCGAGGTCGATCCCGACAAAACGCGTGAATGGCTTGTGCGTCACTGGTTCTCGCTTCTTCGTCTTCTTGAAGCCGTGTCCCTCTGACATTGGGACAAGGCCCTCCGACGGTCAACGCGAAAGCAGTTTGACTCCGCGTCACTTTGGTCCAGGATTGATGAAACTGCCTGGACCGGGGAACCGGCCGGGACGGAGTGCTCGATGAAGCGAACGATGTTCAAATCCAAGCTGCACCGGGTGACAGTCACCCATGCCGACTTGGCGTACGAGGGTTCGGTCACGATCGACGAAACCCTGATGCGCGCAGCAAATATCCTGCCCTATGAGCAGGTCCGCATCTGGAACGTGACCAATGGCAGCCGGATCGAAACCTACGCCCTGCCGGGCAAAGCTGGTTCCGGCGTTGTTTGCGTCAACGGAGCCGCTGCCCGCCACGCCCAACCGGGCGACACGGTGATCATCGCCACCTTCGCCGAAGCAGCGGACGAGACTGAGGCGCGGAACTGGAGGCCCACCGTAGTTCGGGTGGACAACCACAACCGCATCGTCGGCTGTGACCTGGACGGCGAGGTTCCCGGGCCAGCCCGACCATCGGTCTCCTGACGGGTGTGATGCCGCCCCGCCTAGAAACGCTGCGGGCGCTTGTGGCGCAGGGCACGGTTGATCCCTTTGCGCACTATGGCCTAGCCATGGAACTACGGACGCAGGGCCAGTTGCAGGAGGCGTGGCCGGTTTTCGAGGCGCTGCTGCATGGCCACCCCGACTACATCGCAGCTTACGCTCCGGCGGCCGACACCCTGGTCAGTTTGGGCCGGAACCAGGAAGCCCAGGATCTTTTGCGTAGGGGAATTGATCAATGTGAGCGCAAGGGGCAATCGCACGCCCGCGACCAGCTACAAGCCGCCCTGGCCGGGGTCGGGTAGGACGGTTTCAGCGCGCCCCGGTTTGGACTAGGATGCGCCCATGCCATTGCTCCAGGTTTTCACATCGGCCCCTCCGGCGGACGAACACAGGCGCGCGCAGCTTCTGAAGGGTCTGTCTGCGCTGGTGGCGCGTGTTCTCGGCAAACCCGAGAGCTACGTCATGATCAGCCTGGCCGCCCGCCCGGAAATGAGCTTTGCTGGCAGCAGCGCACCCGCCTGCTACGCAGAGTTGAAGAACGTGGGCAGCTTGTCGCCCGACCAGGTGGAGAGTCTTTCCAAGATTCTGTGCCAGGAGCTTTCAACTGGGTTTGGCGTTCCCGAGAAACGCATCTACATCGAGTTCACCAACGCCGACGGCGCTATGTGGGGTTGGAACGGCGGCACCTTTGGCTAGACCAGCGGGTTAGAAACGCCTCCAACAAGATGCTTGCCGTCCTCCGACGCTACTGGCCCGTGCTGGCCGCCACGGCGGTGCTGCTGCCGCACGTGCGGCTCTTCGACTTCATAACCGACGACGCCTACATCTCCTTTCGCTACGCCGCCAACCTGGCCGAGCACGGTCAACTGGTCTTCAACCTGGGCGAGCGCGTGGAAGGCTTCACCAACTTCCTGTGGACCGTGCTGCTGGCCGCGGGAATCAAGCTGGGCCTGGGCCCGGTGGCGACCTCGCGTTTTCTCGGCGTGGCGTTTGGCGTCGGCACCTTGGCCCTGGTGGTGCGCATGTCTGTGCGCCTGTCGGGCCAGCGTCCATCGGTTTGGCACCTGATAGCGCCCAGTCTGCTCGCCTCGATGGGCGCGTTTGCCTGCTGGTGCACGGGCGGGCTGGAGACGCAACTTTTCACCTTCCTGTCTTTCCTGGGATTCGATTTGTTGCTGGCCGAGATCTCCTCACGGCGCGGTTTTGCCAGCGCAGCGGTGTTTGCCCTGGCTGCGATGACTCGGCCTGAAGGACTGCTTTTCTTTGGGTTGGGCGGTTTTTTCCGTCTGCTCACGGCGGTCGGTCGCGAACGCCGTTTCCGTCCACGCCGTGGCGAATGGGCATGGCTCATGCTTTTCGCCGCGCTCTTCGTGCCCTACTTCGCCTGGCGCTGGCGTTACTACGGCTGGCCCTTCCCCAACACGTTCTACGTGAAGTCGTCAGGGGGCGCCGGCACTTTGATTCGGGGCGGATACTACCTGCGCCGCTTTGCCGAGGACTACGGCGTGCCCTTCTTCTTCCTGCTGGCCTTGCTCGGCAGGCCAGCCGCAACTGACCAGCCCCGCCGCGATCTCTGGCGCCTGACCGCTCTGGTGTGGCTGGTGTTTGCGGCCTACGTGGTCAAGGTGGGCGGCGACTTCATGGGCCTGTACCGCTTCATCTTGCCGGTCGTGCCTCTGGGTGCCGTGGTCGTGCAGGAGTCGATCCGTCGGCTAGCCCAACGTCTGCGGCCAGCCGTGGGCAGGCCCGTGCTGGCGTTGGCCGGCGCGGCTCTGGCGGTCGCGTTCGTAGCAGGCAGTCTGCGCGTGAGTCGGATGGCCGTCACTTTCATCGGCGCTGACAACGGGATCGACACCCCGGGCTACCTGAAGAAATACGCCGAGGATCGCATTCCCATCGGACAATGGTTCGCCAGGAACGCACGCCCCGACGACCTGATGACCGTGGGAGGGGCGGGCGTGATCCCGTACTACTCCGGCATCCCCGCCTACGATGTCTTCGGCTTGGTCGATGCGCACATCGCCCATGACCCGCGCATGAGCGCGTCCGATCGACCCGGTCACCAGAAGTGGGGCAGTGACCAGTACATGCTATCGCGCAACCCCACCCTCATCACACACAGGTACTGTCTGCCGAGTCCCTGCGTCGAGGAACAAGCTTGGATTCCGCCGGGCTACCAGTGGGTGAAGGCCGTGATCCCGGGGCCACGACCCACGACCTACGGTTTTCTCAAGCGGCGCGATCGCCCCTGAGCTACTGGGGTGCTAGCGCAAGCACACCGCGCCGCCGCGCAAGACGATACGACTGCGCGCCGGTATGGCATCGTCGGGCGGCAGCTCTGGCAGACGTCGGACTGGTCGAAATCGGCGTGTTTCCAGACCTGGGACCACTGAGGCGCGACGCGCCAAAACGGCAACCGCGCCCGGAAAGGGCACAGAGCTGCTTCCCGAGGACGAGGCGTGCGCGACTGCCACTGCCATGTTCCCATCCTGGAGATCCCGCTCGCGCCGTCAAATTTTTTTTCACCTGCATGCGTCTGCGCAACTTGGCAGCCCTTGAGGGCCCGATATACTGGCAGCATGGCTGGTCAGCTCTTTGACGTGTTCGTGGTGGGTTCGGCCGATCCCAGCCCTGCTGGAGAGACACGCCTGGCTTCCGCGCTTTCGGCGAAGCATGGTGTCCCGCTGGCCACCGTGGCCAAGGCGATCTCCGCCAAGAACCTGCGCGCGGGTCAAAGCCTGGAGCAAGCTCAAGCGCAGACTCTGGTGCGTCAGCTTCAGGTCATGGGCGCGGTCACCGTCATACGGCCTGCTGCCGGCCCGCCGCGGGCTTCATCGCAAATGTCTTCCCCGGCGGGGCGAGGCCCTGGCGCGCCCATGTCGCCGGCCATGACCATGTCCCGAGCCGACCGCCCGGCTGCGGCTCCTGCCCCGGTTTCTGTTCCGTCGGGAATGGCCGCAGCTTCTCCAGGCTTTGGGCCGCCTCTGGTTGCGCCACCCGATCCCTCTGTGACCGGTGGTGTGCCGCTGCAGCCTGGTAGGGCTGCAGGCTCCCAGCCTGGCGCCAGCCAGGGTCTTGCGCCACCAGGGACCGACCCCTTCGCAGCACGCCCTGCCTCGAATCCGGCACCGTCGGGGCCAGGCAGTGGGACATGGCTGGCGCCGCCGCCCGCTGGGTCGCCCATCGGACGTTCGCGCGCCACGCGCACACCGCCGCCGGCCAGCCAGAACAACAGCCCCGCGCCCGGCACTGATGCCTTCCACGCCGATGTCTCGTCGGGGCCCAGGCTCGAACTGGCGCGCGGCGATGCCACGCGTCCCTCCGACGACATCGTGCCAGTTCGAGGCACGCCGTCCGCGGGGAGCCTGCGCGACATCGGCGCCACGGAAGCTTCGGGTCTCGCCATGGACGAGGATCCCAGGAATCTGAACCTGGTCCGGTGCGCGCAGCACGGCCTGTACTACGACAAGACCAAGGCTTCGGGCTGTCGCAAGTGCATGTCGACGGCCCGCGAGCTGGCCATGGGCTTCGAGAGCCGCAACGCTCCCGCGAGCCTCAAGGTGGCCAATCTGCGCAATCAGCCGGCCAAGCGGGCCTTCATCGGCCTGGCCGTGGCATTCCTGCTGGGCTTGCTTCCGGCAGCCTACTACGCTTTCGGCCCCGGCTCCGCCGACGCCCGCGAGTTCCGTGTGCGGCAGGAGGTGCTTTCGCGCCAGCCAGGCACCGAGGAGATCTTGCACCAGTTTGACGAGTTGGACGAGCAGGTGAGCCGGTCGCGGGACCGCTCGCTGCGAAACATCGCCTTAGTGTGGGCCACCACGTCCATCGCGGCGATGGCGGGCTGGTACAAAGTCACTTAGCGATGCTACCCGCTGGGGAGCGGCTCGCCCCGATCCAAAGCCTGGTCGCGCCGACGACGCGCCCGCTCGATCGTCCAGACCACCAGAATTGAAATGTTGTAGAGTATGAAAATTGGGGCCGCGAGTAGGCATTGAGTGAAGGGATCGGTGCTGGGCGTGAGCACGCCGCCCAGAACCACGGCCAAGACAATGGCGTAGCGGTTGAACTTGAGCATGCCTCGGCTGGAAATCAGCCCAATCCAACCGAGGATCGACAGTACCACCGGTAGTTCGAAGGCAAGGCCACAACCCGCCAAGGTCATCATCTGAAAGTTGGCCACCTCATCCATCATGATCATGGGGGAGAGATGGAAGTGCGCATCGCCCTGAAAATTGGTGAGTAGCTTGGTCAGAAAATAGGCAGCCGGCTCGCACAAGACGAGGTAGGCGAACACGGAGCCCGCGGCAAAGCAGCCCACGGTGGAGCCGATGATGAGCATGGTGAGCCGCCTCTCCTTGCGGTAGAGGCCCGGCGCCACGAACCTCCAGATCTCCCAAAACACAAAGGGACCTGCGAGGATGAGGCCACCGACGATCGCTAGCTTCATGTAGACCCAGAAGGGTTCGGTCAGGCTCTTGGCGTAGAAGTTGAGATTTTCGCCGGCTTCCTTGGGTAAAGCGGCCCTCATGCCGGTGCGCACAGGCCGTGTCAGCCAGTCGAAGTATCGCTCGACCAGGACGAACGAGCCGATCATCGCCACCACGAAGGCGATGCCCGCGTTGCGCAGGCGCGAGCGCAATTCACCCAGGTGCTCGAGCAGGCTCATGCGTTTGCTGTCCAGTCCCTCCTTTGCGGGTGGTTCCGTCCGCGTCTCCGACGACGGCGCGGACGCGCCCGCTGGGCTTGGGTCAGTCCGCATCTCCGACGAAGTCGCGGACCACGCATCCGTCGCAGCCGCCAGCGGAGGCGACTCAGCCGTCGCGGGCGCCACCGTGGGCGACGCGTCCGTCGCGGGCACCACCGCCGGCGCATCGGTTGGCTGGGCGGGCATCATGTCCGTCGGCATTTCCGTGACGATGGTCTTGTCGGACGGTCCGGCGTCTTCTTGTGCTGACATGCTCCGCTAGCCTTTCTTCCGGGGCAACGGCGGCAAGGACGGCCGAGGTGACTTGGCATCGGCATGGCTCGGCAGCGGGGGAGGCAGATGGCTGGCCATCGATCGCAATGATTTCGCCGGCACAGGGGGCGGACGCGCTCCCGCAGGAGCAGGCGGGAGCACGACCGACACCGGCTCGGGTGTCAAACTAAGAAGCTCGGGAGTGGGCGTCAGCGGGGGTCGATTGGCGTCGGGCGGTGGGTTCATGACCATGGTCACGCCCGAAACCACAGCGCTCCCGGCGGCGGGGCGGGCTTCCGCGGCTTTGGCCGCTCGTGCGGACACCTTGCTGGCCGCGTGCTGCTGCTCGGCCTCCTCACGCGACTTGCGCTCCTGTTCCTCGCGCTCGGCCCGTTTCTTGGCGGCTTTCTCTTCGTCGCGATGCTTGCGCTCCTCGCCTTCGATCCGTCGCCGCTCAGCCTCCTCGCGCGCCTTGCGCTCCTGCTCCTCGCGCTCGGCCCGCGCCTTGGCCGCCTGCTCCTCATCGCGACGCTTCTGCTCCTCGCCTTCGATGCGCCGTCGTTCAGCCTCTTCGCGCGCCTTGCGCTCCTGCTCCTCTTTCTCGGCGCGTTTCTTGGCGGCCTTCTCTTCGTCGCGATGCTTGCGCTCCTCGGCTTCGATGCGTCGCCGCTCAGTCTCCTCGCGTGCCTTGCGCTCCTGCTCCTCGCGCGCTTTGCGCTCCTGCTCTTCGCGCTCGGCCCGCGCCTTGGCCGCCTGCTCTTCGTCGCGACGCTTCTGCTCCTCACCTTCGATGCGCCGTCGTTCAGCCTCTTCGCGCAACTTGCGTTCCCGCTCCTCAAGCTCAGCCTTGCGCTTGGCCTTCTGTGCCTCATCGCGACGCTTCAGCTCCTCGGGCGCAAGCATGGTCGCATCGCGCAGCTCTGCCAGCGGCCCGCGGATGGCATCATCCAGCGAGATCTCGTTCTTGATATCCGCCGCTGCCTTGCGCACCTCACGAATGGCCTTGCCGAGGCCAGAAGCGATTTCCGGGAGCATGTTGGGCCCGAGGAAGATCAACGCCACGAAAAGAATAACGAGGATCTCCTGGAAGCCGAGGTTCAGCACAGCGTTGTTTCTAGATCGGAATCCCGCGCGGTTCCAGACCGGATAGAGGGAGACTAGCCGCGAAATAGCTCCATCTGGCGCGGAGGGTCGATGGCGTAGGCGTCGTAGCCGCGCGCACGCAGGGTCGCGGCGAAGGTTTCCGCGAATCCCCTGTGCAAAGCGACCTCGTGCGCCCCGGTCGCTTCGAGATACCCGACGAGGTCAGAGAATCCTGCTTGGTTGGACAACGCGATGCCCTGGTCAGCGCGCATACAATCGACGGCCGTGCGCTCGACACTGAAACCGGAAACGAACGCGAATGCCGGAGAGGCAAGCGCGCCAATCACCGGGGCCTCGCGCGCCTCCGGTGGCCAGAGTAAGGCCTCGTTCGGACTCAGCTTTCCTGCAAAGCGACGTAGCGTAGGCAGCGAGGCCCCAGCCTGAGCAAAGCGGGCCAGCGCCCCTACGATGCTGCCGTGTGCGCGCGCGGCGATACCGGCAGCCTGCAGCGCCTCCACCGTAGCCGGTGCCGGGCCGAACGGGGACACGAGCAAGACCGGGGCCCGTCGCGCGGCCAGGGCTGCCTCCACGAACCGCCGGAGCGCCGCCTCCGCTTCCTCGCGTGGTGGCAACACGAAGCGCGGATCCCCGAAGGTGGCGTCCAGGCATACGGCGTCTGCGCACCGCACCTCCGCGGGACCCAGACTGGCAAAAGCACGCTCGCGGCAGATGGTTCCGGCGTAGAGCAGGCGGCGACCGCCGGCTTCGCAAAGCAACGAGGCCGCCCCCGGCAAGTATCCCGCAGGCACAAGCGCAAGGCGCAGCCCACCCAGGTTGAAGGCCCGCCCGAACCCAGCCGGCAAGGTGCGCGCGCGCAAGCGTTCGCCGGCTGCGCCCAGCAGCACGAGCGTGCCCTCGGTAGCCAGCAGTTGGCGCCGCCCTGCCCGGCGTGACGAGAGGCTGAACGACGACCCGGGCGCGAGCGCCTTGGCGTGCGAAAGGAACACGAGATCGGTGGCAAACCCCGCCGCATCGCAGGTGAGCTGCGTGCCATCCAGGGTGACGCCTGCGTGGTAGCTGAACGCGCGCTTGCGCCGTCGGGGCATGACAGGATCTTTATAGCCGCGATCGTCAGCGGCCGGGCGGGGTAAGATCGCGAACCTCCAGGGCTCGCAGGATTCGCTCGCTCTCTTCGAGCAGGCCCGGGTCGCGATCGCGCAAGAAACGCGTGGCTGTGACCAAGAAGCCCTTGGCGCGCAAGACCGCCACCCACACGCGGGGAAAGGCGCCGGGATCTCCGGGCCTCGCTCCAGGGTCGTCGGCGACGAAGGCACGACCTTCCAGGCCGCGGCCGGTGAATGAACGCACTTCGCCCAGGGTGGGCGAACCCGGCAGATTGCGCCGCGCCTCGACGATGAGGCGGTCAAGATCGGACACCGGCCGGCTCTCAGTGACGGTCAGCAACCACAGGACGGGCTGTGGCCCACCGGCCTCCAGCCGGATCCGGGCAAAGGTCGGCTGACCCTTCTTGCTCACCTCCAGGCTGTCGCTCCAGCGCGACGGCAGGGCGAGCGCGAGCACGTGCCAGCCCGCGATGGGGTAGTAGCGTTCCGAGTTTTCGTCAATCGCCAGATCGAGGGCGCGACTTTGGCTGGGATTGCGCCGAAAAAAGCGGTCTGGCAGGGGTTGTCCAGACTCGGGCTGGGGCGGCAGCCTTGCAACGGGATCACCGCTTGCGACCGATTCCGTCAGCGCCTTCATCGGTTCCAGGATCTCGACCATCTCCAGCGGTGGCAGATCCTGCAGCACGCGATCCACCACGGTACGAAGCTTGCTGGCTTCCGCCTTTGCCTTGGCAACCTCGCCCGAAGCCGCAAACAACAAGGTTCTGTCGTACAGCACCTGAGGATGGCCGGCGGCGAGCTCGTCGGCACGCTCGTAGGCGCGCAAGGCAAGATCATCCATGCCCCAGCGCCAGGCGCGATAGCCCAGGTTGAGGAAGTTCTGTGCCGCCAGAAACCCGTCGTTGGTCTGCTGGCTGACCTCCTCGAAGGCGGCCATGGCGCCGTTGGGCGCGCCACCCTGCATGAACAAGTTGCCGAGCGACGTCCACGATTCCACCGTGGGAGCGAGCTCGACGGTGCGCCAAGCCGCGCGCGCGGCCTCCTGAAGACGATTGGCCCGCCTCAGCGCCGAGGCCAGACGGCCCCATGTTTTTGCGTCGTCGGGATGTTCGGTGGCTGCGCGTTCCGCCGTGGAGATCTCCGTCAGGAGTGGATTGGCTTGCGGAGCCGGCGCCAATGGCTGGGCGGGAGCCGGGGCCGGAGCCGGGGCCGGGGCCGGGGCCGGAACCGGGGCCGGCATCGGTCGGGCGCACGCGCCCGACAGTGCCAGCACCATCAGCAAGCGCATCTGGGTCATCGAGGTGACTTTAGTCGATTGGATGGGTTGGCAGCAGTCATGTTGGTCAGCACGTCGAATAGGGTGGTTGAGAAGCGCTCGCGGTCCTCGTGATCTGGATCCCGGATGACCTCAGAAAAACACAATCTTGCGCAGACTGAACATTTGCATAGTATCAGATGAATGGCCTCCCCAAGCGGCGAAAATCCCCTTAACGAAGCACAGACTTCGGCCTGTGCGCATGGCGATGGGCCGTTGCTGGTCATTGCAGGAGCAGGGTCGGGCAAGACCCAGACCCTGGCGCATCGGGTGGCGGCGCTCATGGGACGTGGGGTGGATCCTCGGCGCATCCTCTTGCTCACATTCACACGCCGGGCTGCGATCGAAATGACCCGGCGGGCGGCGCGCCTGGCCGCCCGGCAGCGCGATCTCGAAGGAACCTTGCCCTGGGCCGGGACCTTCCACGCCGTGGCCAACCGCCTCTTGCGCCAGCATGCACAAGTGGTGGGGCTGAATCCGGGTTTCACCTTGCTCGACCGCGAGGACTCGGCCGACCTGATCGATGCCGTGCGCGCCGAGTCCGGTCTGGGCCAGCAGCAGCGACGCTTCCCGCGCAAAGGCACCGCCCTGGCCATCTACTCGCGCGTGGTGAACACCCAGTCGTCGCTGCGCGCCTGCCTGGAGCGGGCCTTTCCCTGGTGTCTCGAATGGGAGGACGCTTTGCGCGGACTCTTCGCCGGCTACGTGGAGGCCAAACTCAGCCGCCAGGTTCTGGATTACGACGATCTCCTGCTCTACTGGTACCACTTGCTGGGCGATGCAGGCGTGGCCAAGGCCATATCGAGCCTCTACGACCACATCTTGGTCGACGAGTACCAGGACACCAATGTGCTTCAGGCCGAGATCCTGCGCCGCCTGCGTCCCGACGGACGGGGCGTGTGCGTGGTGGGAGACGATGCCCAGTCGATCTACGCCTTTCGCGCAGCCACGGTACGCAACATCCTGGATTTTCCCAAACAGTTCACGCCGCCCGCCGCCGTGCTCACCCTGGCGCAGAACTACCGCTCGACCCAGCCGATTCTGGCCGCGGCCAATGCGGTCATCAGTCTGGCGGCTGAGCGATTCACCAAGGATCTCTTCAGCACGCGCAAAGGGGGAGCGCGCCCGTGTCTGGTCACCGTGAATGACGAGGATGCCCAGGCCAGCTTCGTCGCGGATCGCGTTCTGGAACAACGCGAGGCCGGCGTCTTGTTGAAACAGCAAGCGGTGCTCTTCCGCACAGCCCATCACAGCGACACCCTGGAGGTCGAGCTGGGCCGCCGCAACATTCCTTTCGTGAAGTTTGGCGGCCTGCGATTCCTCGAGGCTGCGCATGTGAAGGACGCGCTCGCCTGCCTGCGCTGGGCCGAGAATCCGCGCGACGCCCTGGCCTCCGCTCGGGTGCTGCAGCTTCTGCCCGGCATGGGGCCTGTGCTGGCCGGTCGGGTTCAGCGTATGCTGCTGGCTGACCGGGAAAACCCGGCCAAGGTCATTGCCCGCGCTGTGCCGCCGGCTGCGGCCGCCGCCGACTGGCCGGCCTTGGTCGAGTTGGTGCAGACGCTCACGGATCCCAACACGCCTTGGCCAGGGCAATTGGCCCGGGTGCGCCGATTCTACGAACCGCATCTGGAACGTCTCTACGACAACGCACGCACGCGCCTTGCGGATCTCGATCAGATCGAACGCTTGGCCGACGCGGCCCCTTCGCGCGAACGTTTTCTTTCCGATTTGACCCTGGATCCACCCGAAAGCGCCGGCGCCCTGGCTGGCCCGCCCCACCTCGACGAAGACTTTCTAATCCTGTCGACCATTCATTCCGCCAAGGGACAAGAATGGGACACCGTCTATGTGCTCAGCGTGGCCGACGGTTGCATCCCATCCGACCTGGCCACCGGTCGCGCTGAAGAAATCGAGGAAGAGCGGCGTCTGCTCTACGTGGCCATGACCCGCGCCAAGAACACCCTGAGCCTGATCCACCCGGTGCGTTTCTTCATCCGCCAGCAAGGCCGCCACGGCGATCGCCATGTCTACACCCCACGCAGCCGGTTTCTTCCTGAGAGCGTGCTCGGCCACTTCGATCAATTCGCGCCCACGCAGCGTCGTGAGGCAATTCCCGAGGCCGCCGTCACCAGTCGAGTGGACATGGCGGGGCACCTGCGTGCCCTGTGGCAGTAGGTCGAAACCAGCGACTACGCCAAGGCGAACAGGGCGCGCTCGGCTTGCGCGACATACGACCCGCCGAACAGATTGACGTGAACCATGAGGAAGTAGAGTTGATAGAGGGGCACGCGTTCTTCGTGGCCAGGAGAAAGCGGCCACGCTTCTTCATAGGCGGAAAACACATGGTGTCCGAAGCCGCCGAAGAGGCGCATCATGGCCAGGTCAACCTCGCGCTGGCCGCCGTACACGGCTGGATCGATCAGGCAGGCCACGCCGGTTTCATCGCCAATCACGTTGCCGCCCCACAGATCGCCGTGCAGACGCGCCGCGGGCTCGGCCGGGCCCACGCGTTCATCCAGCACGGTGAAGAGGCGGTCGAATCCGCGGGTCATGGCCGAACTGCACAGACCGGCGTCGCGCGCCCGACGAAGCTGAGGTTCCAGCCTGCGGCTGCGGTAGAAGTCCGGCCAGCTCGACGCGGATACGTTGCACTGGGGCAGGCGTCCGATGAAGTTATCGTGATCTAGGCCGAAGCCCGGCGCCCCATAGCGGTGCAGGGCTGCCAGAGCGCGGCCAAGCCGTTCGTCGAAATCGGGCCGGCGTCGCGCAGGCGAGATGCGTTCTAGTACGAGAAATTTTTCACCCACTGCCAGCACCTCGGGAACGCGCAGCACGCGGGCCTGCGCCAGCCAGGCCAGACCGCGCGCCTCGGCCGCGAACATGGTTGGGTCAGCGACGGAGTTGCTCTTGACGAACACCACCCGCCCATCTGCCAGCGTCATCTCGTGGGCGCTGTTGATGTCGCCGCCGGACACCGCGCACGACGAGCGAACCGCGCTGCCCAGGGCGCGCGCCACCTCCTCCTCCAGTTTGTGCCCGGCCATCACCCAAGCCTGTGCGTGCGACGCAAGTGATCGAGCAGGCCGCGGCAGGCCGCCTCGCAGATATCGAACACGCGCTCGAACCCGTCGATGTTGCCGTAGTAGGGATCGGGGACCTCGGCATGGGGAGGCGAAGCTGAGTCGAACTCGCGCAGCAGGTGCACCTTGGCGCGCGCTTCGGCGTCAGGGGCCAGCCGGACCAGATCCGCGAGATTCTCGCGGTCGATGGCCAACACGTAGTCGAAGCGTGAAAAGTCCGAGCGTCGGAACTGGCGCGCCTCTCCCGAGAGTGGCATACCCCGTTGCGCCCCGACCGACTGGCTGCGCTCGTCGCGCGCCTCGCCCACGTGCCAGGCACCGGTGCCCGCGCTGTCGATTTCGATCGCGCCGTCAAGACCGGCCTGCCGCACCAGATGGCGCATGACCGCCTCGGCGGTGGGGGAACGGCAAATGTTGCCCATGCAGACAAAGCTGACCGCGATGCGCGGCTGCTTCATGTTACCGGACTCCCGAAGAGCGTCGCGGGATTGGCGCGCTCGATTCTCACGTCGACGAAAGTGCCCAGCGTGGCTCGTGCTCCCGCCGGCACGATCACCGAACGGAAGCTGTCGGTGCGGCCCAGCAGCTCGTCCGGGGAACGGCGCGAGGGCGTCTCCAGCAGAACCCGCTCGCACCGCCCCACCTGGGCGGCGTGGATCTCGCCCGTGATTTGCCTCTGCAAATCGATCACCTGGGCCAAGCGTCGCTGCTTCACCTCCGCGGGAACATCGTCGGCCATGGTCCGCGCGGCCAGGGTGTCTGGACGTTCCGAATAGGCGAAGGTAAACGCATTGTCGAAGCGCAGCTCGGGCAAGGCGCGCAGGATCTCGGCGAACTCCTCCTCGCTCTCGCCGCAGAACCCCACCAGCAGATCCGTGGTGATGGCGACTTCAGGCAAAGCCGCACGCAGGGCTCGCACCAGGTCGCGGTACTGGCCAAAGCTGTAGCCCCGTTTCATGCGCGCCAACACCGCGTCCGACGCTGACTGCAAGGGCAGGTGTACGTGCTTGCAGATCTTGGCTGACCCGGCCATGGCCGCAATCACGTCGTCGGAGAATCCCAGCGGATAGGGCGACATAAAACGA
The DNA here is from genome assembly GCA_003153875.1 of Myxococcales bacterium. The sequence continues at coordinate 8,058 of PMBY01000299.1, read as the reverse complement.
ATCCGCTCCAGGCCGTCGATGCCGGCCAGTGCCTGCAAGAGGCTCGCAAATCCCACGTCTCCGTGCCAATAGGAAGTCACCGTCTGGCCCAGCAAGCGAACTTCTTTCCCGCCCGCTGCGACCAGGGCGCGCGCCTGGCGCAACACCTCGTCAGGTGCGGTGCCGCGCTCGCGCCCGCGCGTATAGGGCACCACACAGAAAGAACAGAATCGATCGCAGCCACGTTGAACGGCAATCGAGCCGACCACAGTCCCGGCTGCGTCGCGGGCGGGGTCCAGCCCTTGGTAGGTTTCATGGGGGTCGAGGACGGTGTCGTCGATCTTGGCACCCGCGCGCGCCTCTTCGATGTGAGCGAGAAGGCGGCGGTAGCCGTCCGGCCCCACCACCAGGTCCACGAAGGGCGCCCGGGCACGCACCTGGTCCCGCAGGTGCTCCGCCATGCAGCCGGTGATGCCCAGGACCACATTGGGGCGCCTGGCCTTGTAGGTCGCCAGCGTGCTGGCGCGACCCCATACCCGCTCCACGGCCTTTTCGCGCACGGCGCAGGTGTTGATCAGAATCACGTCGGCCGCCGCCGGATCATGGGTGCGCTGGTAGCCCGCCCCCTCAAGCAAACCGAGCACCATCTCGGTGTCGGCCACATTCATCTGGCAGCCGTAGGTCTCGACGTAGGCCAAAAGGCTCATACCAAGGATGTTCTTATCGCATCGAATCCCCGCTCGCTACCTGCGCGCTCACCGTGCCAGGGCCAGGGCGTCTTTGGGGTTGAGGCGTCTGATTTCCTTCAGCACATCGAAGTCGCCGTCCACGGACACCAGGAGATGGATCGAACCATTCTTCATGACAGCGGCATGCAGAGCATCGCGTGCTCCCAGACCGTGGTGTCGTTCGAGAAGCTTACACGCCTCCAGGACATCCTCTCGCTTGACCGGGAGAACCTCGCGCACCAGATCGCTGGCAGCGCGAACCGCGACAACCGCGTCTTTGATGCCCAGGCGTCGAGCGCGTACGTGGACGATCTCCTGCAAAACCTCGGTATTGGTCACCGCCTCGAGTCCGCCGTCGCCAACGGCTTGCAAGAGATCCCGGCACGGCTGTCGGTGCGGACCTTCCCCGCCCACCGCGTAGAGAAAAACGTTGGCGTCAAGGAAGACGCGGGCCACGACGTTCCACAATCTCCTTCTTGAGCGCTCGCCATGCGGGCAACCGCGTATCGGGTAGCTGCAGGAACTGCTGCGCGGCCATGGCCCGACGTTCGCGATCGGCAGTACACGCGTACCGGACGCTCACAGCTTCGCGCATCATACTTGCCACAGAGGTACCGCGGGATCGAGCCACGCGTCCCAGCGCATCGAACTCATTCGGTTCCATGAGCACCTGCACCCGTTTCGTCTTGGCCATGGCTCCAGTATGCACATCTGTATGTGCATGTGCAAATCACGTTCCCTGCTACTTGCTCGAGAGACGCGCCACCTGCCGCAGGGCCTCGGGCCGCGAAGGAGCATCCGGGGGCGCTAGCTCCACGTATTTCTTGAACGCGGCGAGTGCGCCGGACTTGGAGCCGGTCAGCAGCTCCGCTTGGCCAAGCTGAAAATACAGCTCGCTTTCCCATGAGGCATTCGCCGGCATCTTGGCAATGGCCTTGCGAAAGTGATCGATGGCGGCCGTGGGATGACCGTGGTCCATCTCCTGCCGGCCGAGGCGATAGTGCGGCTCCGAAGCGTCGGGGGCCACGCGAACCGCGTCGCGCCAGGCGGCCTCGGCCTTGGATTGCTGCCCCATCTTGTCGTAGCAGAACCCCTGGAAGACGAGCGGCTCGGCCGATGTGGGAAGCATGCTGGCTGCCTCCTTGAAGTCCTCCAGGGCCTTGTCGAGATCCCCGTGCCGGAAATACGCACGCCCACGTTCCATGCGAGCCTCGGGCAGGCTGCTGGCGGCGTCGAGCGCGACGTTGGCTTCTTGCTCCTTGCCCACCTTCATGAGAACCCGGCCGTAGCCGTAGTTGTAGGTGGGAAGCTTTTCCCACATCAGGGCCCGCCGATACTGGGCGAGCGCCGCCCCCAACTCGCCGCGAGTCTCGTGGACGCGGGCGAGCAGGTACGCAGCCTCGGCATTGCGAGGGTTCTCGTCCTGGACTTTCTTGGCCTCGCTCTGGGCAAGCTCCAACTTGCCCAGGTCGAGCGCCAGCCGCGCCAGCGCCAAGTGCAAGGTCGGCGTCACCCGACCGGTCTTCAGCTCCTCTTGATACCGGACCAGCGCCTCATCCTTCTGGCCAAGAGCGAGACAGACTGTGGCCAGCCGCTCGCGCAGCCCGAGGGTGTCCGGCATCTCCTTGAGCGTCTCCTCAAGATAGGCCTTCGCTTCTTTGAGCTTGTCCTGCGCTTGCAAGGCGGCAGCCACGCCCAGACGCGCCTGAGCAGACTTGGGGTTCGCCTCCAGCGCCTTGCGAAAGACCTCCTCGGCCTTGACCGGCTCTCTCGCCACAATCAAGGCGTCGCCCCAGGCCAGCTGCAAGATGGCCGCAGGCGCTCCTGCCTCTTCGGCTGCACGCAGCACGGTCAGCGACTCCTGCGCCTTGTTCTGCTGCTGCAGGAGCGCGGCCAAAATGAGCGAGGCGGGCAAGAACTTGGGATCGCGCTTGAGCGCCTCGCGATAGCCCTGGTCCGCGCCCACCAAGTCGGGGGTCTGTTTTGTGGCAGCGGCGAAACCGTTCCAAAAAGCTCCCCTTGGGTCATTGGGCGCGGCCGTGGCGGCCAGGGTGATGAGCTTCGTGCCTTGTTCCATCTTCTTTGTGGCCAGATAGGCGCCGCCCAGGGCGAACTGGCCTGCGGGGCTCCCCTCCATTGCGGATCCTGGTGCCTGAAGCGTGGTCAACGCCTCGTCGTAGCGCCCCTCGTAGAGCAACGACTCGCCCAGCGCCAGGTGCGCGGGTGTCAGGCGCGCATCCAGTGAGATAGCCTTGCGCAACATCACCTCGGCATCGTGGCTGCGCCCCATCTCCAATGCAGCCTGGCCCCACAGAAGGTCGGCTTGCGCCTGCTCGTGGGGGGAAGCGGCCGGCTGTTTTCTGTCGAGCAGGGCCTGGGCAGCCGCCAGGCGCTGCTCCGGTGTCTCCGCCATCCGCGCCAGGCCCAGCGCCGCGCCGTAGTGCTCCGGGTTCCGGATCAGAACTTTCTCGTACTCCGAACGCGCCTCGGGCTTGCCGGCCTCAGCCAACGCCTGAGCCAGCATGTACTGCGCGACCAGTTCCTTGGGACGGGCGGCCAGATACCGACGCAGCGGCTCCACCGCAGCGGTGGCCTTGCCATCTGCCACCCGTGCCAGCGCCACAACCAGTTGGCTTTCCGGGAGCCCGCCTTCGTTTCCAAGGGCGGGTTCGGCTTCCTTGGGCTTGCCCTTGGCCACGGCCAACAACGCCTTGGCACGGTTGAAACCGACGACCGGCTTGGGCGACGGCTTGATGGCTTGCAGGAGCTGCTCCGCACGAGCCATCTTGGACGAATCCGCGCCATGCACAATGACGTCGATAAACGTGATCTCCGCGGCTCTGCACCGCAGGACATCGCCCTCATCCTGCAAGGGCGCGATGACCTGCGCTAGCTGATTCTCGGCCGCTTGGTAGGCCGCTGGAGTGTCATTGAGCAAACCTGCCGCCATTGGCGCGATGACGTCATCGACCTTGGGGGCCTTGCGCGACGGCACTAAAAAAATGGCGGCGGCAACGCCCGCCACCACAACCCCGCCACCGACCGCGATGACCCACTTGGGAATCCGAGCCTTCTTGGCCACGGGCCGCAACGCACCTCCGCGCAAGGGCACTCGCCCCGCGACCGGCTGCAAGGCGGGCAAGTGATCTGCGGCTGCCGCCTCGGCCAGTCCTTCGCTGGCGACTCGAGCGCCTGGGAAGGGCAGAGTCGCAGCCCCCGCCTGTGAACCCGAATCACCCTCCAGTTCCAGACTGAACCCCAGGTCCACTCCCCCTGACAAACGCTTGCCGCCCGAAGGGGAAGACTCGGGTGCGGGCGCTCCGGTCGATGCGAGCGGCGCCAAGGTGGGCGCCGGTGCTCCCGTCGGCGCGAGCGCTGCCAGCGTGGGCATCGGAGCCCCTCCCGGCGCCACGCGCGCTGAGGCGGGAATGGGGGGCGGAGTTACGCCGCTGCGGCTCGCAGCAGACCCGGCGGTCCCCTTGGCCGCCAGTGCCGCAGAAGGCGGCTTCGGCGGTCGGGCCGGTGACTGACTGGGAGCCGGCGGCACGCCAGCAGACCCGCCCAAGTCCAGCGACAGCCCAGACGGAGGCGGGCCCGAAGTGGAGACAGGCGCAGGCGGGGAATCCAAGTCCAAGGTCAGCGGCGACCCGCCGGCGGTCGCCTGCAGAGATGCTAACGATAGATCGAGTGCCAACCCCAGGGGAGGTGTCTTGCTGGAACCCCTGTCAGAACTGGGCATCCACCCCGGCCGTGCCCAACCCTTTGATTGGGGGAGATCGTCTGGACGGGGGACCGTGTCGCGAGACACGGGCAGATCCCCTGGACGCGGGACTGCGTCGCGAGACACAGGCAAGTCCTCAACCAACCGGCTGGCGGGCGGTCTGACCTTGAAGACAGTACCGCAGTAGACGCAGACGTGGTCGGCACCGCCGGCCGGAATCTCGCCGCCGACTTCCTGAGCCTTCGCACATTTTGGACAAATGACTTTGAGAGCGGACAAGCTGAAACCCCCGGCCGGCCATTGTAGCATTTGCGCTCTTCTGCCGCGCAGAGTACAGCGACCATGCCAGCGGGGAGATGGCAGGGACGTGGCGCAAAGCGTGCGCGGGTGCTACCGTCCGCGCCTAAATGGTCCCCGAGGCTTCCCGATCTGCGAGCCCCGTCGCTCTAGGGCCGCTGCGAGCGCTCCTGGATGGCTGGACCGGGCTTCAGCACCGCAACCTGATCGCTGTCCTGCAGCGTACCCAGGAGATGTACGGCTACCTCCCTGTCGCTGCGCTCGACGCCATCGCAGACCACATGCACGTTTCCGAAGCCCGCGTGTACGGCGTGGCGACTTTCTACTCGCAGTTCCGCCTGAAACCGCGCGGCCAGCACGTGGTGCAGATTTGCAACGGCACTGCCTGCAACGTCAAGGGCTCCGAGAGCTTGCTTGAAGAGCTGGTGGCGGTGCTGGGCATCCGCCCGGGGGAAACCACGCCCGACGCCAAGGTCAGCCTGGAGCAGGTGTCCTGCGTGGGCGCGTGCGGCGTGGCGCCCGCCATCGTGGTGGACGGCGAGGTACACGGCCGCATGACGCCGCGCCAGACCCGCCGGATCGCGGAAAAACTGCTGGCGAGCCCGAAAAGAGAACGCGCGCCGGTCACTTTGCCCAAGCCGGCCGCACCAGTGCGCGGCAAGACCTTCCTCGATCGCTGCTGCGATCAGTGCAAGAACCGGGAGGGCACACCCTGCCCCAACTTTCTCTTGTGCCGGCTGGAAGACTTGAGCTGCCACGACGATGCGGCCTGCGCAAAGTATCGCAACGAGCTTCGGGATCTCGCGCTGCACACCAGCCCGGACACGGTTGCCCAGATCTTCTTGTGCAAGGGACTGACCTGCGACGCCGGCAATGAGTCGGCCATCTACGCTGCCTTCCGCACCGAACTCAAACGGCGCGACCTGCTGGACCGTGTGGAGTTTGTGGAAACCGGCTGTCAGGGCCTGTGCGAGGTGGGACCCATCGTCCAGCTGAGGCCCCTGCCCGCCTTCTACTGTCGCGTGAAGCCAGCCGACGTGGCCGAGATCGTCCAAAAGCACATCGTGGGCAAGCAAATCGTCGAACGGCTGCTCTACGCCCCCGG
>PMBY01000299.1:180-2191 GCA_003153875.1 Myxococcales bacterium | reverse complement strand
CGCGGCGGCTACCGACCGCTGTACCGGGCCCTCAAGGAGCACACCCCCGAACAGATCGTCGAGCAGGTCACGGCGGCCGGTCTACGCGGGCGCGGCGGTGGCGGTTTTCCCACCGGGCGCAAGTGGTCCATCGTGCGAACACAGTCCACGGTCAAGCGCACGCTGGTGTGCAATGCCGACGAGGGCGATCCCGGCGCGTNNGGCGCGTTCATGGATCGCAGCCTGCTCGAAGGTGATCCGCATCGCGTGCTGGAGGGCATGCTCATCGGCGCCTACGCCATCGGTGCGCACCATGCCGTGATCTACTGTCGCGCCGAGTATCCCCTGGCTGTGCGTCGGCTCGAAATCGCCATCGAGCAGGCGCGATCCTATGGTCTGGTGGGATCCAACATCCTCGGTACGGGCTACTCGGTGCATCTCGAGATCGTTCAAGGCGCGGGCGCCTTCGTGTGTGGCGAGGAGACGGCGCTCATCTCCAGCATGGAGGGCAAGCGGGGCATGGCGCGCAACAAGCCGCCCTACCCGGCCGAGGTCGGTTTCTATGGCCACCCGACCTGCGTGAACAACGTCGAGACCTTCGCCAACGTGCCGCTTATCATCGACCGTGGGGTGGAATGGTATCGCTCGGTCGGCACGGTCAAGAGCCCCGGCACCAAGTGCTTCTCATTGTCGGGCAAGGTGAAGAATACCGGTCTGGTCGAGGTGCCCATCGGCACGTCGCTGCACCAGCTCATCGAGGTGATCGGCGGTGGGGCCGAAGTCGGCAGCACCATCAAGGCGGCACAGACCGGCGGGCCTTCAGGCGGCTGCATTCCAGCCGATCACCTGAACACGCCGGTCGACTACGAGAATCTGCGCTCGCTCGGCGCCATGATGGGCTCGGGCGGCATGGTGGTGACCGACTCGGGCACCTGCATGGTGGCCTTTGCCAAGTTCTTCCTGGGATTCACCCAACACGAATCGTGCGGCAAGTGCATCCCGTGTCGTGAGGGCACCAAGCGCATGCTCGAAATCCTGGAGCGCATCACCGACGGCAAGGGCCAGATGAGCGACCTCACCGAGCTGCAGCACCTGGCCCGGGCCATCTCGCGCACCTCCGCCTGTGGGCTGGGCCAGTCCGCGCCCAATCCCGTGATCTCGACTCTGCGCTACTTCGAGCACGAATATCTTTCGCACATTCGCGACCTGCGCTGCCTGGCCGGCGTGTGCAAGTCGCTGGTCACCTTCCGCATTCTCGACAACTGCCGCGGCTGCACCCTGTGTGCGCGCAACTGTCCCACGAGCTGCATCAGCGGCGAGCGGGGCAAGGTCTATGTCATCGATCAGGCCCGTTGCACCAAGTGCGCGGCCTGCCAACGCGTGTGCCCGTTCGGGGCGGTGGCACGAACATGAACGACGCAAGCCCAGCGATGTCCGACGTCACGCTGACTATCAACGGGATAGAAGTCCGGGTGCCGGCCGGCAGCTCGCTGCTGCAGGCCGCGCATGCCGTGGGCGCCCATGTCCCCACCCTGTGCTACGACTCGCAGCTCACCGCCTCGGGCGCGTGCCGGATATGCGTGGTCGAGGTGAAGAATCCCGACGGATCGACGCGCCTCGAACCCGCCTGTTCCTACCAAGCGCAACCCGGCATGGTGGTGCGCACCAACACCCGCGAGCTGCGCGACGCTCGCCGCGTGATCATCGAGCTCATCCTCGCCAACCATCCACGGGCTTGCCAGACCTGCGTCCGCAACGGCCGTTGCCAGTTGCAGTCGGCGTGCCGCGAGTACCAGATCGACGGAATCCGCTACGAAGGCGAGAAGCGCCACAACGAGCCGGACACCTCGTCGGTGGCCATCACGCGCCACCCCGACTTCTGCATCCTGTGTGGCAAGTGTGTGCGCGTGTGCCGCGAAGTCCAGGGTGTGTACGCGCTCGACTTCGTGAACCGCGGTTTTCGTACCACGGTGCTGCCCGCCTTCGACCGCGACCTGGTCGAGACGGTGTGCGTGCTGTGCGGGCAGTGCCT
>PMBY01000299.1:0-146 GCA_003153875.1 Myxococcales bacterium | reverse complement strand
GGCTTCGACTACGTGTTCGACACTGACTTCGGCGCGGACATGGCGGTGATGGAGGAGGGACATGAACTGGTGGAACGATTGAAGGGCGGCGGCCCCTTCCCGCTCATCACCAGCTGTTCGCCCGGCTGGGTGAAGTTCATGGAGCA
>PMBY01000379.1:17737-17916 GCA_003153875.1 Myxococcales bacterium | reverse complement strand
CCCGGACAGCCGGAGTTCCACCAGGCTGTGACCGAGGTGCTCGATTCGTTGCAGCCGTGTCTGGACCGCTACCCCAAGTACGAGCAGAACAAGATTCTTGAGCGGATCGTGGAGCCGGAGCGCCAGCTCATGTTCCGCGTGCCCTGGATCGACGACAAGGGGCAGGTCCAGGTCAACCG
>PMBY01000379.1:0-17700 GCA_003153875.1 Myxococcales bacterium | reverse complement strand
ACAACGAGGTCATGCGCTTCTGCCAGAGCTTCATGTCCGAGCTGTTCCGCCACATCGGCGGCGACACTGACATACCCGCCGGTGACATCGGGGTCGGCGGTCGCGAGATCGGCTACATGTTTGGCCAGTACAAGCGCCTGAAGAACGAGTTCGTGGGCGTGCTCACCGGCAAGGCGCTCAATTGGGGCGGTTCGCTGATTCGTCCCGAGGCCACCGGCTACGGCGCCGTGTACTTCGCGGAAGAGATGCTCAAGACGCGCAACGAGACTTTCAAGGGCAAGATCTGCGCCGTGTCGGGTTCCGGCAACGTGGCCCAGTACACCGTCGAGAAGTTGAACCAGCTGGGCGCCGTGGCGGTCACGCTCTCCGACTCGGACGGCTTTATCCACGACCCCAAGGGCATCACCCCGGACAAGCTGGCCTTCGTGCTCGAACTCAAGAACGTGCGCCGCGGCCGCATCCAGGAGTACGCCAAGAAGTACGGTTGCGAGTTCGTGGCCGGCAAGCGCCCGTGGGTGGTGAAGTGCGACGCGGCCTTCCCCTCGGCCACGCAGAACGAGATCGACGCAAAGGACGCCGACACGCTGCTGAAGAACGGATGCACGGTCATCGCGGAAGGTGCGAACATGCCGTCGACGCCTGAGGCGGTGGAGAAGTTCATCAAGGCCAAGGTGCTTTACGGTCCTGGCAAGGCTGCCAACGCCGGTGGCGTGGCCACCTCGGGCCTCGAAATGAGCCAGAACTCGATGCGTCTGTCGTGGACGCGCGAGGAAGTCGACGCGAAGCTGAAGGGCATCATGCAAGCCATCCACGGGGCTGCCTACAAGACCGCGAAGGACTTTGGCCAACCCACCAACTACGTGATGGGCGCCAACATTGCCGGCTTCGTGAAAGTCGCCGATTCGATGATCGACCAAGGCGTAGTCTAGAAAAGCCCCCAGCCATTCTGCAACCGCCCCGGGGGCGTGAGTTCCCGGGGCGCTTCTTTTCATCCGGTGGACCGGACGATGGGCACGAAGCGGCCGTCGCGTATGGTGCCCGCGGCCGCCAGGGCCGAATGCGCCCCGGGCAGAAGCAGACCGATGCGGCCCGAGGTTTCGGTCAGGGGCAGAAGCTTCTTCTGTGGATCGATGCCGCTGGCCGTACGCTGCAGGACGAGAACGTCGAGAGCCGGCGAGCTGGTCTCGGGCGGCAGGGCCCATGCCACGGTCACCTGGTCCTCGCCGACCAGCAGCGAGATGCCCGGAATCGAGGGCAAGGCCAGGTCCGCAGGCGGAACCTCGGCGACACGCAGGGGCTGCCAGATCGCCTCCAAGCCGGTCAGCCGGTCGCGGGCGCGCGCCCGGACTGCCGCGTCGGTGGCGGTTTCGGCGAGCTCGCGGAAGATGGCGATGGCCTCACTCAGTCGGCCCTGACGTACGCACAGCTCCGCCATGGTTTCGGTCTCGTACAGGTGTTCCATGCTCATGCAAGAAGTTCCCGCGTTCGGAGGATGTCACGCCTGATCTCGGCCACCAACTCGTCCGCCGAAGGAAACGAGCGTTGCGCTCGCACGCGACCGGAAAATTCTAGGCGCAGGCGCGCGCCGTAAAGGTCACCGTCGAAGTCCAACAAGTGGGCCTCGACGGTCACGACGGACGAGGCGCCTCGGCTTTCGGCGGCAAAGGTGGGATTGCTGCCGATGCTCACAGCGGCGCGCAGGCGCAGCGGTAGGCCGCCATCCACGCGACGCGCCCACGCGGCGTAGACTCCTGACTTGGGCAGAAGATCGGCTTCTGGATCCAGGTTGGCGGTGGGGATGCCCAGGGTGCGGCCGCGCTCGACGCCGTGGACCACGTGGCCGGTAAGCTCGAAGGGCCGGCCCAGAAGCATGGCCGCACCTTCCATCCGGCCCTCGAGCACGAATTCGCGGATCTTGGTCGACGAGCACACCAGCCCCTCGACCATGACCGGCGGCACCACGCTGACTCCGATATTCAGGCGCGCGCCTTCGCTGCCGAGCAGGGCTGCGTTGCCTTTCCGCCCGGCCCCGAAAGTGAAATCCCAGCCCACCACCACATGGCGGGCGTCGAGGTCTTTGCGCAGCACTTCGGCGACGAAGCGATCGGCGGGCAGGGCAGCAAAGTCGGATGTGAAAGGCTCGACCACGACAGCATCAGCGCCTGCCTCGGCAAGCAGTTCCAACCGACGCTCCAGCGTTAGCAACATGGGTGGCGCCAACGCGGGTGCGAAGAATCGCGCGGGATGGGGATCGAAAGTCAGGATCGCGGACTCACCGCCCTCCGCGTGGGCGAGGCGACTGGCTAGGGCCACCAAGGCCCGGTGGCCGCAGTGCACACCGTCGAAGTTTCCGATGGCTACCGCGGGCGCGCGCAGCGTACGCCCCAGGTCGGACGTGATGCGCTGGCGGCCCCGAATGACGTGCACCCTCTTGGGCATAAGCGCCCAGGGCGCGGACGTCAAGTTAAGGCCCAGCCCCACAATCCTGCGATAGTCGCAGAAGGTCGTGGCTGGAGTGGGCACGAATCGCCTCTCGACAGCGAGCTCGCTTTCGCGTTGGATCGGCCCATGAGCGACAAGCGAACCTGGCCGGCCCTCGATCCGGCTCTCTTCGTGGGGTCGCTGCTGGTCTATGTCGCGGGCACGCCGCTGGGGTTGGATCGGGTTGGGGCTGCGTCGAGAGTGGCGGGAGCGCTCGATGCCGCCTCACAGGGGACAGGCACGCCGTTGGCTCTGCTGGCCTCGCGATTGGTTGGCTGTTTGCCCCTAGGCGATGCTGCGGCTCGTGCCAACCTGGCGGCAGCGTTGTGGGCCGCCCTGGCGACCGCTCTCGTGGGTCGGGTGTGTGCGGATCTCCTGGCCGCGTTGCGCCCGCCCCCGCATGCTCGTCAGGGCCCGCGGGATTTCTTCTACGAGCCGTGGCTGGCCGCAGGGGCCGCGCTGGCTGGCGGACTGTCGTCGGCCATGTTTCAGTCAGCGACCTCGGCGGGCGCGGCGTCGGCTACGCTGGCGCTCTTGGCCGGGGCTTGGTTGGCCGCGCTGCCTCTTCTGCGCGCACAGGGAGGGGCTGGGCACGGATTGGCGTTGGCGGGCCTGGCAGGCCTGGCCGCCGGGGTGGATTCGTTGGCCGGTCCGCTGTTGTGGCCCCTGACTCTTGGGTTGTGGCTGTGGGAATTGCACCGGGGCAGCCGCTGGCCGCTCTGGGCACCTTTGCTCTTCGTCGCGGCACTGGGCGGTTCGGTGCTGGGCAGCGTGGCGGCCTCGGGAACCCCGCTGAACCTCGGGCATCTGCTCGGCAACCTGTGGCCATCCGGGATGCACGATCAGGTCACGGCAGTCGGGACCGCGGTCGAGTTGTGCGACGAAATGGGCGTGGTGGGGCTGCTGCTGGCCGGGGTGGGGACGTTGGCGCTGCTCAGACGGGCGCCTCTCGTCGCATTCTGGTTCGGGTTCACCTTGGTGACGGCGCTCCTGCTCGGCCATGTTCCGGCGCAAAGCGGACCGGCTTTCGAATCCACGCGTGCGGGCCTCCCTGCGGCGCTGATGGCGGCCGCAGTCCCCCTGAGCGCAGGCGCGGCCGCGGTGGCTGCCCGCCTGGGCCGCGCCCGCATGGTCACGGCGATCGTGCTCGCCGCGTTGGCGGTTGTCTCGCCTGTGCTTGATGGCGGTACCAGTCGCTGGCGGCGCGACGTCCACGGGCCGGAGCGCCTGCTTGAGCACGCGCTCTTGCGGGCACCGTTGCGCGCGTCCGTGGACCCAGGCACGGCCGAGATGGACGGGCTGCTCCGCTACGGCGCGGCCCTGGGCCTGCGACCCGACCTCGAGATTGTGCGTAGAAAGTAGCTACACACCCACCACGGTCAGACCAACCGCGCGTGCGGCCTGGGCCTGGCGGATGTCGAAGGTGAGAAGGGTTAGCGCTCCTTTACCAGCACGGTTGGCGGCTGCCAAGTGCAGAGCATCCAGTGTGCGCGCACCGGTCAATTCCGCGAGATCCGCCGCGATACCACATGTGGTCTCGTCCAACTCGACCACGTGCATGCGCTGCCAGTCTCGATCGAACTGAGCCCGCGCATCAGCCAGGGCTGCGTCTGCGAGGAGCCTGGAGAGATTCCGCCGCACCTCCACGAAGGTGTGTCGGCCAGTAATCCACACCGAATCCGCGAGCAAGTAGCGTTCACATGTGTCGCTCTCCGGTTCGTCGACATAGCGCTTGAGCAGCGCGCTTGAGTCCACATACAGGCTCATTTGTCCCGATCCTCGCGGAGAACCTGGGCGCTGGAAGTGGAAGCGGCATGGCGGCGCACGTGGCGTGGACTTGTGGCCACTGCTGGTCCCGGCCGAATCCATCGCTCGGCCATGCCGCGTTCCAAGTTCAGCACTCCTGGCAGTGGCCCCATCACAGCCTTGGGTCTGCCGCGGTCGGTGATGCGAATGGTTGCCCCTCCGGCCGCCCTCTCAAGGTACTCGGAAAGATGTTGCTTGAGTTTGCGAATGCCGACGTCCATGTGGACACTATGGGATACGAATGTGGTCACATCAAGACTCTGTGCGGCAATGGCGGGCCACCTTCCCACTTTCGCATCGACGGCTGTACTGTCTCGCGATGACACACGCGCCAACCGTTTCTCCCTCCTGCGCTCCGCGCGTTCTCGTGCTCGCGTTCTTCGCGGCGCTCGGCTGCGTCGGCGTGCAGCCTGGTCGCTCCCCTGGCCAGCTTGCCGCCACTCGTGCCAGCGTCCCAACGCCCGACATCGAGGAACTGCTCGGCCAGATGACCGTCGACGAGAAGATCGGGCAGATGACCCAGATCGACTGGAAGCTGGCCAAGAACACCGACGACGTGCGCAGGCTAGCTGTCGGTTCGGTGCTCAACGGTGCGTCGCAGCTGCCTGAGCCCAACACGCCCCAAAACTGGGTCAGGCTGGTCGCATCCATGCAAACCCGAGCCTTGAGCACGCGCCTGGGTATTCCCATTCTCTGGGGCACGGATGCGGTCCACGGCAACGCCTTGGTCAGGGGCGCCACGGTATTTCCGCACAACATCGGCATGGGCTGCACACGCGACCCCGAGCTGGCCGAGAAGGTCGGACGGGCAGCGGCTTTGGAGATGTTGGCGACTGGCATTCCGTGGACCTTCGCCCCTTGCATTGCCGTGCCTCGCGACGAGCGCTGGGGCCGGACCTACGAGGGCTTCGGCGAAACGCCTGAGCTGGCCGAGATGATGGCTCCGGCCATGGTCAAGGGATTGCAAGGCGAGCCGGGCCAGCCCGGTGGGGTGCTCGCTTGCGCCAAGCACTTCCTCGGCGACGGCGGCACATCCCAGGGCAAGGACCAGGGCGACACGATTTGTTCCGAAGCAGAGTTGCGCGCCATCCATCTGCCTGGCTACGCAGCGGCGGTCAAGGCGGGTGTCGGATCGATCATGGTGTCGTTCTCGCGCTGGAACGGCACTCCCATGCACGCCAACAAACATCTCATCACTGACGTGCTCAAGGGCGAGCTTCACTTCGAAGGTTTCGTGGTGAGCGACTGGGAAGCCATCGCCACCCTGCCGGGTTCCAACGCCAGCAGGATCGAGGCAGCCATCAACGCTGGCGTGGACATGGCCATGGTGCCGCTGAGCTACCCTTCGTTCGTCTCAGGCCTGCGCTCTCTGGTCAAGAAGGGCCGCGTGCCCATGGCGCGCATCGATGATGCCGTTCGACGCATCTTGAAGCAGAAGGCGCGTCTCAAGCTGTGGGAGCACCCGTTGCCGGAGTTTGCCGGGCAACTGGGCTCGCCCGAGCACCGAGCCCTGGCGCGCGAAGCGGTTCGCCAAAGCGCGGTTCTGCTCAAGAACCAGGACGCTGTACTGCCGCTGCCCAAGAACGGTCGCATCCTGGTGGTGGGCAGCAAGGCGGACGACATGGGCATCCAGTGCGGCGGCTGGACCGTGGGTTGGTTTGGCCGGCGGGGCAACGTCACGCCCGGCACCACGATTCTGAGGGCCATCGAGAAGGCCGCTGCCGGGGGGAAGGTTTCCTTCGCGCCGGGCGTGAGGGGCGCGGATGCAGCCGACGCAATCGTGGTGGTGGTCGGCGAGGAGCCTTATGCCGAGGGCTCCGGCGACCGCAAGGAGCTGGGTCTTTCCCGGGATGACATCAGCTTGATCACAGCAGCCAAGTCCTCGGGCAAGAAGGTGGTGGTGGTCCTCATCACCGGCCGGCCACTGCCCATCGAGCCAGTCATCGACGGGGTGCAGGCTGTGCTGGTGGTCTGGCTGCCCGGCAGCGAAGGCGACGGCGTGGCTGACGTGCTCTTCGGCGATTACCAGCCCACCGGCAAGCTGTCGCATTCCTGGCCGCATTCCATGGCGCAGATCCCGATCAATCAGGGCGACGCCAGCTATGCGCCGCTTTTCCCCTACGGCTTTGGGCTAAGCTATTGAGATGAATGCAAAGAACGAGTCCGCAGACGCTGCGGTTCGCCGCCTGAGCGGCCAGGCCCGCGCGCTGGCTCTGGAGATCGCGGCTGAGGCGCGCGCCGAGTGGGGATTTCTTACCGACATCATCGCGGCGGCCTTTCGCGCGAACCGGCAGCTTGGCAGCGGCGATCGCAGACTGATCTCCGAGACGGTGTACGGGCTGGTGCGCTGGGAGCGACGGCTGGAGGCCGTGGTCGATGAGTTGGTTGCGTTGGCGCAGGGTCGGGGCAAGCCTGAGGCGCTGTCGCCGGCTGGCCGGCAAGAACTCAAGCTCATCGTCTATGAGTTGCGCAACGGTTTGCCGATAGAAGCGGCCAAGGCCGACGTGCGTCGCATCTTGCGTCGGGATGTTGATCTTGCGACAGTCACCGCGGACGATGCGGGCTTGGGCCACAGCACGGGCATCGATCGCACGGCCTTGCGGCTGTCGTATCCGACCTGGATGATGGATCGGTTGGTGACGGATCTGGGTGAGGCGGAGGCGCAAGCCTTGGCCGCGGCCATGAACACCCGGGCTCCGCTCACGGTGCGCAGCAACGGCGTGAAGGCCTCACGCGAGGAATTGGTCGCGCGCTTGGCCGAGGAGGGCGTGGTGGCGCATCCGACGGAACTATCGCCCACAGGCCTACTGTTCGAGACGCGGGTCAATGCCTTTGGACTGTCGGCATTTCGCGACGGCCTTTTCGAGGTGATGGACGAGGGAAGTCAGCTGGTGGCGGAGGCCGTGGCGCCGCCGCCCAAGGGCCGGGTGGTGGACGCTTGCGCCGGCGCGGGGGGCAAGACCCTGGCATTGGCGGCGCTGCTCGACGGACAGGGGCGCATCTTGGCGCTCGATTCCAATGGCAAGAAGCTGGAAGAACTGCGCCGTCGCGCCCGGCGCGCGGGCCTGTCGAACCTGGCGGCGCGCGAGGTGCATGGAAGCGAGCTGCCCGTGGAGGCGAAGTTGGGCGCGTGGGATCGCGTGTTGGTGGATGCGCCTTGCTCGGGCCTGGGCACTTTGCGCCGCAATCCCGAGGCACGCTGGCGGCTCACTCCCAAGACCGTCGACGGATTTCCGGCGCAGCAACTTTCGCTGATGGTGACCTACGCGCCGCTGGTGGCGCCTGGCGGCCGGCTAATCTACGCGACCTGCACGCTGCTTCGGCGAGAGAACGAGGAGGTTGTCGAGCGCTTTCTGGCCGAGAGGCCGGACTTCGTGCTCATGCCGCTCAAAGAGATCTGGGGCAAAGAGCGGGCTTTGCGCCTGGGCGACGGGACGTACTTGAAGGTCTATCCGCACAGCCACGGCACCGACGGCTTCTTCGCAGCCGTGCTACGCCTGCCGCCGCGGACGTAGTTAGCTTTTTTTCACCACAGAGGGCACAGAGAACACAGAGATCGGAGAAGGAAGAAGGGGTTCGGACCGGACAGAACCCAACCCTTCCCTTTCCGATCCGGCTCTGTGACCTCCGTGATCTCTGTGGTGAAAAGACTAGCTTCCCTCCAGTCAGCGCCGGCGCGGGAAAATGAGCGCGTAGGATCCGGGCCCGCGCGGGACGACCACCACGAGCTTGGGACGATAGGCGCGACGGTATTGCTGGTACCAAGGCTCGCGACGAATCGGCGGATCCTTCTCGATGTACTCGGGCACGTAGAGATCGATTTCTAGGTAGCGTCCATTCACGACGCGCGCGATCGCATCGCCAAAGGCATAGGGCGCGAGATCACCCGGTGGGTGCAGGTCGTTGTGAATCGCGCCGCCGTAGCTGACCACCAGTCGGCTGCCCGGACGTTGCAGGGCCGCGCGGATCTGGGTTTCGAGTTGCTCGCGCGTGAGCCGCAACAACTTGTCGTAGTCCAGCCGGTCGCCGTCAAAGATGGCCTGGTAGTCCTTGCACACGACCTGCAGGATGCGCGGCTCGAGGCCCGACTCCTTGGCTCGGCGGAGCAGGGTGACGACCTCGTCCTCGGTGCTGGCCGGGCGCTGGGTGGTCTTGTCCACGCGGGCCACGGCCTTTCGTTCCACTTCGCCACACGAACCCGTGGTGATCCAGGTTTCCACGACCAGGTCGGTGGCACCCGCGGCCTGCAATGCGGGCAGGATCTCGCGGGTGAAATGCCGAAGCGCGGACGGAATGCGGGCTGTCTTCTTTTGCTGGTGATACTCGCCGAACGCGACCACGCGCGGGTCGCTTGCCAGCAGGGCTTGCACGGCGGCTGCGGCTGACGGGTAGGTCGAGGCAGCCGCATCAGCGGGCGCGGCCGGCAACGTCTGCGCCGCCAGCAGGGCGTGTGCCGCCCAAGCACAAAGAAGAACCACGATGGCGATCATTGTAGCTGGTCCTGGCCACAGCGTGCGCTGTGTACTATTGCTTGAGCCGTGCCCGATTCCGTTTCGCCATCCGGTCCGTCACGGCGCGCCCAGTCCATCCCCGCTGGACCTGCACCGCGTGCCCTGTGCGAGCGTTGCCGTCGGCCCGCCACGGTCTGCTACTGCGCACATATCACGCCGCTCGAAACCCGCACGCGCGTGATCGTCTTGCAACACCCGCGCGAGCGCGACGTGGGCATCGGCACCGCTCGCATTGCGCGGCTGTGTTTGCCAGGCGCCGTGTTGCGCGTGGGCATCGATTTTTCCGACGACCCGGTGGTGCAAGCCGCGCTGGCCAGCGGCGAGAGCCATGTCATCTATCCCGGGCCGGCGGCGCGTGACGTGGAATCTGTGCCGCCTGGTCAGCCCATGACCTTGATTCTGGTCGACGGTACTTGGGGCCAGGCGCACAGGCTGCTCAAGGCCAACCCGGCCCTCACGCGTCTGCCGCAGTTGCGCTTCACCCCACCCCAGGAGAGCGCCTACAACCCCATCCGACGCGAACCCGCGTTTCATTGCATGGCCACTATCGAGGCGCTGGCCCATGTGCTCGGTTACCTGGAAGGTGATCGCGAGCGTTTCCAGAGCCTGCTGCGACCTTTTCACGCCATGGTCGAGATGCAGATCCGCTACGCCCAGTCCAGCTCAGGCAGCCGCCATCGCCTGCACTCGCGACGCAACAGCCGCCCGGCGCGCAGTCCAATTCCGACGGTTTTGCGCGAGCGTCGGGCCGATATCCTGTGCGTGCACGGCGAGGCCAACACCTGGCCGCGCCACGCGCCCACGCGCCACCCAGCCGAGATCGTGCACTGGCTGGCGCGTCGGCCGTCGAGCGGCGAAACCTTCGAGGCGGTGATCGCCCCGCGCCACAGCCTGGCACCGACCACGCCCTTCCATATCCGTCTGAGTAGCGGCGCGCTTCTGGCAGGGGAAAGCTGGGAATCGTTCGCGGCACGCTGGCAGGCATTCTTGCGGCCCAGCGATGTCATCGTGTCGTGGGGNNAAACGCACCGGCACCGTCGAGGATTGCCTGCCCCACATGCAGCTTCCAGCACCCGCGCCTTGCGGAGCCGGCCGCGGTGGCGCGCGCCTGGCCGGCCTGTGTTTGGTGGTGGAGCAACTGCTGTCGCCTTCGCAGCCGGGCTAGCGGTGGAGCCGGAGATTCGTTGCAGCGAGATCCCGTCGGTGTTACGGGTATTGATCGTGCCTGGAAGCGAACAGGCCTACCGACCGTCACAGCGGAAGTATGCCGGCTGGCTGCGGACCACCGCATGTGTCGCGTTGTTCGCGTTTTCGGCCTGTTCCACGGCCGCGACAATCGAGCGTAGGGGCTGGCCTGACTATAGGGGGACCATCGAAAGTTCGGATTCCGATTCGGTGCATGTCAGGGGAGGGGATGGAACCCTGTACCGCGTACCACGAAGTGACATTGTGGACATCCATCATCCCGGGAAAATGAGCCTGTTCATCGGAGCCGTACTTCTCGGCCTAGCTGTCTCGATGGCCATGCTGCCGAGCCGGAACGGCGAAGACTACACCCTTGTCGCGGTGGGGGCCGGGTGCGCCTTTGGCATTCCCGGTGCGATCCTTGCCATCAATGGGGCGACGAAGTACGCGCAGTCGAAATTCGCCGCCAACAACTTTGAAAAGCCGACACAGCCACCGCTTCCTCTGCTGCCAAAGGAGAACCCACCCACTGGGCCGGCTTCGGACCTGGGCCCGCCCGTACCGCCACCGGGTTTGAGCAGCGACGGATTCCTTCCCCCGCCGCCGTATCCGTCTCCACCGTGGGCGAGCAAGCCAGCCGCCGTGCCCCAGCCGAGCGCGCCTACTGCGCCTCCACCATCTGCACCCGCTCAGCCTACGCCCGCTGACCGTCCAATGTCGCCGCCACCCTGACGGCATCGGTGTAACGTCCCGGTCATGCCGTTCCATTTGATCTCGCGCTTCCTGCTGCGCGCGCCGCTCTTGCCGGTGCGCGGACTGCGCAATCCACGAGCGGCATTGCGGCGGCATCCCTTGGGCGCCATGGCTGTGGAGCTGGCCAGTCCGGATCTGGCAATGGCGTTGCAACGAGAGCCGGGCTCTGCTGCTGCGGCTGCGCTTTCACGCTACGCCCGCCGTGCGGCCTTTCGACCGACGCCCGCTGGTCTGCTGGCCGGCGTGGCCATGGGCCGGCTGGGCGCGCGCACCCATCTTGCAACCAATGAGGTCGAGCCTGTCTTGGCTCCGACATGGGAGCGCGCGGCGGCGCTGGGGCGCGCGCTGCTCGACGAGCCCGAGATTCGTCCTGGCGTGAGTCTGCGAATTGCGCCCTCGCTGATGGTCGCGGGAGCGCGGGCTGTTTGGCTGGGTCTTGGCCACGACGGACTTGAGGTGCGCGCCAGCGACGTCGATGCCGTGTTGGAGGCCGTGATTGCGGGCGCGCAAGAGTGGACGCCCTGGGTTGCGATAGGCCGGGCGGTCGAGGCCGCGACCAGCGGCGAGGCCGGCGACGTGGACGAACTGCTGCTTGTGCTCGTCGACCGCGGGGTGCTTTGCCATGATCTTGCGCCGCCCATCGTGGGACAGCCGCCGGCGCACTGGTTGGTCGAGCGCTTGGCGCGCCTGCCAGCCGAGGTCGATGCCGTGGTCGATCCGATCCGCCAGCGACTGCGGGGAATTTCGTCGACTGACTTGGCCGGAACCCGTGCAGCGCTAGCCGGGCTTCCTGGCGCCAGCGAGTCAGCGACCGACGTGATGGGCACGCTTCACCATTGCCCGCGTGGCGAGCCGATGCTTTCGCGGCAGGCGGTTGCGCGGGCGGCGGCTTGTGCGCCTTTCCTGTTGCGTCTGCAAGAGGCATTGGCGGGTCCGGTGGCGGAGCGCGTTTGCGATGCCGGCCTGGCCGAGCAGCTGGATTCCATGGTCGAGGTTTTCGGCGCCGGCGCGTTGGACCTCACGGACTTGGCCACGGGCGGCTATGGAAGCGAACTGGCCGAGACCGACGACGAGGCGGCGCGCGGCGATGGTGGACGTGAGGTGCTCGCGTTCTTGGCCGATGCGGTCGCACAGGTCGCTGCGGCGGGCAAAACCGAGATCAAACTCGATCCCGCGGCGCTTGATGCCATCCTGCCTGCGCTCGGCACGCCACCGACTTTCGAGCTGTTCCTGTCGCCGGCCCGCGAGCCGCCGCGTGCGGCGCCAGGCACCGGCTGGCTGCTCGGACTGCACGCGCCCGCCGGGGCGAGCTGGGGACGTTTTGCCGGCGTGCTGGGCGCGCCCATGCGCGAGGCGCTGGCCGAATTGGCTGCGGCGGAAAAGCAAGCGCGTCCCGGCGAGAGAGCGCTCGACGTGGTGTACGCGCCGTCGCCCGCGCAGGCGGATCTATGCGCTCATCCGCCCGTGCGCGAGGCTGCGTTGGCTCTGGTGGGCTGGCCCGATGGCGCGGCGACAACCCCGGCTGAGCTGGCGCTGGTCGTGGATCCATCGGCTGCAGAACCGCTGGCTCTGCGAGACTCGACATCGCAGCCCATCGCCCCGAGTCCGCTCCATCGCGTGCGCTCCGCGACGGCACCGTCCGGGATCTATCGCCTGTTGGCCGGCTGGTCGTTCGCCCGGCAACACGCGCCCTGGGCGTTTTCATGGGGCGCGCTCGCCGGGCTAGGCTTCCTGCCGCGCGTGGTTGTCGACGGCTTCGTGGTGGCGCCCGCCAGTTGGCGCGTTCCTTCCCCCGAGGCAATCGCGCGTCCGACCGCGCTGGCACGTTGGCGTCGACAGAACCGCGTTCCAGCGACCGTGCAGGCAGGCGAGGGCGACGAGTTGCTCTATCTGGATCTTCGTGCGGCCGGCGCCTGCGCAGAGCTGGCGCGTTTTGCCGGCGGCCGAGTCTTCGAGATCTGGCCGCCACTCGATGATTTGCCGGACCAGGGTGGCCGTCGCGTCGAAGCGGTGGTGGCTGTGGCCCAGGTCCCCAACGCGGACGAACGCGAAGGCCTGACGGCAGCCATCGAGGCGAACCGCGCTGCGGGACGCGTGCTGCCCCCAGCCCAGTCGCCGCCTGCTGAGAACTGGGTCAGCTTTCGCCTCTACGGTGCGGTCGAGCGCCAGGACGCCGTACTCTTCGAGGCTGTCGGGCCGGCGGTGAGGGCCGCGCTCGCCGCAGGCGAGATCGACACGTGGTTCTTCTTGCCCTACGTCGACCAGCCCGGCCAACGTCACCACCTGCGCGTGCGCGGCCACGCGGGTTCCGCACGCAAAGCCGAAGCCTTTGCCCGCCGTGTGTGGCGTGCCCTCAAGCCCCTGCGTGAGCGAGGCGACGTGGTCAGCGTGGAGTCCGGCGGATACTTCCGCGAGGCTGCGCGCTACGGCGGGCTGGCACTGATGCCGGCAGTGGAGCGGCTGTTTCAGGCCAGCAGCGAGCTGGTCATGGCTGTGTTGGAAGCCGAGAACCAGGGCATGGCGCAGGTTGATCGCGTGACTCTCGCGGTCCGGGCCGCTGATGCCCTGGCCACTGGGCTGGGCTTGCACCTCGATGCGCGAATGGGATTGGCGAGGCGGTGTCGGGAGGCTTGCGCGCGCGCGGGACTGCTCGACGAGGAACATGCGCGGCAAGAATATCGACGGTGGTCGCGGCCGCTTTTCGCGTGGCTCGCCGGCCGGGAAGATGATGTCTTCACAACCGCGCTGACGTCTCTCAATGGAACAGCCGAATCGGTGGCCGACTCACTCGATGCCCGCGCGCTCTTGCTTTTGCAGCGCAAGCTCCCAGTTCTGCTTCACGTGCAGGCTGTGCGCCTTGCTGGCGCGAACGTTCACGCCGAGGCCCTCGCACATTTTCTCTGGCATCGCACACTGGAAGGCATCATGGCCCGGAGCAAGCGCACCGGGTAGGTCAGTTCTGTAGCTTGTTGTGCGCGGCGAGTTTCGCCCGCACTTGCTCCATGTCCAGATCCTTGACTCGGCCCGCGAGCGCTTCCAGGGCCTCCTCGGGCATGGCTCCTGACTGAGCGAAGACTAGGATGCCGTCCCGAAATATCATCAGCGTCGGGATCGCCCGGATGCCAAACGTTATCGCCAGGTCCGGGTACTCCTCTGCGTTGACCTTGGCGAATACGACTCCAGGATTCTTGTCAGCGACTCTTTCAAAGATTGGTCCAAAGACGCGGCATGGCCCGCACCATGGCGCCCACCAGTCGATGAACACGATCCCGCTCTTAAGAAGGGCCGGGAAATCTTGGTCGTTCACGTTCTGCATCGGCATGGCGGACCTGCCATGACTTTACGATGCCCGCTTCTGGCAGAGGTTACCTACCGACTTCCCGCCAGGAACCCGGTTGTCGTTCTAGCCGTCTTCGCCGTGATCTTCATCCTTTTCCGCCGACTCGCGGCGAAGGACTTCCTGCAACAGCGTGCGCTCGATGCACGACTGGACCGGGACGGTTTCCTCGATGGGAATCACCTGCTGAGGAGCAGCGCTGGGCGCGTCCGCAGATGCAGGGTCGCTGTCGGCAGACACAGCGGGGATCTCCCTGGTTTCATCGAGTTGGTCGAGAGGCATAGGCACGCCGGCAATCCTACGCGACACCGGACGGCTTTTTGTCCGACCCATTGGTATTGTCATCGGTTCTCCTGCAGGCCGCTTGAACGCAGACAACAACCATCGGGTTCGGTCCTCGGACTTGCGGATGGGCCAAGCGAAGCACAGCAACAGCATAGATCACATGGTCCCCCATCGGTAAGGGGCTTCACCCTTGCGCAGTCCGGCGGGGGCGTGCGTTGTCCGGGCGCGCTGGTCCAGCATGGACGCCTGCGTGATGGTATGAAGGGGCCAATGAAGCCACCGCAAGAAGAGAATTTCGCCGCACTTCTGCAAGAGTTCGAGGGCAAAGACGCGCGTCGGGCTGAGCCCGACGTGCGCGTGGGTGATTCCGTACGTGGCCGCGTTGTCTCGCTGGGCCGGGAAACCGCTTTCGTGGAACTCGCGGGCGGCAAGACCGAAGGCATGATCGAGCTGCAGCAGTTACGCGACCAGGACGGCAACCTGACGGTCAATGTTGGCGACGAGATCGAGGCGCGCGTGGTGGAAACCATGGGCAAGTCGGGTTGTGTGGTTCTGCGTCGTACCGCGATAGCGCGCGGACCTGAAGCCAAGGCTGAACTGCAGCAGGCGGCCCAACTCGGCCTGGCCGTGGAAGGGACGGTGACCGGCGTGAACAAGGGCGGTGTCGAGGTGTTGGTGGCAGGTGTGCGCGGGTTTTGCCCTATTTCGCAGCTAGAAATGCGCCACGTGGAAGATGCCAACGAGTACGTGGGTCGCAAGCTGGAGTTCCGAATCACGCGCTACGATGTCGACCGACGCGGGGACAACCTGGTGGTTTCGCGGCGTGCATTGCTGGAAGCCGAGGCGCGGTCGCGGGCCGACAAGATTCGCAGCAAGCTGGTGCCTGGCGCGGTCTTGCCCGGGGTGGTGGTCGGGCTCAAAGATTTCGGCGCGTTCATCGACCTGGGCGGGATCCAGGGCATGTTGCCGGCGTCCGAGCTGGGCTTCTCCCGCGGGATGCGGCCTGCTGACCGATTGTCGCTGGGGCAAGAGCTTGAGGTCCAGATCCTGCGCGTGGAAAAGACCGACGACCCCAAACGACCTGAGCGCATTTCGTTGTCGCTCAAGTCGCTGGAGAGGGATCCTTGGGAGGACGTGGCCACGCAATTTCCGTCGGGAACCAAGATTTCGGGCCGGGTCACGCGCATCGAGGCGTTCGGCGCGTTTGTCGAGCTGGCGCCGGGGATCGAGGGCTTGGTCCATGTCGGCGAGTTGTCGGGCGGCAAGCCCGTGCGCAACGCGCGCGAGCTGACCAAGGTGGGTGCCACGCTGGAGGTGACCGTGCTGGCGCTGGATCGAGAACGGCGTCGTATCTCGCTGGGTGTGGGCGAGCGTGCGGATGTAGTGTCGCAGGAAGATCTGGACGCGGCTCGCGGGCCTTCGCGACTGGGCACGCTGGGCGACCTGTTCAAAAAGAAGAACTGAATGAGACACTACGCATCCGCGCCACTGTGCCACAGACACTGGCGTGGCTGCACTGGCCCCGGGCGCACCCCATCATGGCTGGGCCTGAGCGCGCCCCAGCCCAAGCAGTAGCTCCTGCGCCGGCTTGAACGACGGCTCAAGCGCCAGGCACTCTTCCAGCGCATGCATCGCGCCGGCCCTGTCGTCCCGGGCCGCAAGGCCCACCGCTAGATTATATTGGTTGCGGGCGTTGTCAGGTTCTAGCTCTACCGCCCGCCGCGCCGGCTCTACCGCCTCGGCCGCGCGCCCGAGATTCTCCAGACAGCCGGCCACATTGTGCCAGCCACGCGCATAGCCAGGAGCCAAGCGTGTCGCGGCAAGAAACATCGGCAGGGCCTCACCACACCCGCGCCGTCGGAGAACTGCGTAGCCGTAGTGGTAGTGGGCGATGCCATTGTCGGGGTCGCGCAAGAGGTCGGCCCGGTAGAGAGACAGGTCAGATTGCCAGTTGGCGGCTGCGGACGACGTACGCAGAACCAGCAGGACGGGCAGGAGCACGGCGGCCGCGGTCCACAGTCGCGGCAAGTGGCCGCGGGCACGCGCGGCCAGCGGTGCCAACAATCCCACTACCGCCACCGTGAGTCCGCCCAGGGGAGAATAGGCGTAGCGGTTGCCGTAGAAGCCGATCTGGGGAACCGCCGCGACCAGAGGGGCGAGGCACAGACAAAACCATGAGACACCCAACAAGGGCAGCGCAAAGCGTGCGGGCTCTCGCCACCAGGCTCGCGCAATGAGCGCCGCCAACCCGAGCAGAACGACCAAGACGCCTATTGCCGCCAAAGGACTGAGGGGAATGAATCGGTCCAGCGTGGGAGAGTCTCCAAAGCAGACAAGCTGGACGGCATAGTGCCAAACAATAGTTGCGTAGCAGACGAGCTGTTGCCCGAATCCGCGCGCAAGCTCGTCACTGCCCAGGCGAATACCGAGGTGAGCACGCCAAATGAGGCTGGCCGAAAGACCAGCGAACGGCAGCAGCAAGATGAGCCAAGCGCGCAGGCCCGAAAGACCATCAGTCCGGCCCCTTGTTTCCAGCGCCGTGTAGACCAGCAGCAGGACCGGAAGCACCAAGAACTGTTCCTTGCACAGAAAGGCCATGGCGGCGGCCAAGCCAGCCAGGCTGGATCTCAGCCAGATGCCGCGTCCCGCGACCGGCCAAAGCAGCATGGCTGCCAGAATGAACCCCATGCCCAGGGTATCGTGTCGGCCGGTGATCCACATGACCGGCTCGGTGACACTGGGGTGCACGAGAAAGACTGCCGCCGCGGCCAGCGCCGCTCCTTCGCCGACCCCGCGCCGCAGGAGGAAGAGCCAGAGCAGTCCTGCGCACAACCCATGCAGGGCCAGATTCGCCAGACGGAAGCCGACCAGGGAATGGGTGTGCGCTCTGCCTTGCAGCCACAGCGAAAGCATCGGGATGGGATGATAGAGTTGCGAGGGTTTGCCAGTCACCGGCCCCCACAGGTCGTGGTTCGACAGCACCCGCCAACCGTCGGCCCGGAAGAGGGCCTGGTTCCGCTGCACCAGGTAGATGTCGTCCCACACGAACTCGCCAGGCAAGTGTGGGCCGAACGACGCCCCCAAGAGCAAGACAGCCACGACCAGAAACGCCGCGAGCGAGCGGCCACGCCAGTCGAGTAGCCTTGTGCCCACGACCCGGTCGGATGTTGGCGGGTCGTCCCGGTTCGCCATTGGCGCCATTGTAGCGCTCGCAATGGCTCATACGACCGGCAATCGTTCCCCGCGATTGGCGTGTCGGCCTATCCTTGACCGACCGTTTGTTTTCAGCAGACCAGCCCGCAGCTTGCAGGCGCGCCGCCCGCTTCGCTGCGGCTACCTCGG
>PMBY01000259.1 GCA_003153875.1 Myxococcales bacterium | reverse complement strand
AAGGTACCGCTGGAAGCCTACTTGGCGGCGGTGGATGCGGCCGCCGACGAGCCCCGCCGACGCGAGCATCTGCGCCGGCACGCCGACCAAGTGCGCGCGCATGTGCTGAAGCTGTCGGCCAAGAGCTACTGGAACGAACTGTCCAGCGCGCCTGAGTTCGTGGTGATGTTTCTGCCCAGTGAAGGCATCTACCACGCAGCCTTGCAGGAAAGCCCGGATCTCATCGAGCAAGGCGTGGNNGTGCACTACGGCTGGCGCCAGGAGAGACTGGCAGAAAACGCCCAGCGGATCAGCGATCAGGGGCGCGTGCTGCACGAACGGCTGGCCACCCTGTTCGATCACTTCGCAAAGCTAGGTGCGGCCCTGGGCCGGGCCACAGATTCATACAACGCGGCGGTGGGCTCGTTCGAGCGCATGGTCAAGCCGGCGGTGCGCAAGCTGGAGGAACTGGGCGCGGCGGGCAAGAAGCCAGTGGACGAAATCGATCCTGTAGGAGTGCGGCCGCGGGAATTGGCGACGATTGATGCCAGTGACGAGTCAGTGCGAGGAGACGCCGCTTGAAGCGAATCTCGCGTGGTCGCACCAAGCTAGCCGTCCATTCCGTTCGCCCGTCCGACTGACACGAGTTCGGGGTTTTCTCGACGACTTGCAACAGGCCCATCCCAGCCAGCGTGGGCCGCTGTCCGTCAGTCTCGAGCTGCAGGCGGACTGCTTCGCCGGGGTGTGGGGCCACGCCGCCTACGATCAGGGTAAGGTCAGTCGCACCGAGATCGCCGACGCCCTCGATGCCGCCGCTGCCGTTGGTGACGATCGGATCCAGCGCGCGACCCGCGGTCGGGTTTCGCCCGAGACCTTCACCCACGGTTCGTCGGCGTCACGCCAGAAA
Source organism: Myxococcales bacterium (assembly GCA_003153875.1). Next base: position 3,288 of record PMBY01000259.1, on the reverse strand, counting down.
TGGTTCACCGTCGGCATGCAAACCGGCGACCCTGTGGCCTGCGACACCTTTCAAGCGAGCGCTCGATAGCGGCTCACCTCGACCGATGCGTGATGGAGTAGACTGCCTCTTGTGGTTGAGGCAGGCGCCATGAACAGCAAAGCCATCTTTCTGGCGCATGTCGACTCGTTTAGCGCCAAGCCGTTCGCTGGCAACCCGGCGGGTGTTTGCATCTTACCCGCTGTCCAGCCCACTGAATGGATGCAAGCCGTTGCGCGCGAAATGAACCTCTCGGAAACCGCGTTCCTGCTAAGGGGGAAAGCCGGCTGGCAGCTGCGCTGGTTTACGCCGACGGTAGAGGTGGATCTGTGTGGACATGCGACCTTGGCCTCGGCGCATATCTTGTGGGAAGTCGGCCGCCTGGAATCTGCGAGTGCTGCTCGCTTCTTCACCCGCAGCGGAGAGCTGACCGCCTGGAAGCGGGAAAAATGGATCGAGTTGGATTTTCCTGCCGACGTGGAGCGGCCTTCTTCTCCAAATGGGGACTTGGAAAAGGCGCTTGGTGGGCGGCCGGTACACCGGGTAGATGGCAAGTTTGATCATCTGGTGGAGTTTGGTTCCGAGGCGGAGGTGCGCGCGCTCGCGCCAGATATGGCGGGGCTGGCGCGTCTGCCAGGCCGGGGCGTGATCGCTACGGCGCGCGCTGAGCTAGGCAGCGAATTTGACTTTGTTTCGCGCTTCTTTGCGCCGGCTGTTGGTATTTCGGAAGACCCGGTGACCGGATCGGCACATTGCCTGCTCGCTCCCTATTGGGGTAAGCGCCTGGGCAAGACCACCATGGTTGGCTTTCAATGCTCGTCGCGCGGAGGAATGGTACGCGTGCGGGTGGCAGGCGCACGCACCATTCTGGGCGGCCAGGCAGTCACGGTGGCAGTAGGCGAGATCGTGTCTGATGTGGCCGCAGCCCCGAGGTTGTGAACGCGAGCGACATCGCCATCGGTGGGAGCAACGCGGTCTTCTTCGCGAATTTCATCGCACTCTGCTCGAAATATCGGCTACAGTCTGCGGTCCAGCCTGTTTTTGCGGTGTACGCGGATGGCACGTTGGCCATCTCACGCCGCGCAGAACGGGTGTTTCCAGACCCAACCCAAACCGCAGGAGATACGATGGCTAAAGGTCCCATTACAAAGTCTGCCCTAATCCAGATCCTCGTCGACAAGTCTGCCAACGAGCTCACCCGCAAGGCCGTCAAGGGCGTCCTTGAGGACATGGTCGAAGTCGGCCATGCCGAGCTGAAGAAGAACGGCATCTTCGTCGTGCCCGGACTCGTGCGCATGATCGTCGTCAAGAAGCCGGCCACCAAGGCCCGCAAAGGCATCAACCCGTTCACCAAGGAGCCGACGGTCTTCAAGGCCAAACCAGCACGCAAGGTGGTCAAGGCGCGCCCAGTGAAGGCAGCCAAGGACGCCATAGCGTAGCTCGCGCCCGTCCTGGGGCCGGATCTGTGCAGTCAGCCTCCGCCCGGCCGAATCGCCTCCCAGTTGGTCGCGCAAACCTGCCTGGAATTGTGATTGGAGGCGCTAGCCAAAGGGGAGGCGCAGTTGGCGTGGCCGTCGCGCGACAGAGTCGAAGCAGGTTCGTCCGTCCCAGGCCGGGGCACGCCTGCGCTGGTCGTCGACAATTGCAGGGAGCGAGAGCGACGGCGCACGCTGGGGACGCCCGGCCGCTGCAGCCTCAAGCGTGCGGCACTGGTCGTCCAGTCGGCGCAGCGCCGCCAGTTTTTCGTCCTGCCCCAACTTGGCTTGGTCCACAGCGCGCCGAAGCACCGCCAGCGTCTCATCGTAGATGGTTAGCGGAACCGGGAATGGGTGTCCGTCCTTGCCACCATGGGCAAACGAAAAGCGCGCCGGATCGGAGAATCGGCTAGGCGCCCCATGCCGTCGAGCAAGACCAGGAGCTGGGCGACAGTGGAGACCTGATACTGGGCGCGGACACAGCCAAGGGGCGTCCTACACACCACCGCGCCGGTCCCCGACCCGACTGCTCTTCTGGACATCACGGGGCAAACCCCTCTGTGCGCGCTCAAAGCTTCCTTGGAGATCATCTCACTGACACGTTCCCGCGGAGCAGCTATCGCTATCGCCGGTGCCCGAGCCGATTGCCTCAGTGAAGCTACAGCTGTTGGCGCACTGAGCGCACTCCTTGGGAACGCACTGCATCCTCGGCGTGCAAGTCCCCATTCCACTGAGGGAGGTGCAGCTTTCGAGACAGATCAGGCCATCGTAGCAGTCACCGTTCTTGCTGCACCCATCAGTGCAGTTCTGTTTTCCACAACCACCGAAGACGAGCAAAACGAGTCCAACGGTCAAGGAAACAACACCACACCTACGATCACGCTTGCTGTTCATGACAGTCCCTTTCTTTCACCAAAGTGGAGACTCCTTTCTACGGGCCAAGCCCAGCGACAAACAAGCACACGGTACACCGGGAGCATAGCTACAGACAAGCGCACTGTACACTGTGAGCAGCAACCGCGACACACGTAGGATGCGAGCCTCGACCGCTAGAGGGGTTTACCAGTGGCCAGGATGATGCGACCGGACGATAAAGGCGCCTTTCGCCAGCCCCGACATTCGGGGCAACCCGGCCACAGCGTTCGACCCAACCAAGCTGATCTTCACGCTATGGCAATTCACTGTCCCGGTCGCGCCTGAAGATGATGGTGGCATCGAGATGTGCACAGGCCGTGTCACAATTGATGACGTCAGGTTCTACCGGTAGAGATCTAGGGCACGTTGATTCGCCCGGGCGCACCGTTCAGTGGAGGCTCGCTGTGGCAGCTGTTGCAGGCGCCGCTGGGCGCGGCGTTCATGTTGACGGTGTTGCCGGCATGGGTGATCGCGACCGCGACCGGAAAAGCCAGCGCGTTTGGCGTGTAGAAGTTCCCGGCGCTGTTCGATGTCAGGGTCACCGTCGCACTGTTGGCGTCGGTAATCTGGACGGTGGCGCCCGACAGCCCTTGGTTCGTGACGGATGTTGCGGTCGGAAAGACCGTTCCCGCGAGCGTCCAAGGCTTCTCGCCGCCGGGCTTGTGGCAGGACAGACAATCCTGGCCCGGTTTCATGGTCCCGCTGCCACCGTCACATGCAGCCAGTACAACCAAGGCCAGCGGAAGTAGTGCGCGCATGGGATTTCCTAGACGAGCCAGTTTGAAGAAGCCTAACTCCTGAATTCCACGCATGCCACCGACTTCACGAGTGATTGGAGGCGCTAGCCAAAGGGAAGGCGCAGTTGGCGTGGCCGTCGCGC
>PMBY01000209.1 GCA_003153875.1 Myxococcales bacterium | reverse complement strand
CCATCACCTGCTGTGGGAGATCGTGGACAACTCGGTCGACGAGGTGATCAACGGTTACGCCACCCACATCGAGGTGACCCTGCACAAGGATCACCGCTCGGCCACCGTGGTGGACAACGGTCGCGGCATCCCGGTTGACCTCAAGAAGGAATTCAAGAAATCGGCGCTGGAGCTGGTGCTCACCACGCTGCATGCCGGGGGGAAGTTCTCCTCGGGGCAGTATCAATATTCCGGCGGTCTGCACGGAGTGGGCGCGTCGGTGGTCAACGCCCTGTCCGAGGAGATGGTGGCGCGCGTGCGGCGCGACGGCTTCGAGTGGGAGCAGAGCTATGCGCGGGGCGTGGCCACCAGCAAGCTGACCAAGAAGGGGCCGGCGCGTGGTTCGGGAACCACCACCTTCTTTCGGCCCGACCCGCAGCTCTTCGGCAAGCAGGAGTTCTCGGCGGACACCATCCGTTTTCGACTGGACGCCAAGACCTTCTTGCACAAGGGCCTCAAGATCACCTTCCGCGACGAAGCCGCCGGCACCAGCGATGTCTTGCAACACGAGGGCGGCATCGCGGACTTCTTGGCCAAGATCGTCGCCGACCGAGGCAAGCCGCCCACGGTTCCGCAGGTCTTCTACTTTCAGCGCGAGGACGGGGTGCGCATCGAGTGCGCCTTGCAGTGGACCGAATCGCACGAAGAGACGCTGCGCACCTACGTGAATGGCATCCCCACCACTCAGGGCGGCACGCACGAGCAGGGGCTGCGCGCCGCTATCATCAAGGCCATGCGCTCGTTTCTCGACGACGCGGGCCTGGCGCCCAAGAACCTCAACTTGACGGCGGAAGACATCCGCGAAGGCATCGTGGGGGTTTTGTCGATCTATCTGCACGACCCGCAGTTCCAAGGTCAGACCAAAGAGCGCCTGGGCAATCCCGAGGCGCAGGCTTTGGTGGACAACGCCATCCGACCGGCGCTGGAGACTTTTCTGCACCAGAACCGAACCGCGGGCACGGCCATCGTCGAGCGCATCAGCTTGGCCGCGAAGGCGCGCGAGGCCTCGCGCGCCGCCTCGCAGGCGGTGTCCCGCAAGACCGCCATTTCGCACCGGCTGAATTTGCCGGGCAAGCTGGCGGATTGCTCGTCGACCGACCCGGGAAAGAGCGAGCTGTTCATCGTCGAGGGCGACTCGGCCGGCGGCTCGGCCAAGCAGGGCCGCGAGCGCAAGCACCAGGCCATCCTTCCCTTGCGCGGCAAGGTGCTCAACGCCGAGCAGGCGTCATTGCAAAAGGTTCTCTCGAACAAGGAACTGCAGGACGTGGTGTCCGCGCTCGGGTGCGGCGTGGGCGAGCAGTTCAACCTGGAGCGCCTGCGCTACCACAAGATCATCTTCATGATGGACGCCGATTCCGACGGCCACCACATCGCCACCCTGCTGCTCACCTTTTTCTACCGGCATTTGCGACCACTCATCCAGGGCGGATTCGTCTACCTCGCGCAGCCGCCGCTGTTTCGCGTGGACCACGGCAAAGAAACCTTCTGGGCGCTCGACGAGGCGGATCGCGATCGCATTGTGGCGGCTCTGCCCAAGAATGCGAAGCCCGAGGTCATGCGTTTCAAGGGCTTGGGCGAGATGCAGCCCGAGGAGCTGCGCCGGACCACCCTGGATCCGGCCACGCGACGGCTGCTGCGCGTGACCGTCAGCGACGGCCCGGAGACCGACCGCATCTTGACCGAGCTGATGGGCAAAGACGTCGAGGCGCGCTTCAAGTTCATCATGGAGCACGCCGCCCAGGCGGATCTCGATTTGTAGGAGCGGGTTGGGAGCGGGTGAGGGGGTGGCGGCTGAGCACACTGAGGGGAGAGGGAGGGCACAGAGGGGTGTGAGCTCTCCCCTTCTTCATCCGGTCCCTGTACTCCTAGCGTTGTGCATCTTCGCTAGCCGCGAAGATTCTTTCTGCACGCCGGAACATCAATGCGTGTTCTCCGACTCTGTGGCCTCCCCTCTCACCTCTGCGTTCTCGGCGGCGGGTGGCTGACGAGATGAATCACCTCAACTACCGATTGACAGCGCCTGGCGAATGGAGAAATATATAGCACAGCATATGTTAGCAAAGCAAGTACCGATCGGACTCTTGCTGGCTGGTCTGCGACGCCGGCAGCGCCAGGCTGTGGAGATGCGGGTGCGCGATCTGGGGCTGTCGAACCAGCAATTCTGGTTGCTGGTGGCGCTGGTGGAACGCCAGGGGGCGTCGCTCGCCGAGATCCTGGCAGCCTTGCCCATGGACCAGCCCACGGCCTCCCGTGTGTTGGCCGCCTTGAGCCGGCGCAAACTGGTTCGTCTGGACAGCGACCCCGCCGACCGTCGGCGTCGCCGCATGGTGCTGACCCCTCGGGGTGAGCAATTCGGCGCGCGCTGCCTGGTCGTGGCAGAGGAAGTTCGCAAAGCAGCGGTGGCGCATTTCTCGTCGGAGGAGATCGCCACACTGCGGGGCTGGCTCCGGCGGATGGTGGACAATCTGGATGAACTGGACCGCAATGCGCCGCCTGCACCGGCGCCGTCCACGAATGGGCTGGCCGAAAGGCGAGCGCGCGATAGATAGTGGCAGGAGACGCGCATGAGTTGGCTCAAGTCGACCAAGTTCTGGGGTGCCGTGGTCCTGGTGTTGGCGCTGGCCGGGGGTACGGCCTATCTGGTGAAACGGCGATCCAGCAAGCCCAAGGTGCAATGGGAAACCACGGCGGTGGATCGCGGTCGCATCACTGCGCGGGTCACCGCCACCGGGACTCTGTCGGCGCTGGTTACCGTGCAGGTTGGCAGCCAGGTGTCCGGCTCAATTCTGAGGCTCCACGCCGATTTCAACTCGACCGTGAAGAAGGGGCAGGTCATCGCGAAGATCGATCCCCGCCTGTTCCAAGCCACGCTGGAGAATGCCCGCGCCAACTATGCCCAGGCCAAGGCCACCCTGGACAAGGATAGGGTGCTGGCCAAGTTCGCCGACAGGCAGTTCAAGCGGCAGGGCCCGCTGGCGAAAGACAAACTTATAGCCATTTCGGACCTGGACACCGCCGAGTCCAATGCCGGCTCAGCCCTGGCCCAGGTCGAGGCCGACCAAGCCAATGTCAAGCAGGCCATGGCTGTCTTGCACTTGGCCGAGGTGAACCTGGCCCTGACCGACATCGTGTCGCCCACCGATGGCACGGTGATCTCGCGCAATGTGGACGTGGGCCAGACCGTGGCCGCCTCGCTGCAAGCGCCTATCCTCTTCGTCATCGCCGAGGACCTGCGCAAAATGCAGGTGGACACCAGTGTGGCCGAGGCTGACGTGGGCAAGCTGCGCGCGGGCATGCAAGCCACATTCACCGTGGACGCCTTTCCGGGCGAGCCGTTCAAGGGCGCGGTTCGCCAGATTCGCAACGCCGCCACGACGGTGCAGAACGTGGTTACCTACGACGCCGTCATCGACGTCGACAATTCCGAGCTCAAGCTACGGCCAGGCATGACCGCCAACATCAGTTTCGTGTTCGCCAACAAGGACGACGTGCTGCGCGTGACCAACGCAGCCCTCCGCTTTCGCCCTAGCGCTGATTTGGTCAGCGCGCTCAAGCTGGAAGTGCCCCACGGACGCCGCTCCGGCAGCGACGGCGCTTCGGGCGGTCCGCCGGCGGGAGCGGCCGGGCCAGCGCGTGCGGGCGGCTTGGCGAAGAGCGACGAGCCACCCGATCGACGCACGGTCTGGGTGTTGCGCAATGATCTGCCCAGCCCGGTTCGCATCAAGACCGGCACCAGCGACGGCAGCAAGACCGAGGTGGTGGAGGGCCCCTTGCAGCCCGGGGATCTGGTCATTAGCGATGCGACTCTGCCGGCGGGNNCCGCGTCGGTTCTAGGTGCACAGATGGGCAAGCCCCTCATCGAGGCCAGCAAGGTCAGCAAGGTGTACCGGATGGGCGATGTGGATGTCCATGCTCTACGCGACGTCTCGCTGACCATCAGCGAGGGCGAGTCGGTGGCGGTGATGGGACCTTCGGGCTCGGGCAAGTCCACCCTGATGAACATTTTGGGGTGCCTCGACCGTCCCAGCTCGGGTGGCTACTGGCTGGTGGGCGACGAGGTGTCGCGGCTCGACCGCAACGCCTTGGCGCGGCTGCGCAACCGCACCTTGGGTTTCGTGTTTCAAAGCTTCAATCTGCTGTCGCGCACCACCGCGCTGGAGAACGTCGAGCTCCCTCTGCTGTACGCGGGCGTGTCAGCGCGCGAGCGCCATGCTCGTGCGCGCGAGGCGCTTCTACACGTGGGTCTGGGCGAACGCATGCACCACCATCCCAATCAGATGTCGGGCGGGCAACAGCAGCGGGTGGCGGTGGCGCGCGCCCTGGTCACGCGACCGCGCCTCATCGTGGCTGACGAACCCACCGGCAACCTGGACTCGCGCACCAGCGTCGAGATCATGGCGCTGTTCCAGGAACTGGGCAGAAGTGGCATTACGCTCTTGCTAGTCACCCATGAGGCGGACATCGCCCGCTACGCCTCGCGCGTGGTGGTCATGCACGACGGCCGCGTGCAGTCTGACGAGCGGCAGACGCCGCTGCGAGCCGAGCCCATTCCCGTCGGCGCGGAGGCTGCGCCGTGAGTCCATTGCAAGTGCTGCGGGTCGCGGTGCGCGCGCTTCTGCGCAACAAGATGCGCTCGTTCCTCACCACCCTGGGTGTGATCATCGGCGTGTCCGCGGTGATTGCCATGGTGGCCATCGGCGAGGGCGCCAAGGCGCGCGTGGAAGAGGCGTTTGCTTCCATGGGTTCGAACCTGCTGGTGGTCCTGTCCGGCACCACCACGGCGTCGGGCGCGCACGGGGGATTCGGCAGCATGCCCACATTGACCTGGGACGATCTCAAGGCGATTCGCAGCGAAGCCAGTGCGGTTCGCTACGCCAGTCCGCAGCTGCGCAGCAATCAGCAAGTGATCAGTGAAGACCAGAACTGGGCTACCTCAATCAACGGCGTTGCGCCCGAGTACTTGCTGATGCGCACCTGGCCCGTCGCCATGGGCAGTCCCATCAGTCAGTCAGACATCGAAGCGGGCAGCAAGGTGGTGGTGCTAGGGCAGACCGTGGTGGACAAGCTCTTCGGTTCCAATGCCGATCCAACCGGTCAGTCCGTGCGCATACAGAAAGTACCCTTTCAGATCATCGGCGTGCTGGCGCGCAAGGGGCAGTCAGCCACCGGTCAAGACTACGACGACGCCGCCTTCATTCCGTACACCACCTTCCAGGCCAAGATTCAGGGTGGCCTGCAGAAATTCATCGCCGGCGCGCTCATGGTCAGCGCCGTGTCGAGCGAAGCCACCACCCGTGCGCAGAATCAAATTGCCACCTTGCTGCGCGACCGACATCACATTCCCATCGGCGCCGACGACGACTTCAGCATTCGCAATCTGACCGAGATGGCCAGCGCCCAGCAGGAGGGCGTCAAGACGTTGACCACCCTTCTGGCCAGCATCGCCGCGGTGTCGCTCATCGTGGGCGGCATCGGCATCATGAACATCATGCTCGTCAGTGTCACCGAGCGCACGCGCGAGATCGGCATCCGTATGGCGGTGGGGGCGCGGCCGCGCGACGTGCTGTCGCAGTTCTTGGTCGAGGCGCTGGCGCTGTCGATTGCGGGCGGCATCATCGGCATCCTGCTGGGGCTGCTGGCCGCCAATCGATTGGCCGCCAACTTCGGTTGGCCCATTTTGATTCGTCTTGACGTCATCTTGATCGCGGTCGGCTTTTCGGGTCTGGTGGGCGTAGTCTTCGGGCTCTACCCGGCGCAAAAAGCCTCCCGTCTCGATCCCATTGAAGCCTTGAGGTACGAATGAAACGCCTACTGCTTCTTTCCGTCGCCGTTTGTCTCTTGGTCAGTCCGGCCCGCGCGCAAAAGGGACGCGTTTTGACCCTGGACGAGGCCCTGCGCACAGCGCGCACCACTCACCCGCAGCTCGGAGTATCCCGCGCCCAGACCGAGGTGGCCGATGCTCGCGCCGACGAGAGCCGGGCCGCGCTCTTGCCCCAACTGAGCGGGACAGCCGGCTACCGGCGCACGACTTCAAACTACGCGCCGAACCCAGGGAGTGCGGGCGGTATCAACCCTGGCTCGTCGAACTTTGACACCTTCAACTACTACAACTTCGGCCTTTCCGCGAACCAACTCATCTATGATTTCGGGCAGACCACGGGCAAATGGAGTGCGGCCAGGATCAATGCCCGGGCGCAAGGGGCAAGCGAGGTNNGTGCAAGCCCAGGGTTTCGTCCGGGCTGGCACGCAGCCGGAGATTGCTCTGGCCCAGGCTCTCACCAACCGGGCCACGGCGCGGGTGCAGCTCATCACCGCGCAGAACGGATACGACGTGGCCAAGGCCCAGCTCAATCAAGCCATGGGCGTCGAGGGGCCGATCGACTACGATGTGGAGGCCACGGCCGCCGAGCCGGTGCCGGGCGAGGAGAGCACCACCGAGGATCTGCTGCCGCTGGCGCTCAAGGCGCGGCCCGATCTGAGGGCGTTGGCCGAGCAGGTACGGGCGCAGGAAGCCACCATCAGTGCCACCCGTGGCGGATACGGCCCGGCTCTGGGTGCCAGCACCGCACTGACGGATGCGGGGCCCGCTCTCGACAGTATGGCGTGGAACTGGAATGCGGCGCTCACGCTCACCTGGCANNCAGTACGAAATTCAGCGTCAGCAGATCCGCCTGGACCTGGAGCAGGCGCGCCTGGCTGTGCGCGCGGCCAAGGCGAGCGAGGAGGCCACCCACGAGGCGGTGGTCAACGCCGGCGAGCAGCTTCGCCTGGCCGAGGGGCGCTACCAAGCGGGCGTGGGCAACATGATCGAACTCGGCGATGCGCAGGTGGCCATGACCACGGTTGCGGCGCAGGAGGTGCAGGCGCACTNNGTGACCAACGGCAATTCCGATCAACCGTCTTCGAGCGAATCCTGAGGCTCGACCGGTCTTCGCGCGCGGACGGCTTCGGCGTCGGCAGCCCGTTCGGTTTCAGGATGCCGCGGTAAAAGGTGCCGCGGCAGGAATGCCGCATTGGCGATCAAGGTGGGCACCAAGGCCGACCCAATGACGACCGCGACCAAGTGCGAATACTGCTGCTGGGTGACGAGCCCGTGGCTGAGCCCGTAGAGCGCCGAGATGGTCCCGAAGGTAAGGCCGGTCGACATCATCAGGGTGTAGTACCACCGTTCGTTNNAGGAAGACCAGGGGAGCCGCCAACAACGCGGGCACCGACACGAACGAGCCGGCACGCAGAAAGTAGACGGGCGTCAGGAATCCGATGGTGAGCGTCCGGAGTCGGCGCACGAAAACGTGATCGGTGCCGAGGGTGGACGCAAGCACCATCCCGGCGATGTACGCCGGGAGAACCGCCTCGCTGCCCGACCACAGCGCGAGCGCGCCGAGGCCGAACAGGATGAACAGCACCCATTTGGTACGAAACGCGGCGGTGCGGTTGGCGTAGTGGTTCATAAGGTGCGGCGTCACCAGCGGGAGGAGCACGAAGGCCGCCAGGCACGCGACCGCGAAAACTGCGGTACGCCAGGTGAACGGCGCAAACATCAAGCCCAGGACAAGCACAGTCCCGAGGTCGTTGACGAAGCAGGCTCCCAGGATGCCCTTGCCAAAATCCGTGCGGTTGAACCCAGTCTCGAGCATCACGGCGTAGACCACTGCCATCGATGTGGTCGAGAGCGCGATGCCTGCGAGCCAGCTCGCATTGGGAGACCAGCCTAGGACGAAACGGGCCACCGCCGCGCACCCAAGAAATGGAGCGAGAAACCCAACCGCTCCGACGAGCGAAACCTCCTTCCATTTCCTCCGCATCACCGCTGGTTCGAGTTCTGCCCCCGCCAGAAAGGTGAGCAGCACAGCCCCGGTGCTGGCGAGGAACTTGAGCCCGGGCAAATCGGCGCCCATGGCATCCTTGCCCAAGAAGTGCCCGATGGCCGCCGCCGCCGCAATTCCGACGATGATCTCCATGAGCGCCATGGAGATCTTCAGCCTGGCGGCGAGGAACGTGGCGATGAGAGCTAGGCCAAACCANNCTCCTGGGCTGACCTCAAGATCCAGCTTTGATGCCTCCTAGCGGAGATCAGCCCCGTAGGAGTCATCGGCCGCGGTAGGATCGTGGCAGTTATCGGCGGACTCCACCGCCTTCGTCGTCGGTTGTCGCGTCGTATACTAGAGGCGCGAAATCCGGTCAAGCTTGTTCCCCGAGCGTTGTGCGGTGGTAGGGTTCGCTCTCACGTATCTAGCGGCTGCACCGGGAAGCCGAGGCTCCCGTGCCTCCTCTGCGCAAGGAACCCATCCCATGACAACCATCACATCCATCCCTACCGGACGCGGCGATTGAAGCGAAGGTCGGGCTCGTCGAGGCCGGGCCGAACGCGCGCGGCGAAAAACAGTGTCGGGGAAACCGCGAGCGCTGCTCCTGTCCCGAATCGACAGGTTGGCCGAGCCGTGGTGGCTGGCCTGGTCCTGGTTCCCGCGTTTCTGCTGCTATGGAATCTGGGTGACCAACGGCTGTGGGACGACGAAGCGCAGACTGCGCTCATCAGCCAGACCATCCTGGACCATGGCCTGCCCCTGGGACACGACGGGGTGAATTCCTTCTCGCAGGAGGCGGGCGCGGAATTCGGCGCTGACCACGTCTACAAATGGCATCCCTGGCTTCCCTTCTATTTGCTGGCGACGTTCTTTCGGTTGTTCGGCGTCAGCACATTCACTGCGCGTTTGCCCTTTGCCCTGCTGGGGATCGCCTGCCCTGTGCTGCTCTATTTTCTGGCGACGGCGCTATTCGCGCGGCGGTACCTGGCCATCGCTGCCGCGGCCTTGCTCGTTTCCTCTGTTCCTTTCCTGCTTCTGGCTAAGCAGTGCCGCTACTACAGCCCGGCCATGTTCCTGTCCTTGCTCGGGCTCTACGGCTATGTGAGCGGCAGGCATCGCAGCGTGTTGGCGCCAGCCTCGATTCTGCTGTTCTACACGCAGAACATCTACTTTCTCTCGCTGTGGCTGGCGGTCTTAATCCACGCGGCAATATGGAAGCCGGAGCGGCGAAAGGAGTTGCTTCTGCTCTTCACCGCGGCCGCGGTCTTGTGCGCACCCTGGCTCATCTACACGATGGGTGTGAGCTACCGACAGGCCTATCCCCGGGTGCTGACCTGGGCTCAGTTCTTGCGTTTTCTCGGCCCCTACGCTGGCCAGATCCGCGCTTACCTCTTTTCGCCCTTTGTGTTGCTGGTGCCAGCGGTGGTCATCATCGTGCGCGTGCTGCGCAAACAGGCGCCTTTGCATCGTAGTCAGTGGAACAGCGTGGCCTTGTTGCTGATCTATCTGGTCGTCTCCTACCTGGTGCTGTGCAGCTTCAGCGTGCTGCCGTTCTTTAGATATCTCGGCCCCATGATCCCGGTCCTGTGCTTGCTCACGGCGTTCTTGCTGGAGGGACTGGCCAGCATCCACACGCTGGTCTTTGTCGCGGCGGTGGCATGGGTCATCCTGAGCGGAAACATCGGTCGCTACCTTCACGAGATCACCCATGACTTCCGCGGGCCCATCAGAGGGATAACGGACTACCTGCAACAGAACGCCAAGCCCAGCGACGTGGTCGCGATCACCTACGGGGATCTGCCCATCAAGTTCTACAACCACCTGCGCGTGGTGGGCGGACTGACCGGGGAAGACCTGACTCCAGGCCGGCGCGCGGACTGGATCATCATGCGCAAGCATGTGACCTGCGTGAAGGATCTGGAGGTGGGAAAGTACCTGAACCAGAACGTGGACTGGAAGAGCTACACTCGCATCACCATCGACGCCCCTGACACCATCTTCGAGAACCGGGAGGATCCGGCCGTGCACCTCTTTGAGAACAACACCACCGAGGACAAGGTCGTGATCCTGAAACGGACCGGGGGCTAGATGGGCCGGCGAGGCGCAGGCAAGGGCGGGCGAACGTGGCGCGCAGCACGTGAGAAGGCGCCGCCCCCGCCACCGGATACCCCCGCGATGGCCGAGTGGCTGCCGCGGTCGGCACCGACCGGGATCATCGGGCTGGTGACCGCGATCATGCTCTCGTGGACCTGGGACCGCTGGCCCAATTTGCTCATCGATTTTTGGCGCGACCTGTACACCGCGGCCCAGCTGGCGCAGGGCAAGGTCCTGTACCGGGACATCGCCTTTTTCACCGGGCCTCTGTCGCCCTACCTGAATGCCGCGTGGATGAGACTGTTCGGGCCAACACTGCAGACCCTGGTGTTCTGCAACGTGATCCTATTCATCGGTTTTCTGTGGCTGCTGTACCAGGTGTTGCGCCGAGTGGGTAGCCGAACCGCAGCGACCGCAGCCACCGTGGTGTTCGTGACCATGTTCGGCCTGGCCGACCTGGTGCCCATGGGCAATTACAACTTCATCTGCCCCTATTCGTACGACATGGTCCATGGCCTGGCCCTGAGCCTGGGCGCCATTCTTTGCCTGGCCCGCTACACCGATGCTCTGTCTGCGCGACTGGCTGTTCTGGCAGGCGTGCAACTGGGACTGGTGTTTCTGACCCGCGCCGAGATTTCGTTCCCTGCCTGGGTGGCCTGCGGCCTGGGATTGGCAGCAACCCTGGCCTATGAACCTCGGGCGCGCGCCAAATGGTGGGCGATTCTGGCCCAGGTGTTGGCACCGGCGTTGGTGGTCCCTTTGGCAGCCCTCGCACTGTTGGCCAGGCACATGCCATGGGCAAGCGCTTTGCGCGGGGTGCTTGGCTCGTGGATTTGGGTCTTCGATGCGAAGGTCAATGCCTTGAACTTCTACCGCGAGAGCATCGGACTCGACCACGTGGAGATCAACCTGCGCCGGATGCTTGCTTGGGGTGTGATCTACACACTCGCGCTCATTCCGTTCATGGTCGCGGCCCTGGGGATTCGCGCGGAACAGGGCCGTCGCAAGGCCATCTGGTTCCTGGTCGCCGCCACCGCGGCTGTGTTCATGGCCGCCCTGTGGCGCCACATCCTTCCCTCGGAGCTGGCGCGTCCCCTGCCGCTATTTCTGGCTATCCTCGCTGTGGTGACCATCCAGGCGCTGGCCAAGAAGCGAGGCGAGCCTGTTGCCCGCGGGCAGTTGACCACGCGCTTAATGCTCGTCGTCCTTGGGATGGGACTGCTGGGGAAAATCCTGCTCAACGCGCGCTTCTACAATTACGGCTTCGTCCTGGCGGTGCCGGCCACCATGCTGGTGGTCATGGCCCTGCTCGACTGGATCCCGGCGGCTATCGCCCGGCATGGCGGCTCAGCAAGCGGCTTCCGCCTCATGAGCCTTGCCCTGCTGGCCGGCTTCGTGACTGTGCACCTGCAAATCAGCGGGCTTAACCTTTCCCGCAATACCGTTACCGTCGGCGAGGGCGCCAATTCCTTCCTGTCTGACAATCGCGCCAACCAGGTCAACGCTTTGCTGACTTTCCTGTCGCGCAAGGTGGAGCCTGGCAAGACCCTGGCCGTGGCGCCCGAGGGGGCGATGATCAACGTGCTGGCACAACGGGTGAACCCCAATCCCTGCCTCAACCTGATGCCCCCTGAGATTGCTTCCCTGGGCGAGGCGTACGTGTTGCAGCAACTTCAGAAGACGCCCCCTGAGATTCTGGTCCTCGATCTGGACCGGATATCGTCCAAGGGTCTGTTGTTCCGCAATGAACCCTACGCGCCGCAAATCGCTGCCTGGATTGTCGCCAACTATGAACTGATGGAGCGGTTCGAAACCCCGCCAGAAGAGCCAATGCAACTGCGACTCGGAGTCATGCAGTATCGGCCGAGGGGGGAGGCGGGGCCGCCAGGGTGAGTGGGCGGCTCGCCCGCCCCTCACTTCGCCTTGGCCCTCCCAGGCCCCGCCCCACGCCGGCCTCCGCTCGGCGCCAGGGCGGCGAGAAACACGTCGCCGTAGCTGGCCAGCTTCTTGGGGCCCACGCCCGAGATGGCGAGGAACTCGGTGCGCGTGCGTGGGCGCGCGGCAGCCATGGCCAGCAAGGTGGCGTCGCTGAAGATCACGTAGGCCGGCACTTTGCGGCTGTCGGCCAGACGCTTGCGCAAGGTCTTGAGCGCCCGGAACAAGGCTTCCTCTTCGCCGGTCGGCAGGTCAGCCGTTGCGGCCATCGCGGCCTTGCCCCTTCGCTTGCTGACCGGTTTGCTCTTGGCCACCACATCGAAGCCTGCACAGATGTCACAGGAAGCGCGGCACGCACCCATGGATTCGCCGAAGTAGCCGGCCAATCCCTGGTGACGGCATGTCGTGGCGTCGGCCAGGCGGAACATCTCGCGCACGCGCAGCCGGTGCTGCTGCAGAACCTCGGGCGTGGTCTCTGCGTTCAACTCGAACAGGCGGTCGTAGTTGGCCACGTCGGCCCACGAATAGAAAAGTACGCAGTCGCTGGCCACGCCGTCGCGACCCGCGCGGCCGATCTCCTGATAGTAGGCCTCGATGGACCGGGGCATGTCGCGGTGGATGACGGTGCGCACGTTGGACTTGTCGATGCCCATGCCNNTGGCGCGGCTCCATGCCGGCGTGATAGGCGAGGGCGCGCACACCGTGCTTGCTGAGAAACGCGGCGGTGTGCTCGGTGGACTTGCGAGACAGGCAATACACGATGCCGCTTTGCTCGCGGCGGCTGCACAGAAGGCGCAGGATGCGGTCGCGCACGCCCGGGGTGTCGTCGCCCTTGCGATAGGCCGACAGGTGCAGATTGGGCCG
>PMBY01000077.1:189-2629 GCA_003153875.1 Myxococcales bacterium | reverse complement strand
AACGACGCGAGCACAGGGGATCTCGATGGCGACGGCAAGCTCGACATCGTGCTCAAGTGGGACCCGTCGAATTCGAAAGACTCTGGGGCGACCGGCACGACAGACCCTTGCATCATCGATGGGTACACGATGGCAGGCAAGAAGTTGTGGAGCATTAACGTGGGCACAAACATCCGCGCCGGAGCGCACGATACGCAGTTCTCGGTGTACGACTTCGACGGTGANNGAGGTGGCGTTCAAGACGGCGCCAGGCACCAAGGATGGCAAGGGCAACTTCCTGAGCAAGGGGCCAGCAGCGGGCGCCGACAACGCCAAGGACTACAGAAGCACTCGAGGCATGGTCTTGGAAGGACCGGAGTGGCTAACCGTGTTCAGCGGCGTAGACGGCTCGGAACTGGCGACCGTGGACTATCCCGTGCCCTACGGAACCTTGGCCAATGCGGTTGCTACTTGGGGCGACGACCAGGGCAATCGGTCGCACCGCTACAACGGTGGGTTCGCGTTCGTGAAGGACAAGGCTAGCGGCGTTGCCACCGGCCGGCCGAGCATCATCCAGCAACGCGGCTACTACACGCGTCTGACGGTTTCTGCAATGACCTTCCGCGATGGTGTGTTGGCGACGAACTGGATCTACGATAGCGGGTCCACCGCCGGCACTGGAGCCTACGGCCAAGGCTGCCACTCATGCATGGCGGCGGACGTGGACGGCGATGGTGCGCAAGAGATAATCCCCGGATCGTCGACCATCAACGGCGACGGAAGCTTCAGGTGCGCGACGGGAATCGGCCATGGCGATGCCTTGCACGTGAGCGAGCTGGTGGTCGGTAAAGGCATCTCGGTCTTCCTGCCTCACGAGATGGCAGGGGGTCAAGATTGCCATGATGCCTCTACCTGCACGCTCTACTTCAACATGACAGGAGGCAGCGATAACGGACGTGGCGTCGCCGACTATGTCAACCCCCTCGATGTCGATGCGGCCGTGTGCTCCAGCACCCATGGCAGAAAGAACTGCAAGACTGGTGTCGACGTTGCCTCAAATGCGGGGACCGACTTCCTCATCTATTGGGACGCTGACGAACTACGCGAGCTCAACAACGGGACCTCGATCACGAAGGACGGAGGCGGGACTTTGCTGACCGCGAGCGGCTGCTCGTCGAACAACAGCACCAAGTCCACCCCGACGCTGACCGCCGACCTACTGGGCGATTGGCGCGAGGAACTGGTGCTGCGCGAATCCGGCAATACGGCCTTGAGGCTGTACACCACGACGATTGTGACCAAGCG
This sequence comes from Myxococcales bacterium, assembly GCA_003153875.1. The sequence goes on along the minus strand of PMBY01000077.1, from coordinate 1,345 downwards.
CCGCATCTACACGCTGATGCACGATCCGACCTACCGAGCGCAGGTGTCGTTTGAGCAGTCAAGCTACAACCAGCCGCCGCACGTGGGATTCCACATCGGCCCCGGCATGGCCGACCCGCCCAAGCCCGACATCTTCCTGCAGTAGACCCGTCGCCAGTCGTCTGATGGGCTAGCTTCCCGCCAAGAGCGCTCGGAAGAAAACGGCGAAGCGCCACCCGATAGCCATCGCGACCGCATAGGGCGCGGCCTGCGCGAGCAGCGTCGCGAATTTGAACCAGCGACGCTGAGCCTCCACGTGCATCAGGACGTAGGCAATCCCCAGCACTGGGAAGAGGAAGATGAACACCATCCACCAGCGGTGCTCGGCACGAAAGGCGTGCACCATCACCAGGATCGACCCCAGCAAGGCCAACAGGCCAGCCAATGCCAACGCCACTGCCGCTTCGACCAGCATGCGCTTGATCTGCGCCACTTCACTGGCAGACAGCGGGCGCCTACCGCTCCCGACCAACGCCGTGTCGATCGCCGTAGTCAACGTCCTCAACAGCCCACCCGCATCGTGCCCGCCGTGCCAGGCGTCGCCGACCGTGCGCTCGATGGTTTCCAAGGCGCCAGCGGGCGTCCGGTTTCCATAGATCACAGTGCCCAATGGTGCGTCCTTGGCTGGTTGGTTGCTCGAATCAACCAGCACGCCATCCGCAACCACCAGTTTGGCCTGCTCACGATACGGGGCGGGAATCTGATCCAACCGAGTGACGAAGACGTCGCGCTTGGTGTTGGGATCGCGATAGCGGTAAATCGACTCGCTTCGGGCAGGTGAAGCCAGCCCCACCAGGGCCAGCACGGTGGCCCAGAACGCCAGCGTCTTCATAGCCCCATTACAGCGCGCGCAGGTGGTGCTTGCCAAGCTCAACCAGCAGAGCGCCCGGACAGAAGCTCGAGCGCCGCCTTGATGGCACAAAGCAGGCTGACTTCGCTGGCAATTCCTCGTCCCGCGATGTCGTAGCCCGAACCGTGATCCACCGATGTGCGCACTACGGGCAGTCCCAGGGTCACGTTCACCGAGGCGCGAGGAAAGGCCGGTTTGACTGCAATCAACCCCTGGTCGTGGTACATGGCCAGGATCAACCGGTAGTGCTTGACCCGCTCGATGAAG
>PMBY01000077.1:0-182 GCA_003153875.1 Myxococcales bacterium | reverse complement strand
CGACCCGCCTGCGCCAGCATCTTGAGGGAGGTCACGATCCCGGCAGGCTTGAGATGATCGGACACCTGGCACAGAGGAATGTGCGTGGTCTGCAACGCCAGCAGATAGTCGGGAGTGAGGAAGGCCATGCGCTCGTCGCGGGCTCCCAGCTTCTCGGCCAGGTAGCCGGTGTGGCCCACGAA
>PMBY01000296.1:13620-24880 GCA_003153875.1 Myxococcales bacterium | reverse complement strand
CTGCGCCCGCTGCTCGATCCGATCAATCGGCGCGATCCTGACTTGTGCCGCCAGATGCGCCGGGCTGCTAGCTCGGTGGCCATGTGCCTCGACGAAGGGTCCCAGCGCACTGGCCGCGATCGATTTCACCTGTACCGCGTGGCCGCGGGCAGCGCCGCCGAGGTGCGCACCGCTTTGGCCCTCGCCACGACCTGGGGCTACATCGCCCAGGCCCAGGCCGCCCCCGCCTCCGCGCTGCTCGACCGCGTCGTTGCCATTCTGTGGCGCCTGACCCACCCGAAACGCTGAACCCCATCCTGGCGGGGCCCCGTCACGGACCCCGTCCCCGTCTCCGTCCCCGTCCCGGCCCTCACCCGTGAATGGTCATCTGTGCTATGCAAATGTCATGGGCTCCACCTTCGGGCGTGACATCCGAACCGTGCCGAACGTCATTACTCTGTCGCGCATCTTGCTGATTCTGCTGGGCGCTGTCGTCTACTTCTACGTTTCCCACGGCTGGGGCATCGTGCTGTCGATCGTGGCCGGCGTGACCGACTATCTTGATGGCTACGTCGCCCGTCGCACCGGCCAGGTCACGAGCCTGGGCGCGATCCTCGACCAATTCTGTGACCTCTGTTATGAATCATTCCTGATCATCATAGCCACGGTGCAGGGATTCTTTCCGCCCCTGGTTATCTGTGCGTATCTTCTGCGCGAGTTCTGGGTGGCTTCTTTGCGGCGGTTCATGGCAGCGGCACACATGAACATCCCCAGCAGCCTAGCGGGCAAGGCCAAGTCCAACCTTATTATGTGGAGCTTCTTGCCAACCTACCTGTCCGTCGCGGGGTTGCTGCCCGCCCTGGAGCCGTATCTATCCTATGCCGCCTATTCCATTATCGGACTGGGCCTGGTGGCCAGCTATGTGAGCGCGTGGGGCTACACGCGGGCATTCGCGACCGGATATGCGCAGGCGCTGGACAGGCTAGACTGAAACCTTCATGTCGCGCGCCCTTTGCGCCCTGCTGCCGTTCCTAGCCGGCGTTCTTCCGGCGCCCGAGGCCTGCGCAGAGGACTACTCACCGCTCGCGACCTGTCCTGCCGGCAATTTGCTGGCCGGACGGCGACCCATAAGTTGGCAAGACACGCGTCGCGATTTGGCCTTGCTCACCGACGAGACCTTGGCGCCCGAAGGCGCGGTGTGGGACGCGGAGCTGGCCGTGCTGTTCGACACAGGCGCGTCGACTGTGACTTGGGATCTGGGTGCGGCCACGACCATCAACGCCATGGCCATCCAGGCGGACGCCAATGACACCTACACAGCGTGGGGCTCGCTCGACGGTCGCGACTACCGCGTCCTGGGGCACATCGACCCGGCTACCAGCCACGGCCTGCGTACGCGTACCATCGAAACCGGAGGCGTGGCAGTCCGCTACCTGCGCGTCGGCGAGGGTGTCGGCGATGGCTCGTACTCGGTTTCCGAGGTCGCCGCCTACTGCCAGAAACCCACTCCCTTTCCGGCCCGGATGCGGGTGGTGGACGCACCCGCTGCGGTGGTGGCCAAGGTCTATTGGAATGACATTGCAAGCGCACGCTGGGAGCTGGTGCTGGCCCTGCTGGGGCTGCTCTTCCTGTGGTGGGACCAATGGGTGTCACGAGGCGCAGCCATCGAGTCCAAGGAAGCCCCTGGCATGGCGGATTCGCTCGTTCGCTTTGTGCAAAGAGTGGCCACGGCGCTTGGGCTCAGTCGGGTGAGGGGGAAAGTGCGCCGGGCCATCCTGGCGGTGCTGGGACTGGTCGCATTTCTGACCTATTTCAACTTCGGTTCCTTCCACTTCCCCAACTTCATTCACGGCTGGGACACGTTTCACTACTACATCGGGTCGAAGTACTCGCGCGAGCTGAGCTACGACCGACTGTACGAGTGCGTGGCGGTGGCTGATTCAGAGCTGCCGGCGCTGCGGCGTCGGGTCGAGCTGCGCAAGCTAACCAATCTGCGCACCAACATTCTGGAAACCACCGCCGAGATTCTCACGCATCCGGAACGCTGCAAGCAGCACTTCACGCCCGAGCGCTGGCAGTCGTTTCACCACGACCTGGCCTACTTCCGCACCCTGGAGAACGCGCGCCGCTGGGACGACGCGCAGATGGACCACGGCTACAACGGCACCCCGGTGTGGAATATCGCGGGCTCGCTGCTCGCCAACCTGGCGCCTGCCAGCAAGACCCAGATCTACATCCTGAATTCGCTGGATTCGGTCTATCTGACGGCAGGGTGTCTGATGATTGCGTGGGCGTTCGGTTGGCGTGTGTTGGCGGTGGCGTTGCTAGTGTTCTCCACCAATTTCCCGTCGCGATTCTACTGGACCGGGGGCGCGTTTCTGCGCTGGGATTGGCTGTTCTGGATGATCGCGAGCGTGTGCCTGCTCAAGAAGCAGCACCCCGTGGCGGCGGGACTGACCCTGGCATACTCGACCTTGCTGCGTATCTTCCCGATATTCCTGTTCGTCGCGCCCGTGTTGGCTGCCGGGTACTACGTCGTCCGGCATCGCAAGCTTCCCCCGGTCTACACTCGCTTCTTCGTCGGCGCTGCCTTGGGCGCGGCCTTGCTGATTCCGGCGGGCATGGCGGTGGTCGGGCGCGCCGACACCTACCAGGAGTTCGTACGCAACACGATGAAGCACTCGGAGACAGCGCTGACCAACAACATGGGCCTGCGCACGGTAGTGGCGTATCGTCCCTCAGAGGTTGGTCGCAAGTTGGAACGTGTGGGGGCGACCGATCCGTGGGTGAAGTGGAAACAGGCGCGGCTGGACAGCTTCCGACGGGCGAAGCCCTTGTACTTCGTCGCGGTAGCCGCTTTCCTGGTGTTGCTGGGTCTGGCCGTGCGCGAGGCTGAACCATGGGCTGCCTTGGCGTTGTCGGCGACCTTCATTCCTTTTGGGGTTGAGCTGACCTGCTACTACTATTCCTTCATAATTGTCGTGGCCTTGCTGTGCGTGAAGAGTGAACGGCTGGCCCAGCGGTTGCTGCTGCTCACCGCCTTCACCCAGTTCGTGGCCTGGGCACCGATCACGGGCATGCCCACCTGGCTCGATGAGAAGTACACCCTGATGTCAGTGGCCACGCTCATCGCGTTCATCGTGATCGCTTGGGAGTTCTTCACCCAGCGCCGTCTGGCTGCGGCCGGCGCAACCGCGATTGCCTTTGCCTCCGACGGGCCGGAAGCGGAATCGGTCGCGCAGGAAAAGCCCGGACAGGGTGCGCGCAGCCGTAGTCACCGCCGTCGCCGGCGGCGGTAGTTACTTCTACTTCAAATAGGCTGCCAAAGGACTCCCGATGCGGGTCAGTTCTTTCGCGGCGAGCTGAGCCATCTCGGTGGCGCCCGCCTTGTCGAAGTGTGCCTTGTCACCGTTGAAGGTGAGGGCGGCCGCGGCTGTCTGGCCGATCGAGTTGTAGTATTCGACGCCGCGCGCGTTGAGATCGTCGACCAGCAAGCCCTTGGCCTTTCCCACCGCAATCGTCGCGTCACAATACGGCTGCAACCGATCATTGGTCTCCTTGCCGCCGACCCACACCTGCAGCGGGGATGATGTCGTGGGGATGAAGGTGGCCTTCTTGGCCGCGACTTCATCCGCCATCGTGGTGAACTCCGCCGTGAAATCCGGCACAGTGACGGGCCCGTGTGCAGTGCCGCTGTCGTTGATCCCGAACGCCGCCAGCACGTAGTCGCCGGCCTGGACGTTGGCGATGAGGGTCTTCCACTTACCCGAGTAGAAGCTTTGCACGTTGGCGCCGCCCTGAGCCTGGTTATCAATCGTCACCTTGCTGATGAAGAATTGCCCAAACTCCTGCCCCCAACCCTCTTGGGTGGTAGTCGCCGCATAGTTGGCCATGGTGGAATCGCCAGCCAAGTGCACAGTGATGGCTGGCAGCGAGCCCGGATCGGGCTTGCCGCCAGTGCTGCCGCTGCTGGTGCTGGAACTGCCGCCGCTGGCGCTGATGGTTCCACCGCTGCTGATGCGACCGCCGGTCGCAGTCGTGCTACCGCCGCTGGCGCTGGTGGTGCCGCCGCTGCTGACGCGACCGCCGGTCGCAGTCGTGCTTCCGCCGCCGGCGCTAGTGGTGCCACCGCTGCTGATGCGACCGCCGGTTGCAGTCGTGCTTCCGCCGCTGCCAGCCACTGAGCCCCCCAGATCTGCGGTTCCGGCCGTGCCAGGCTGGCCAGCGATCCCGGTCTGACCGCCGGAGGAGGGCTGGCTTGTCGCTCCGGCCCGACCGCCGGAGGCAGGCTGTGTTGTTCCTGCCTGGCCGCTGGAAGTTGTCGCCCCGGTTTGGCCGCCAGATGTAGGTGTGCTCCCGGCCTGTCCGCCGGTTGTCCCGGTCTGACCGCCGGAGGCTGGCTGGGTTGTCGTCCCGACCTGGCCACCCGATCCTTGCTGGCCGCCGGTGCTTCCTGTGTGTCCGGCACTGCCACTGGTTCCGCCGGTCTCAGTCACGCCGCCGGTCCCTTGCGGTGCCCCCGAGATGCTGCAGCCAATGGACAACGCCAGCGCGAGGGCCATGGGCCAGCCGCCTCTCGTCAGGGTGGAACAGGACATGTGAGATGCAGTTCCTCTTACTCCGGGATGCATGGGACAAAAGTGTAGCACGCTTCCAGCGCCGCCCCGGAAAGTGGCTAGCCAACCGACTCGGCGCGCCCGCTGGTGGCGGATCGTTGGAGCGCATCCAGGACCGCCATGTTCTTGATCGAATCTTCGAGGGGAACCGGGCCGGAACCGCCGGCCGCGGCAGCGCGCGCGAACTGCTCGGCCAGCAGGGTGTACTGGTCTACGGGATCGAACGAGACACGTTGGGGCGTTGGCTCTTCGATGCTGGAACTGGTGTTGACCACGATCTCCGAGGGTGAATTGCCGGGCGGATTCCAGGGATTGACCATATCCAAGTGGCCGCCGGTGCCGATGAGCTGAGCCCGCTGCACCGGGAAGGTCTCCATGCCAACGGTGAAGATCGCGTGACCCTGCGGGAACTCCAGGATCGCGCTGGTCAGGCGGTCCACGCCCCGGTCCGGGTCGCGATCGGCCCGAGCCATAACGGCGGTGGGCTCGGCGTCGAAGCAGAAGCGACTCATGGTGACCGGATAGAACCCGGTGTCGAGCAGGACCCCGCCGCCCATGGCCGGGTGGTAGCGGACGTTGTCGCGCGAGCCGAGTCGGTAGCCGAACGTCCCGACAAAGGCGCGCAGTTCGCCGATGGTCTTCTGCCGGAGAAGATCGCGTACGGCCAGCCAGCGCGGATGGACGCGCACCATGGCGGCTTCGCAGATGAGCACGTGGTAGCGATCGCGAGCGGCCATCAGTACGCGGGCTTGTGCGGTGTCGAGCGCAATCGGTTTTTCGCACAGGACATGCTTGCCGGCCGCGGCGGCGCGCTCCGACCAGGGTGCGTGCAAATGGTTAGGCAGCGGGTTGTACACAGCGTCGACATCCGGATCGGCCAGCAGAGCCTCGTAGCAGTCGTAGCTCTTGGGCACGCCCAGCGCGCGCGCCGCCTGCGCAGCCCGGTTGCCGTCGCGAGACGCGATGGCCACCACGCTGATGTCGCGTCCCGCCAGCATCGAGGGAATCATGCGCGTGAGCGCGAAGTGGGAGGTGCTGAAAACGCCGAAGCGAAACATGGTGCAAGTGGAGCTAGATGACGCTGCCGTCGGGAACGATACCATTCTTGGGAACGACTACGATTCCCTCGCGGATGAAATAGCCGTCTCCATCCTTTTCTTTGACCCCGGCCTGGTTGACGATGCGGACGCCGCGGCCGATGCGCGCATTTTTGTCGATGATGGCGCCCTCGATGATCGAATCCGAGCCGACGCCGACCGGTGGAATGCCCTGTGCCTCGCTGGCGCGCATCTCGTCCAATGTTTCGTAGCTGTCTGCGCCGATGAGCAGGCTGTTGCGGATGCGGGCGTTCTTGCCGATGCGGCTGCGAATGCCGATGATGGCGCGGTCGATGTCCGCTCCTTGCAGGAGACAGCCCTCGGAGATGAGGGCGTTGTGGACCGTGCACTGTTCCAGCTTGGAGGCCGGCAGAAAGCGTGGGTGGGTGTAGACCGGGCGGGAGCCGTCGTAGAAATCAAAAGGCGGAATCGGCTGGCACAGGGCCAAGTTGGCCTGGAAGTAGGACGAGATGGTCCCGACATCTTCCCAGTAGCCGCGATAGACGTGGGCCTGCACGCGTTGGCGCGGGACAGCGTGAGGGATGACATGCCGGCCGAAGTCAACCAGCTGCGGATTGGAAACTGCCTCCTCCAATATTTCCCGTCGAAAGACATAGATACCCATCGAGGCCAGGTACCCAGGCCCAAGACCGGGGATATCGGAGACGAGGTCCGGCAGTCGTTCGCGCGCTGGCTTCTCCTCGAAGTGCACGATGCGGCCACTTGCGTCCATCTTGAGGATGCCAAAGTCGCTGGCCTGGTCCTCGGCCACGGGAATCACCGCCACGGTTGCGTCGGCGTTGGCGTCGCGGTGGGTCCGCAACATCCGGCGGAAGTCCATACTGTAGAGCTGGTCGCCCGACAGGATCATCAGGTCGCGCGCGGATCTCCGCCGCATATGGCGCAGCCCCTGTCGGACCGCATCGGCTGTCCCCTGGAACCAGTCGCCGCCTTCTTCGGTCTGCTCGGCCGCCAGCACGGTGACGAAGCCCGACGAGAACACATCGAACTTGTAGGTCCTTGCGATGTGGGTGTTGAGGCTTTCCGAGTTGAACTGGGTCAGCACGAACATGTGCCGCAGTCCCGCGTTCAGGCAGTTACTGATGGGGATGTCGATGAGTCGATACTTGCCGCCGATGGGAACTGCCGGCTTCGAGCGCTTGAGCGTGAGCGGAAAAAGACGCGTTCCGCGTCCGCCCCCCAGGATGATTGCCAATACGTCGTCCATCGCTGGAAAATCTACCGCACAAACTGACGAGGTCGCACTTTTCGCGCGGTCCTGTCCCGCNNGGATCCGGGAACATCCGCTGACAACGGTCGACCGTGGCTTCAGCCTCGGCCAGTCGGCCCGACAGAGACTGCACGTCGGCGAGTCCCTCACAGGCCGTGCGCAGGTTCGGCATCCCTTGCAGGGACCGCTGGAAATACCCTTCGGCGCTGGCGTAGTCGCGGGCACGCATGCTCGACCGGCCCAAAGTCATATCCCGCCAGGGCGAGTCGGGCGTGGGCAGCAGCGTCGCTTCCTGGGGGCGTTCCGCGCGGACCAGCAAGCTCGCCACGTGGTCGGAGTAGAGCACGCGCCAGTGCCCGGACTTGCGAAGCTGTTCGATCTGTTTCGGGCTGTGTTGGGGCCACAGAACGAAATCAGCTTGCGAGGCCCCAACCACGTCTTCCCAGCGCGCCTGCATGCCCAGGACCGCCAGGTACTGCCGGTAGGTTTTCTCGTCAAACGCCGTGCCGGCGCGGCCGTCGATGAAGACCTGCAGGCGACCCTGGGTTCGCCAATCGATGTAGCCGCCCCAGTTATAGTAGTTGAAGACCTTGCCCTCGAAGTGGTTTGCCTCGATGAGGTTCAGCGCCTCCACGGGGAAGGTGTCCTCGGCGGTCAGGTAGAGGAAAGCGTTGCGCGAAAGGGGATAGGGTGCCAGCAGCCAGCCGCCCCAGAGCAGGGCCGCGACCGGCAGGGCGATGGACCAGATGCGGGGTCGGTCGAGCCAGGGAAGAGCGCGCACGAGGCGGGAGCGCAGCGACGAAAAGACCACGGCCAGCGCTGGAGCCAGCAGCAGACTTTGCGAGATACCGAAGAGCGGAATGAAGCGGCGGCTTCTAATCGACAGGACTAGCGTGACCAACCCTATGGCCACGCTGGACAGGGTTAGGCGGGGCTGTCTTCGGTAGGCGCCCGAACCCAGCACTATCACCAGAGACACGACAAAGGCAGCAATCGAAGGGTAGTACAGGCTGCTTCGGATGCCTCCCGGCTCCCAGGGGGGCAACCACTCGGCTATGCGCAGAAAAGGCGAATTGCTGTCCTGGGCAAATCGGATGGGCCAGAGTAGAGCGTCGCTCCCGTTGCCATTGACGAAACAGGCAAGCAGGCAGGCCAGTCCCAGGAACAGCGCCCGCCGGGGAGTTTGGCGGTAGAAGAACGAAATGGCCAGCACCGCCGCGACGGTGACTAGGCCGAGCATGAAACCGCTGTGCAGGTTCGCCCACAGCAGGAAGACCAGGGGAAGGATCCACAGCCTGCGCGACAAGGGAAGCGCGAAAGACAGAACCAGAACAAAGCCAAGGAAGGTGTAGAGCTGAGGCCGGATGTCGAAGAAGGGCGCTCCCACGGCGATGGCGGCCAGCACCGCCAGGTAGGCGCTTCCCGAGCGGCCGCAGATCTGCCGCAGCAGACGAAAGAGCAGGCCGAAGGTGGCGACCAGCATGCCCCACTTCCACCAGACCAAGCCAGCCGGGCTGAAGAGCTTGGCCCAGGTGTGAAAGACGATGTCCGACAGCCATTCGGGGTGGAACCAGGGATGGCCGTGGCAGGTGAAGGAGAACGGATCGGTGAAGTGAAGAGCGCGGGTCTGCACGATCCAGTTGCCGCCGGCCAGGTGCCACCAGAGGTCCGAGCCCTGCATGGTGGTGAAACCAAAGGACCAGCAGGTCAAGATGACGGCGGGCCACCATCCGAGCGCGACCCAACGGGATTCGGGCACCGGGGCCGGAGGCGCGCGATCGCCGCCCTTGGCTGCAGCCCGGCTCGGCGGCCTGGCTTTCTTCTTGGCGGTCGGGTTCCGCATGCCGCCCGCTTTTTACCCCGATCGCCCCACCGGGCAAAGGATCAGTTCAGCAAACCCACACGGGGCAGCCTGGCGGCCGCAAGTCAGACTCGCGGTGGCCCAGGCCGCTAGTGCGTCTCAGGCTGGAGCGTCTGCGCGCGCACAGCCCTCACATTCCCGGGCCGAAACAAACACGTGTCGCGGTTGATCCCGAGGAGCAAATCGGTGGTGGCCTGGTCAGCCGGGGGAAAAGCGTAGTTCTCCAACTCCTGAGGCGCCACCCAGCGAACGTCCGCCACGCGAATCGGGCGGGGTTCTTGGCTGGGCGTGATGCTAGCCCGATAGAGGACCAACTCGACGACGTAGCCGTCGTAACGGTGGGTGCGGTGGGCGGTGGATCCCCCCACATTCACATCGACGCCGACACGTTCTTGCAGCTCCCGGCGCAGCGCGGCCTCGTCGGTCTCGCCNNCCTTGTTGCTCGATCACGGCAGCCACCACGCGAATGTGTGGTACGAGGTCGTTCATGGTGTAGCTCCGAGGCGGCGAGCGTTCTGGCAGACGCGCTTGGTTCGGCACATGGACGTCAACTCATCCTCCCGTTGTGCGGACATCGGCAGCCGCCGGCAAAACTTAAGCCCATTCTTTTCACCTTGTTCGAATCGTCTGGTTTGATTCCGCAGGTCGCGTGTCGTTTCAAGAAGGGGGTTTTCGCGCTGGGCGCGCAATCAGAGTGAGCTCAAGCCCTGCATGGCCCTGTTCCTGTTGCCTCGGTGGGACACGCCCCTACGGAACTCCAGGCCCGTTCCTGCCGCAGGCAGCGAGCGCAAATTCAGTTGGCGTCACGCGTGTCCGCGCAGGATCTGCGCGTTGGGCGCTAGTACGGCAACTCGACGGTCTGACCCAGAAGGTCGAACTCGACCGACAAGGGCGATTGCCCGGTCAGCTCCTGGCTGCGCGGATCNNCGACACGAAGCCTGCAGGTCTGCCAGGTACAGCTGGACGACCTCGTCGCCCGGCCGGCTGCCCGCGTTCTTGACCGTGACCGACACGGATGCGCCGGCGCCGGCTGGGATTGGTGTCGGCGATACCGCGATGTCTTGGTAGTGAAAGCGCGTGTAGGAAAGGCCGTAGCCAAAGGGATAGAGCGGCGACTTTTCCAGATAGCGATAGCTGCGCCCCTTCATGCTGTAGTCTTTGAAATCAGGGACGTCCGCCAACGAGCGCGGAAATGTCACAGGAAGACGGCCAGCGGGACTGACGTCACCGAAGAGAATGTCGGCCAACGCGTTGCCGGTTTCTTCGCCGGGATAGAAGGCCTGAACGATGGCGCCCACATGGTCTTGGGCCCAGGCAAGATTGAGCGCGCTGCCCGAGATGACCACCAGCACCGTGGGCTTGCCCAGGGCCACGATGCTTTCCAGCAGGCGCGGCTGCAAGCCCGACAACTCCAGGTCCACTTTGTCCCCCGCCGCCTCCGAGTTGCCCGCATCCCCTTGCTCGCCTTCGATCTCGGCGGACAGGCCCAGGCAGAGCACGACCACGTCGGCGCGTTCGGCGATGCTTAGCGCTTCGGCCAGGTGTCCGGCGCAGTCCAGGCCGTCGGTCGCGGTCCCCTGTCGCTTGCAGCCGAGGGCGTACCAAACCTTGGTTTCCGCCGAGACCGCAGCGCGGATTCCCTCGAGCGGCGTCACCGCACGCGACGGAGTTCCGCTGTAGTTGGCGCAAAGCACGTGATGGTCATAGGCATTGGGACCAATGACCGCGATGCTGCGCAGGTTCTTGCGCAGCGGGAGGAGCGCGCGTTCATTCTTGAGCAGGATCAGCGACGCCGAGGCCGTGGCGCGGGCTAGGGCTCGGTGTTGGTCGCAGTCGTTGGTCTCGTAGGGGGTGGACGCGTAGGGCACACGCTCGGGCGGATCGAACAGGCCCAGGCGCATGCGCGCGCGAAACAGCCTGCGCAGGCTGGTGTCGAGATCCTCCTCGCGCACAAGCCCAGCGGCTACTGCGGCCGGAATGTGACTGTAGGCACAGCCGCAGTTGAGGTCGCAGCCTGACTGCACCGCCAGCGCCGCCGATTCCGCGAAGCTGTTGGTCACCCGGTGGCTCTCGTGGAAATCCTGAATGGCCCAGCAGTCGCTGACCACGAAGCCGCCAAAGCCCCATTCCTCGCGCAAGATTCGGCGCAAGAGCGTGGGACTGCCACAGCAGGGCTCGCCGTTGGTGCGGTTGTAGGCGGCCATGATGCTTTCGGCTTTGGCCTCGGTGATACAGGCGTGGAAAGCGGGCAAGTAGGTTTCGCGCAGATCTTTCTGGCTGACCACGGCGTCGAAGCTGTGGCGCACGCCTTCGGGCCCGCTGTGGACCGCAAAGTGCTTGGGCGTGGCCACCGTCTTCAAGTACTTTGGATCGTCGCCCTGCAAGCCGCGGCAAAAGGCCACGGCCAGGCGCGAGGTGAGAAACGGGCATTCGCCGTAGGTCTCGTGTCCGCGTCCCCAGCGCGGGTCGCGGAAGA
>PMBY01000296.1:0-13598 GCA_003153875.1 Myxococcales bacterium | reverse complement strand
TTGTATGCGGGCACGCCCAGGCGCGGGATCGCGGGCGCCGCGTGCAGCATCTGATGGGCCTTTTCTGCCAGGGTCAGCCGCGACACCAGATCTTGGACGCGTTCGTCGAGGGAAAGCTCTGGGTCGAGGAAGGGATAAGCGGGCGTGTTTTCAGGCATGCGCGAAGATTCCGGCCTGGGCCATTGGTTAGGCGATCTTACAAATTGCCGGGCAGTGACTCAAGCCTGCCGATAGGGCGTGCCGTCAGGCTGCGATGTGATCGAGGACACAGCCCCCGCACGGCACAATCAGCAGTTTGGTTGACAGAGCGAGAAGATGGGAGGGATCCTTGAACCCTAGTCTATTGGAGGCGGCCCATGAAAACAGCGAAGCCATTGGTGTCAATTCCGAATCCCGACAGGCAACTCTTGCGCTCGCTCGCGGGCACAGGGCGTGCGACGAAGATTTGGTACTTCGGTCTCGCGCTGACCATGGCCGGCTCCATCGCGCCGGCGCGCCCGGCTCGGGCGGACATACCTCCCCCTCCTGACTACGTCGAGACGTGCACTCTTGCCAACAAGCAGACTCCGACCTCGGAGTGCCTGGCCTGCGCGGCGGACTATAGTAATTTCGGCCGGTGTAGCCCGCTGCTTTCGCCCTACTGCTACAGCAAGGTCTGCAAGACATGGGGCGCCTCGGCCTACACCGAGCTGTGGTGTCGTCTCAAGGGCCAGGGGGCTCCCGTCCCCTCAGAAATTCTGAACGTTCTCAGCCCCACCATCTGGCCGCTACCTCCTGTCCCCGACGGCGGATCAAACACGGGCGGCTGCCTTCCCTATTCTCCTCCCGCTCCTGCACCCGACGCCAGTACGCCGGCGGCCGGCGGACAAGGCGGCGCTCCTGCTACGGGCGGGACAGGCGGACAGAGCGCCGTCGCTTCAGCTCCCGCTACGGGCGGGACAGGCGGACAGAGTGCAGCGGCCTCGGCTCCCGCTACGGGCGGGACAGGCGGGCAGAGTGCAGCGGCCTCGGCTCCCGCTGCGGGCGACACCGGTGGACAAAGCGCAGTGGCCTCAGCGCCTGCCGGCGGACAGGGCGGGGTTTCGCCAGCGGGTGGTGGAGGCTACATCGCAGCCACGGGAGGTGCGGGCGGCCTGGGCGGCAGCGACATCAAGCCGAGCGACAGCAGCGGGTGCGCAGTAGGCGGCTGGCTTTCGGCCAAGGCACTTGGTCCCTGGCTTCTAGCGGGTCTGTTCGGCGTGGCCGTCACGCTGGCTCGTCGCCGTCGGCGCTAGACTCTTCGTCTTCGCAAGGTCAGCACCGACTCACACAGCAGCAGGCCGATCATGACCACGGCGAGAGTGTGCCACAATTCGACCCGGTGCTTGGGCGGCTTGACTCCGGGTGACGCCACCGCGATGCGATCGGGCCTCTGGCTTGGGGCGAGGCGCGCGGGGTTTGACTCGCGCGTGTCCAGGTTGACCACGAAGTCCTGCTCGGGACGCGCCGTGATTCTGCCGTCAGGACCGATGGCGCGCACGTGGTAGGTGCCCAAACGATCGGTTTCGCTGTAAAGCACACTGTGGGCTAGGCTGGCTTGTTCGCGCCGCGCGACCCACACCGAGCCGTCGGGCTGAGACACCTCGAGGCGTTGCTCGTCGCCCGCAAATACCAGGGTCCGCGCCTCGCCGGCCCGCAGCGAAGCGGACTCTTCGTCGCCGGTGACCCCCACCAGGCGGCGNNAGCAACATCACGCGGCCCTTGCCGACTTGCTTTTCCACCAGAGCCGGCGCGCCGCTTTCGTAGCGCAGAATCACGCTGCGCTCCGGGCTCTCGACCGCTGGGTCGAGCAGCATGTATTTGAAGAAACGCGCTGACACCAGACCCTCGCCGCGCTCGGGGAAATTGGCCAGCAGGGGATGACTGCGGTCGATGGGCGCCAGGCGTTCGGCCGGTCGATCATCGACGATTTCGCCGGCGTGCTGGCCAGGCAAGGCCGAGGCCGTGCGTGGCAGTCCCAGCGGCTGCGGCAGCAGTTTGGCCATGCGTTCGTTCCATGCCGTCGCGTCCACGCGGTCGCCGACCGAGATGAAGAGCCCACCGCCCGCTGACACGAATCGCACCAAAGCCGAAGCCATGGCCTGCGAGGGCTGCGCCAGGTTCAAAAGGGCGACCAAAGTCGTGTTGTCCAGGCTTTCAGGCGACACGTCGTCGGGCAGCTTGGTGGTCACCGCCGCGCCAGGCAGGCCATTGCGAAGCGCAGCCGCGAAGAAGAAAGGCTCGTCCTCGTTGCGCGCACTGCGCGGGTCGCCGTTGACGATGAGAACGCTCATGGTGCGTGCCAGCTCCACGTGGGCCAAGCGGTGATCGTCCAGGCGGAAGGCGTCGCCATCAATCTCCACCTCGACGTCGTGCGCGCCGCCGGTCTCGCCGCCCAGTCGGTGCAGGAAGCGCTTGTGGCTGCGCCCGCCCGGCGCGAGGTCGACAAAACCCTTGGCCACCGACACACCGTCCACTTTGAGAGCCACCCCCAGCGCGCGCGCCCCGGCTGCGGAAAAATCCGCCAACTCGGCGTCGACCGCGATCCCGCCGGTTCCCACCTCGGGTGCGGGCACCACGCTCACCTCCAGCACAGCCCGGTTCTCCCACGGGGCTGCACCCGATATGTCGTCAATGATGACCTCGGGCGCCCCCTCGCCAGGAAGGCCGGTGCCGGCCTCCCAGCCCGCGGCCTGCAGGTCAGTGAAGAGATAGATGCGACGCTTGGAATGTGCTGATCCCGCGAGGATGAGGGATGCGCTCCGCAGGGCGCTAGCAAAGTCAGCCGGCCGCGCGGAACACACGGTGCTCTCCAGGGCTTCCAGCACGCGCGCTCGTTCGGGGGACAGCTCGCTGATTCTCGGGCTGGAGCCCGACGAGGCGACGAGCAAGGCCAGGTCCACGTCCGAGGGAAACTGGCGCAGCAAGGCGCGCGCACGGTCGCGGGCGCGATCGAACATGGTCGACAAGCCCGAGGTGCGGCTCATGCTGGCGGAATCGTCGAGTACGATGACCGCGCTCTGTGGATCCAGGCTGGCCACGGGCAGGTCGGTTGTGCGCTCGGCAAACGGGCGGGCGAAGATGAGAGGCAAGGCCGCGGCCACACCCGTGCGCGCCACCAGCAGCAATATCTCGCGCAAGCGACGGCGCGCCGAGATGCGCCGCTCGGAGCGCAGGAGCAGTTGCATGGCCGCGAAGCGCACCGGCTGCGCGCGCCGTTTGCCGATGAGATGGACCAGCCAAGGCAGAGCGGCCGCCAGCAGGCCCAAGAGCAGCGAGGGCGCGAGGAAATGCATCTATAGCCTCACCGCGCGCTGGCGGTCAGCCAGGAAAGCCCGCAGCACATCGGTCGGTGGCGCGTCGGTGCGCGCGAAGCGATACTCCACGCTGGTTTCCAGGCAGGATGCACGCCAGCGATCGCGAAAGGCCTGCGACTCGCGCTTGAAAGCCTGGGCCAGGTCAGGCGCCTGCGCGAGCAGCGTGCGCGTGTCACCCGGTTCCATGCCCTCAAAGAAGATCAGGTCGTCAAAAGGCAGCTCCACTTCGTCGGGATCGAGCAGGTGGAACAGCGCCACGTCGTGTCCGCGCGCGTGCAACTGGCGCAGGCGTTCGGGCAAGGGGCCGCCCGCTTCGCTGCCGGGCTCATCCGGCTCGCTGTCGAGCAGGTCGGACATGAGAATAATGAGACTTCGCTTGTCGGTGAGCTCTCCCAGGTGGCCGAGGGCGAGGGCCGCATCGGTGCGGCCCGCAGGCTGGGCCGATTCCAACAGGCGGAACACCTCGCGAATCTGTCCCGGTCGGGTCGAGGGCGGGAGAAAGCTGCGCGCGTTCTCGTCGAAAAGCAGCAGCCCGGCGGCGTCACCTTGCTGGCCGACCAGATAGGCCAGCGCGCCGGCCAGGTAGCTGGCGTAGTCGAGCTTGGACACGCCCCGCCGGCGATAGCCCATGGAGGCGGAGGCATCGAGCACGAGGAAGGTGTGCATCTCGGTCTCGTCCTCGAAGCGCTTGACATAGTAGCGGTCGGCGCGGCCCACGGCTTTCCAATCGATGCGGCGAATTTCGTCGCCCGGCGCGTACTCACGGTGCTCGGTGAATTCGACCGACGTGCCCGGGTGCAGATTACGGTGCATGCCGGAAAATGCGCCCTCGACGATAGTGCGGGCGCGCAGATCCAAGGACGCCAGACGCGCCAGATCGGTCGGGTCAAGCAACCCGGGCCGCGGTGGTTCTCCTGATCCTTTGCCGCCCTCGCCCACGTCTTTGGCCGGCTCTCAGTCAGGCTGGACGGTTTGCAACAGACGCTCGATAAGGGCGCGCGACGACACGCCATCGGCCTCGGCGTGGAAGTTGCGGACTAGGCGGTGAATGAGCACCGGAGGCGCCATGCGGCGCACGTCCTCGATGGAAACCGCATAGCGGCCGTCGAGCACGGCCCGCGCCTTGGCCGCCAGTACCAGGTGCTGCGAGGCGCGCGGACCGGCGCCCCATGCGACGTACTTGCCGACCGGCTCGGGCGAGGCCGCCGTGGGCCGGGTGGCGCGACACAGGGCCACCGCGTGTCGCAGGACATGGTCCGCCACAGGCACGCGCAGCACCAGGTTCTGCAAATCGAGAATGCGCTGGGGCGACAGCACCTTGCGCAGGACCGGGTGGTAGCTGCCTGCGCTCTGGCTGGCGATGCGCACCTCCTCCTCGGCGCTGGGGTAGCCCACGTCCACCTCGAACATGAAGCGGTCAAGTTGCGCCTCGGGCAAGGGATAGGTGCCCTCTTGCTCGATGGGGTTCTGCGTGGCGAAGACCAAAAAGGGCAGGGGCAGATCGTAGGTCGTGCCGCCGGCCGACACGCGGTACTCCTGCATGGATTGCAGGAGCGCGGCCTGTGTCTTGGGTGGGGTGCGGTTGATCTCGTCGGCCAGAATGACGTTGGCGAAGATGGGGCCGCGCACGAAGCGGAACACGCGCCGGCCGGTGGTGCGGTCCTCTTCCAGAACGTCCGAGCCGGTGATGTCCGACGGCATCAGGTCAGGCGTGAACTGGATGCGGCCAAAGGAGAGGTCGAGCACATCGGCCAGGGTCTGGATGAGCAGGGTCTTGGCCAGGCCCGGCACCCCGACGAACAGACAGTGGCCGCGCGAAAACAGGGCAATCAAGAGGTGCTCGATGACCTCGTGCTGTCCGATGATGCGCTTGCCGATCTCGGCACACAGGGCGCGTCGGGCGTCGCACAACTCGCGGGCCGCCGCGATGTCGCGCTCCACGACTTCAGGCGCGGGCCGAGCGGCTGCTTCCCCACCGAGGGCAGCACCAGATGGGAGAACCGCAGCTTCCTGTGAGTTCGACATCGGCCACAGAATGCCACGCCCCCGAGCCGGCGGCAAAGGCGGCGGCAGTCTCCGATGGCAAGACCGAGGCAGGATTTGGCCAGCGGCCGCAGCAGCCCGGGTATAATGGCGCCTCACCCGCCGAGTTTTGTTGTGAAGATCTGTCCCTATTGCCAAAAACAGCACCGGCCCGAGACGCGCACTTGTCCCATAACGGGAAAGTCTCTGGACAGTCCGACGCTGGGCAAGACCATGGTGGGTCTGGCCGCGCCGCCAAGCCTGGCCATGCCTGCGGGGTTTCCCAGACCCGCGGAGGCCATCAAATCGGAGCCTCAGCAGAAGGCGTCGTCAGCAGCCGCACCGCCGGCCAAGCCTGTGTCGGCCGCACCGCCAGCCAAGCCTGTGTCGGCCGCACCGCCGGCCAAGCCTGTGTCGGCNNNAAGACCGGTGCTGCCCCCTGCGCCGAGTCCGCCCAAGCCAGTCTCTCCCGCGGCGCATCCGGCCTTGCCCGCTTCCGCACCGACGGCCTCAGCGCCTGTCCCGCCAGCAGGAAAGCACGAGCCGGCATACCCAGGTTTTTTTTCCGAGGACGGAAAGAAGGGCCGCACGCTCATCATGCGCAGCCAAGTGGCTGGTCCTCCTCCCTCCCCAGCACCAAAGGATGCGTCAGTCCCGCCGCCCGCTCCGCAGCCTAGCGTCGTGGAGAGTCGCGAAGATCCAGCAGGCGCGGTCCGTGTGAAACCGGACGCGCCGGTCACGCCATTTTCCGCGCCGTTGCCGCCAACCGAAGCCCGTGTCAGCATTCCGCCGCCGGCCCCTGAGCCGCCCCCAGCCGCCAGTGCCCCCGTGGCCGCGCCCGACGAAGGTGTTACTGCGGTGGACCGGGTGCCGGTGGATTTGCCGGCTCCCTCTCCGCCGGCGGTCTCTCCGCTGGCGGCCTCAATTCCGCGCCAGCCGCAGCCAGGCCCTGTCGCCCTGCCGGGTCGGGGTGGAATGGCTTTGCGCCAGTTGCCGTGGTGGGCGCGGGTCTCGGCGGACGCACTGGACGCCCTTCGCTTGCTGGCCGAAGCCNNAAGTCATGCATGGTGGCCGCCGTCATGGGCTCGGCTGCGCCGAGTCCGCTGGTCGATGGCTCGGCCGCAACGGTAGATTTCTCGCGAGCTAAGCAGGAACTGGTCCATCGGGCCGAGGCCAGTCGCGCACAGGGGAAGATCGACAAGGCGGCACTGGCCGAGCTGGCCGCGCTGGAGACCGTGTCGGCGGCAAGCGCGGTCGGCGCGGGAGCCACGGTGGACGTGCCCAGTCCGGTGGCGGTGGCCGCGCGCTGGCTCGCGGCCGTCCTGGCGACGGGCTTTCTGGTCTTCGGCCTGGCGGTTCCGCTGGCCTACGCGAGCCTGACCGTGGCGCTGGCCGACCAACGCGCGGGCGCACCGCTGCCGTCATTCATCGACGTGGGGGTCTTGTTGTGGCGGCGGCGTCTGCGCTTCAGCACCGCTCTGCTGCCCGCGGCCGCGCTGGTGGCCCTGGGAAGTGCCCTGTTTTTCCTGCCCGGCTTGGTCGCGGCGGTATTGTTCTTGTTCGTGCCGGCGGTGGTGCTGTTCGAGAGAGCGGCGGGCAAGGTGGCGCTTGTGCGCAGCATCGCCATGGTCAGGGCGGACGCCGTGCGCGTGGCCGTGGTCGCACTGGCCGTCGCGGTGCTGAGCGCCGCGGTTTTCATCTTGGCCGACCTGGTGCTGCCCGAAAGCGGCCGTCGCAGCATGGTGTTTCTGCGCGTCTTCTTGGGCGACCTGTTGATGATCGTGGGTCTGCCGGTGCCGGCGCTGGCCGTGGCTCGCCTGTACCTTGACCTGCGCGGCCGCGAGGGCGTGGACGCAGCCGCGCTGGCCCAGGCCGCTCGGCGATAGGGCCCGGTCCTTTTCAAGGAGAACAAGCACGGCGCAAATTCATGGAACCGGCCCTACGAAATGACCCCAACAGTTGGTAAGATCCTGATCAGTCGCTAACCAACTGGAATCACTGGGGTCTAGCGCGAGGCATCCGAGACGGGTGCCCTTATGTCGGGGCAGGTGGGCCCATTTTTTTTTTAAGAGCCGAAGGCTTCTGGATGCCCTAACCTTATACGGATAGGTATAGGGTGGATGAGTCAGGGTTTTCGGGGATGTCGGGATTCACCGCACGCAGTTCAAGGAGGTCAACATGACCAGGCTACGATTACTCAGCCGAACCAGTTGGTTGTGGCTTGACGGAGCGGCCGTTTTGATAGCCGCCGCCTTCTTGGCCTGCGGGGGTCCCGTGCCGATCGCTGGCAGCAGCAGCCTCACCGGCGCGGGCGGGCGGAGCGGCAGCAACACCAATACCAAACTCGGTCTGGACACCAAATCGAATACGAGCACCCACACCGGCACCGACACCGGCATCGCGGTCAGTACGGCCGACGGCGGGAACTGCGGAATCACGACCGCCCCGCTAGACAAGCAGCCGGCGGATCTGCTGCTGGTTCTGGACAAGACGGGCTCTTTGACCCGTGCCATGGATTCGGCCAACGAGTGCCCGGCCGGCTCCACCACCTGCCAGCAACGCTGGACCACCCTGGTGTCCGGCCTCAATGCGGTGCTTTCTGATCCCAACACAGCGACTGACGTGAACTGGGGCCTCGAGACCTTCAACTCGGACGGGAAATGTGGCGTCGACCCGCCGGAGGTTCCCGTCGCGCCAGGGTCAGCCGCGGCTGTCCAGCAATACATCGCCGGGCTCAAGACTGGCGGGAACACGCCCACCCGGCTCGCAATCAACACCGCTGTGACCTACTTGAAGGGCCTGACCGACCCGAACCCCAAGTACATCCTGCTGGCCACGGACGGAGAACCCAACTGTCTCAACGGCACCAGTGGTGGAGGGGGCGGCCAAACCACGGACATAGCGGGAACGCAAGACGCCATCGGGCAAGCCTTCGCCGCTGGGTTCAAGGTGTACGTGCTCGGCGTCGGTACCGAAACCGTGAACCTGAACCAACTCGCTGACGCCGGCGGTACTAGCGGCTACTACTCCGCCACGTCGCCCGAGGCCCTGACCGCCGCCCTGGCCAACATCGTGGGCTCGGTGGTTAGCTGCACCTTCGGTCTGGGCACGGCTCCTCAGGTTCCCACCAACGTGGCCGTCCAGTTCAACAATGATCCCAGCATCAGGGCGCCGCACGATACCTCGCACACCAACGGTTGGGACTACACCACCACGGCCAACACGAGCATCCAGCTCTACGGATCGTGGTGCGACGACGTCACAAACGGGAAATATACGTCTGCGCAGATCCTGAAGGGCTGCCCAGGGGGCGCGATCATCCAGCAGTAGCTACCGCAGGCCGCCGGGCAGGCCCGGCCGCGGCAGGCAGTTCGCGAGGGCGTGAGCGTGAGCGTGTGCGTTGCGCGGTAGGCGGGCCGCGGACTGCTCACGCGAGTCGCCCACGCAGACCGCATCACGCTTGTCGCAACCGCCCACGCGACTCGCGATCCGCACCGACGGACGCCCACGTGTAGTATGCGGTATGATGCGCAATCACTCATACATCTCATTCCTTGCAAGACGCGGCCGATGACGGGTACGCTTAGGCTAGGAACCAGTGACCAGGAGAGACGAATGAGGCGTGACAAATCGATCAGCGGCCAGATGTGCCGTCAGGCGAAACTTTCTGTTCAGGCGTGGGCAGTCTGTGTTCTGGCGTGGACCGCCGGTTGCAGCGTCGACAACAAAGTGAGCGCATCGAGTGACGCTCCGGCGGGAATAGGGTCGCCCGAGGCAGGGGCGTCGGCTCCTGAGACCGCGATTCTGGTTCTGGCTGAACCGCGCACCAGCGACGGTGGTATCTGTACGGCGCTCGCTTGCACCGCAGGAACCACCCAGTACTGCGGAGAGGTCGAGGACAATTGCGGCCAGACCTTGCATTGTGGCGACTGTCCCGCCGGCCAAGAGTGCAACAACCACGTCTGCAAAGGGACCAACTGCCTCGCGGCGTGCACCTTCACGGGTGGGTCCTATTGCGGCGCGATTGGGGACGGCTGCGGCGGGACGCTCGACTGCAGGGTTTGTCCGCAGGCCGGGTGGACCTGTGGCTTGGACCACATCTGCCAGGGCGATCCCAGCGTGTGCCAGGCGCAGACCTGCCTGGCGACGTCAGGAGACCACTACTGTGGGAAGATCGGGGACGGCTGCGGCCATACGCTCGACTGCGGAGCCGACTGTCCCGCCGGATGGGATTGCGTCGACAGCGTTTGTGTGGGCTCATCCAAGGTGTGCCCGGCGCTGACCTGCGTGGCATTGAGCGGCGACCACTACTGCGGGACCATTGGCAACGGCTGCGGCGGAACGCTCGAATGCGGAGACGACTGCCCCGCGGGTTGGACCTGCGACCACAACACATGCAAGGCGACGCCGCCCGTGTGCACCTTGGCGACTTGCAAGACCGACAGCGGGGATCACTACTGTGGGACCATCGGGGACGGCTGCGGGGGGACACTCGATTGCGGGGCTGACTGTCCCGCGGGATGGACCTGCGAAAAGAATGTCTGTATCGGCGGGCCACCGGCTTGCACGCCGGTGACGTGCGACACCGTCGGCGGGGGACGGTACTGTAGCGCCGTGGGGGACGGCTGCGGGGGCACGCTGAACTGTCCCACCGATTGTCCCCAGGCCGGATGGGTATGTCAGGATCATTTATGCATCGGGCCGCCTGTGGTATGCACCAAGATCACGTGTGAAGCTGCCGGCAACAATCACTACTGCGGGATTGTGGGAGACAATTGCGGTGGGTCGCTGGATTGTGGGGCCGACTGTCCGGCCGGCTGGACTTGCGCAGACGACCACATCTGCAAGGGGGTGCAGCCTTTCTGTGTCCCCCTGAGCTGCACGACGTCCAGCGGGGATCGATACTGTGGAACCGTGGGCAACGGGTGCGGGGGGACACTCGATTGCGGGGCCGATTGCCCGGCAGGATGGACCTGCGGCGACGACCACATCTGCAAGGGGGGACCGGGGGTTTGCACTCCAACAACCTGTGATGCGCCGAACGGGGACCACTACTGTGGCACCATCGGAGACAAGTGCGGCGGCACACTCGATTGCGGAACGACCTGCCCCAAGGCAGGCTGGTTGTGCAGTAACAACATCTGCAAAGGTGACCCAAACTGCCCGCCCCTGGCCTGTGTGGCACCGAGCGGGGACAACTATTGCGGGGCCATCGGGGATGGCTGTGGCGGGACGCTCGATTGCGGCTCCACCTGTCCCAAGGCGGGCTGGGTGTGTGTTGACGGCCTGTGCAAGGCCGGACAGGGTTCCGGCTGCGTGTCGAGAACCTGCACCACCACGTCGGGAGACCAGTACTGCGGAACCATCGGCGACGGCTGCGGCAACTCGGTGGAATGTGCAGCCACTTGCACGAAGAGCGGATGGGAGTGCAAAGATCACCTGTGCAAGGCCGGGCCGGGCGCCAACTGCACGCCGCTAGCCTGCACCACCGCGAACAACGACCAGTACTGCGGAGCCATTGGCGACGGCTGCGGCAACTCGGCGGACTGCGGAACGACTTGCAGCAAGACCGGCTGGACCTGCGAGGGCAACCTGTGCAAAGGCGAGCCGCCGTTCTGCACGCCGCTGACCTGCACGACCGCGAGTGGCGACCAGTACTGCGGAACCATCGGCGACGGCTGTGGTCATTCGCTGGACTGCGGGAGCACTTGCAGCAAGACCGGGTGGACCTGCGATAACCATTTGTGCAAGGGAGGGCCCGCGGTTTGCACGCCTGTCGCCTGCAAGCCGGCTTCCGGCGGCCAATACTGCGGAACCATCGGCGACGGTTGCGGTCACTCGATCGTGTGCAGCTCGGACTGCTCGGCTGCTGGCCCTGGCTGGGTGTGCGGCAGCAAGAGCGTGTGCGTGGGCGGCTCAACCTGCCAGCCGCTGACCTGTGCGGCCTCGAGCGTGGACAGCTACTGCGGGTCAATCGGAAACGGCTGCGGCGGGACGCTGGAGTGCAATGCGACCTGTCCCAAGGCAGGGTGGGTCTGCGCAAGCGGTTTGTGCAAGGCTGGGCCCACCTCGGGCTGCGTGGCAGCCACCTGCACCACCGCGAACGGTGACCAGTACTGCGGAACCATCGGCGATGGCTGTGGCAACTCGCTGGCCTGCGCGAGCACCTGCGCCAAGTCGGGGTGGACCTGCCAGAACCATCTGTGCAAGGGCGACGTAGGCGTTTGCACGCCTCTGGCCTGCACCACCCCAAATGGCGACCAGTATTGCGGAGCCGTCGGTGACGGATGCGGCCACTCGCTGGACTGCGGGAGCACCTGCACCAAGGCCGGATGGACCTGCCAGGACCACCTGTGCAAGGCGGGGCCTGATGCTAACTGCACGGCGCTGACCTGCGCGACCGCCAGTGGCGACCACTACTGCGGCGACATCGGCGACGGCTGCGGCAACTCACTCGCTTGCGCAGTCACCTGCCCGAAGACCGGCTGGGTCTGCCAGAACAACATGTGCAAGGGACCGCCAGGCGTGTGCACCTCGCTCACCTGCAACCCGGCCTCAGGTGGCCAGTATTGCGGAACCGTGGGCGACGGCTGCGGCAACTCGCTCGCGTGCGGCACGGATTGCTCGGCTGCTGGCAGCGGCTGGGTGTGTGGCGGCAACAACGTGTGCGTGGGTGGACCGGGCTGCCAGAAGGTCAGTTGCACCAATGCCAGCGGTGTCCAGCAGTACTGCGGCGATGTTGGGGACGCGTGCGGCGGGACGCTGAGCTGTGCAGCGACCTGCGCGAACGGAACACCCTGCGGGGCCGTGACGCCCAATGTTTGCGAACCCTGCGGCGGACTGTGCCTGAATCGCGTACGCTGCAGCGGCACGGCCACCACCAGCATCAGCGGTACAGTGTACGACCCCGCGGGCTACAACCAGCTTTACAATGTGATTGTGTCCATTCCCAATGCGGCGTTGGACCCGATCCCCACGGGGGTGACCTGTTCGACCTGCGACGGCCAGGTATCAGGCCAACCGATCGCCTCGGCGCTGACCGATGCCAATGGGCACTTTGTGCTCAACAACGTGCCCTGGGGCGTGGATTTCCCGCTGGTCATGCAACTCGGCAAGTGGCGCCGCCAGATCACGATCCCCAAGTCGATGCTCACCAACAAGTGTGGGGACAATCCGATTACGGAGACCAAGCCGGTGACCCTGTTGCGCCTGCCCAGGAATATCCACGATGGGGACAACAATGGGCAGTACGCCAGTATTCCCAAGATCGCCATAACGGCGGGGCACGCTCAAAATACCAATAATACGCCTACCACCGACGAGCGCCTGCACTGCTTGCTTCGCCGGATAGGTGTCGACGCGTCTGAATTCACCCTGCCCGGCAGCACCACGGGTTCGGTCCGCCTGTACAATCAGTCCAAGAGCTCCGACACTTGCAACCAGATATCGGGAATCACAGGAACACTCCCCGACGCAACGACGACTCTCTGGAACGATCCGAACAATTTGAACAAGTACGACGTCATTCTGCTCAACTGTGGTGGCGCCCAAGTCGACCCCGCTTCTTCCGGGGGCCTGGGCTTCATACCGAACCCGACTGCGGTCACTCTGCTGAAGAACTACGTCAACGCCGGTGGACGCGTATTCGCCGAGCACTATCACTGGGCGTGGATCAAATCCTTCACCGGCTACCCTTCGGTCTTCGGACAGGAAGTGGCCACCTGGAACACGGGCACCGACGTAATCGGATCGTCTGCAAGAGACACCCTCATCGATCAATCATTCCCCAAGGGCATCGCGTTTGCTAGCTGGCTGTTCAATGTCGGCGCAACTGCAAACCCCGGACACCTGACATTGTCAAGCGCAGTGAAGCTCACCGCCATCGATCAAATCAAACCACCCTCGCAGCGATGGATTTTCGAACCCGTGAACACAGACGCGGGCGTGCCGCCTGCGGACGCGGGCGTCACAGGTGCAGCGGCGAAATACACACACTACTTCTCCTTCAACACGCCCATCGGCGCTGCCGAATCCGCTCAGTGCGGGAAGTTCGTCTACACCGCCCTGCATGTGAGCGATTCCGCATCCACGGGATTCCCGGGAGATCCAGACACCAGCGCAGGCAACGTATTCCCCGGCTGCTGCGCCACCCGCACCGCGCTTTCGCCGCAGGAGAAGGCGCTGGAGTTCACGATCTTCGACCTCTCGGGGTGTGTGAACCCGGTTGACTTGCCGCCCACG
>PMBY01000490.1:1399-7424 GCA_003153875.1 Myxococcales bacterium | reverse complement strand
AGCCGCCCGGGATCTTGCCCGCGGCTGACGTCTTCTCGAGATAGTCGACGGTCAGGGGCATGAAATCGATGCCGGGCCTCACCGTGGCGGCTCCTACCGCCGTGACCAGCACCATGGAGTCGCCGTAGCGCACCACCACGGCCCCGTCGGCCTGCTTGGCCATGCGGCCGACCTCGATGCTAAGCTCCTTGCCACCTAGGGACACGCCTTCACGTACAAACATTTCACTGCTCCTCTCTAGCGGCCCCTGTGGCTTCGTCCCTCATCTCGCGGGTCCGGATCGAATCTGCACCGAACGCAAGGCGCACGTCGAACCAGCGGGAAGAAGGATGAACGCAAGCACCGGGGCCCTCTGTTTAAGTGGCGGGCGATGCATCACGCACGCCCGCCGTCCATACTGGAAAAACTTCGGGCCTACTTGCGAATACCGAGCGACACGATCACGTCTCGGTAACGCTTGACGTTCTTTTTCTTCAGATAGTCGAGCAGCCGGCGTCGCTGTCCGACCAGCATGAGCAGACCACGACGTGAATGGTGGTCCTTGGAATGCTCGCGGAAATGCTCGGTCAGATACGCGATACGCTCAGACAATAGGGCTATCTGGACTTCAGGGGATCCAGTGTCAGCCGGACCCCGGGCGTACTTCTTGACAACTTCTGCTTTCTTAACTGCGGCTAGCGCCATGCAATCACGCTCTTTTCTTTAACTTTCGTCTTTTTCTCTGGGCCTAATTTCCTACATTGCGCGCCGAGAGTCAACCGACGTTAAACACCCGTAGAATGCGCACAGCCCCCTCAGCGTTTCGATCCACCACGGCCACCACGACTTCCGACGGAAGCAGGACGCAAAGGGGCCCACGCTCGGCCGCGCCAGGGCCGAATTCCTCCCACTGCACGCGCTGGCCGCGAGCCAGACGCACAGCCAGCGTATCTCCGACGGTCACGGCCGGAAGCTGGGCCAGCGCCTCACGCAGTGAGACGAAGGGCAACGCGCGCCCCTCCTCGATGCAGGCGTCGATGGCTTCGAGGGATAGGGCTTGCGCCAGGCCAAATGGCCCCGAAGCCGTTCGGCGCAGCTCGGTCAGGTGCGCGCCCACGCCCAGGTCACGGCCCAGGTCCGCGGCGAGCGAGCGAATGTACGTGCCTTTTGAACAGCGGATGCGCAGGCGGGCTCGATCGGGTGGCTCGAAGGCCAGCAGCACAAGTTCGTGTACCTTCACGTGCCGGGGCGGCCTGGCGATTGTCTGTCCGGCGCGTGCGTAGCGATAAAGCGGCTGGCCGTGGTGTTTGAGCGCCGAAAACATCGGCGGCACCTGTTCGATGGCGCCGCGAAAGCCTGCCAGGGCCGCCTCTACGCGAGCGGCGTCCAGGTTGCCAACCGCCTTCTCGGACACCACCTGCCCGGTGGCATCCAGGGTGTCGGTCTCGACACCGAAACGCACGGCAGCCAGGTATTCCTTGTCGGCATCGAGCAGGAAAGGAATGACCTTGGTGGCCTCGCCCACGCACACCGGCAGCACCCCCGATGCCATGGGGTCGAGCGTCCCGCCGTGGCCCAGCTTGGGCGCGCGCTCGGTCCCGCTGCCGGCGCGCATGAGCGCACGGCGTACCCTCCTGAGCACCGCAAAGGATGTGGGGCCGACCGGCTTGTCGACGACGAGAACGCTCACTCTTTCTTGGCCACCTCTCGCAGGAGCTGCTCGATATGGGCCTCCTGGTCCAACACACGGTCGACTTCGAAGTCCAGCCCGGGCGTGACCTTGAGTCGCAAGCGCTCGCCCACCTGCCGCCGCATGAATCCGGCCGCGCTCTGCAAGCCCACGCGCACCTTCTCCGCGGCCGCGTCGTCTGCGCCGTGTGCCGTGAAGAACACGCGCGCCTGGCGCAGATCTCCGGTGATGCGAACGTAGGTGATGGTAATGAGGCCTGCGTCGCGTACGCGCGGATCCTTGATGGCCCCGCGCACCAGCATCTCGCCGATGACCTCGCGGATCTCGCCCGCGACCTTTTCCGCTCGCTGACTCACCCCTATCCCTTCCACCCCAGGTCGTTTTCCGCCAGGGGNNCGCACGAAGCGCACCACCTCATCCAGCGCCGATTCCACGAAGCGGCGGTCGTTGCCCAGCAAGGTCAAGCCCAGCACACCCCGTTGCCAGACATCGTTTTCGTCCACCTCGGCGATGGCGACATTGAACTTGTTGCGCACGCGATCCTTCACCCGCCGCAGAACCATCCGCTTCTCCTTCAGGGAATGGCTCTCCGGAACGAAGAGCGTGATGCGGGCGATACCAACGGTCATGCCGGTGGAAAAGACCTCTACCCCTTTCGCGTCGGCGGTGCGGAGGTGGGCTGGTCCAAGACCGCTGCAATGGACTCCACCTCGAAGGCCTCGATGATGTCGCCCTCTTTGACGTCGCCGTAGTTTTCGATGCCGATGCCGCACTCGTAGCCGTGGGTGACCTCACTGGCGTCCTCCTTGAATCGGCGCAGCGAGCTCAAGCGGCCGGTGTGGACCACCACCGAATCGCGAATCAGGCGCACATGGGACCGGCGCGTGACCTTGCCCTCGACCACCGTGCAACCGGCCACGGTACCCGCCTTGGTGATGTGGAACACCTGGCGCACCTCGGCCCGGCCCAGGATCTTCTCTTTGCTCACCGGCGAGAGCATGCCCACCATGGCCTTCTTCACGTCGTCGATGGCGTCGTAGATGATCTGGTAGAGCTTGATATCCACGCCCTCCTGATCGGCCAGTGCGCGCGACTTGCCTGCGGGCCGCACGTTGAAGCCGACCACGATGGCCGCGGACGCCTTGGCCAGGGTCACGTCGGACTCGGTGATGCCGCCTACCCCGGCCGAGAGCACATTCACCCCTACCGTGGGCGTGGACAGGTTCCGCAAAGCATTGGAAATGGCCTCGACCGAACCCTGCACATCGGCCTTGAGCACGATGCGCACCTCTTTGACCTCGCCCAACCTGATCTTCTCGAGGATGTTCTCCAGCGACACGCGCGTGGTGCCGCTGGCCTCCTTGCGCTTGCGCTGCTCGCGCCGGTGTTCGACCAGCGCCTTGGCCGATTTTTCGTCGGTGACGACGTTGAATATCTCGCCCGCGTCGGGGACACCGTCCAGGCCGAGCAGCTCGACCGGCGTGGAGGGCGGAGCCTCGGTGATGTTCTGGCCCTTGTCCCCCAGCATGGCGCGAAGCTTTCCATAGGCCTCGCCAGCTACCACCAGGTCGCCCGTCCGCAAGGTGCCTTCTTCGACCAACACCGTCGCGATGGCGCCGCGAGAGCGATCCAGGCGCGCCTCGACCACGTGACCCTTGGCCGCCTTCTTGGGATTGGACTTGAGTTCCAGCACCTCGGCCTGCAACGCCAGCATTTCCAGCAGCCGGTCGATGCCTTGCTTGGTCTTCGCAGAAACCTCGACGAAGATGGTCTCGCCGCCCATCTCCTCCGAGACCAGTTGCTGCTCCATCAGGCGGGTGCGAACCATGGCCGGGTTGGCGCCGGGCTTGTCGATCTTGTTGATGGCCACCAGGATGGGTACCCCGGCCGCCTGGGCGTGCTTGATGGCCTCAATGGTTTGCGGCATGGGCCCTTCTTCGGCCGCGACCACGATGACCACGATGTCCGTCATCTGGGCGCCGCGCGCGCGCATGGCGGTAAAGGCCTCATGGCCGGGCGTATCCAGGAACACTACGTCGCCTTGTGGGGTGTGAACGCGATAGGCCCCGATGTGCTGGGTGATGCCACCGGCCTCACCGCCCGCCACGTTGGCCTTGCGAATCGCATCGAGCAGAGATGTCTTGCCGTGGTCCACGTGGCCCATGACGGTCACCACCGGAGCACGCGGCACCAGATCCTCGGGGTTGTCGTCCAACTGGCCCTCGGAAATGACCTCTTCTTCGTTGAAGGCGGTGGACTCGACCTGATAGCCGAACTCGGTGGCGATCAGGCTGGCGGCGTCGAGCTCGATGTTCTNNTGGTTGATGTTCACGCCCATCATGCCCAGCGCCCAAAGCTTCTTGACCACCTCGTTGCCCTTGACGCCCATCTTCTGGGCCAAGTCGGCCACCCCGATGGTCTCGCCCATGCGGATGACACGCTTATGCTCCGCAGGCGTCGTGATGAGCGTCTGCTTGAGTTTCTTGCCGGCCATCGCGACCTTCTTGCGGGGCGGCCCTCCCGGCCGCTGTCCGGGAGCACCCGGCGCGCGCCAATCGCGGCCACCCGGACCGCGCGAAACCAGGCTGCCGCGGCCCATGCGCCGCAGTTCCTCGTCACGATCCTTGATCTCGATCTTGGGAACGCCGACCTCGCGCGCGCCCAGCCCCGGCAATTGGATGAACTGCCCGGTGGCGGCCGAACCGGTCACCACCGGTTGCGGAATCTTCACCGGCACCTGGACTTGCGTCAGCGGCTTGGCCTCGCCCGACGGCAAGATAGGTTCAGTCTCCGCCTCGGCCGCGACCTCGGCCGGGGTAGCACCGGCGAGCTCTTCAGCCACGGCCGACGGCGCTTCTGTGGTCGCCTCGCTCGCCGCCGGGATGTGAGCCTCTGCTGCGAACGCCGGCGCTTCCGGCTCACTGGGTGCGGATACCGGCGTGCCCCCGGAAGGTGGCTCCGGCAAAGGTGCAGGAGACGGTGTCTCCCGCAAAGACGGCGGCGGCGCCGCGGGCGGAGCAGCAGGCCGCGCAGCTGCTGGACGGCCGGCCCCCGCCGGAGCGGTACGCGACCGCCGCCGGATCACGGTGTCGCTCAGACGTTCTTCGACCAGGCTTTCCTGACGTTCGCGCTCAATCGCTCGCCGGACCCGGTCGACATCGGCGCCGGCCAGGTTCGACATGTGGTTGGCTACCTCGATGCCCAGGGTGCGAGCCTTGGCAACCAGATCCTTGGGGGCCATGCCAATCTCTTTGGCCAGTTCGTAGACGCGGATCTTCGCCGCGGACACCGCTGTGCCCGCCGGCTCTGAGCCGAGATCTCTGCGTTCATATCCGCTCATCATAGTGATTCACCCTGCTCGTGGGACGAAGCCCCAAGCGCCGCGCTCACCTCGCTCAGAAGCCGAACCGGGTCCAGCCCGTCCACCTTACCCCGGAAAGCCCGGCCGAACGCCCGCTGCTTGACCGCCGCGCTCAAACATTCTGGTGTGGGATGCAGCCAGGCCCCGCGCCCCTGCCGCGGCATCACGGCCCCGCCTCGCCGGATGGCCAGCGCCACGCGGCCGTCGGGCGCTGCCAAGCGAACCAGTTCGCTGGCCGGGACGACGCGCCGACAACCAATGCAAGTTCTTTCGGAAATGCGCCCCATGGTCTTCCGCTTCCGCTAGGTCCTCTCCTCAGATGCCACCACTTCGGGTGTCGGTGCTGCCGCTGCCGCTACCGCTGCCGCCTGAGCGCGCGCCCGCTCCTCAGCACGATGCTGCTCCTCCAGCGCTGCCGCCCGGCTGGCCGCCGCGATCAGGCGAGCCGCCGCTTCGAGGCTGTCCACCCCAGGCAAGGTGGCCAGTTCTTCCACCCCGGCCCGGGCCAGGGCATCGGCCGAGCCCCACCCCGCGCGCAGCAGCGCCTCGAGAATTTCCGGCGTGGCCCCCTCGACGGCGGTGAGCGAAGCCCGCGCCCGCTCCTCCGCCTCGCGCATCTTGGTTTCCGAGTGGATGTCGATGCGCCAGTTAGTGAGCTGCGAGGCGAGGCGCACGTTCTGACCCTTCTTGCCGATGGCCAAGGAAAGCTTGTCGTCGGCCACCACCAACTCCATGGTGTGGTTGGAGGCGTCGATCATCACGCGCGAAACCTGGGCCGGCGCAATGGCGTTACACACGAAGCGAGCCGGGTCGTTGTCGTAGGGCACGATGTCGATCTTCTCGCCACGCAATTCCTGCACCACCGCCTGCACCCGTGAGCCCTTCATGCCCACGCAGGCGCCCACTGGATCCACGTCGCGATCGCGCGAGCTGACCGCGATCTTCGAGCGGGCGCCCGGCTCGCGCGCCGAGGCCTCAACCCGCACGATCTTGTC
>PMBY01000490.1:0-1392 GCA_003153875.1 Myxococcales bacterium | reverse complement strand
CCCGCCCGGAACGACTCGCGCGGCACTTGCTCGCGCACCGGCAGCACCGCCTCGGCACCACCCAGATCGACGATGATGCTGCCGCGTTCAAAGCGCCGCACGATTCCCGAGATCAGCTCGCCCTTCTTGTCGCGGTACTGATTGAACACGTTGTCGCGTTCGGCTTCGCGCACCCGCTGCAGGATGACCTGCTTGGCGGTTTGCGCGGCGAAGCGACCGAAGGTCTTCCAGGCCCGGTTGAGCTTGAGCAAGGCCCCGTACTTGGCGTCCTGTTCCTCGGCCCGCGCCTGATCCTTCTCGTCGAAGAAGATTTGGAACAGCAGCTCGTCGCCCACGTCGGCCTGCAGATTGAACTGCTTGGCTTCGTCGAGCGAGATCTCCTTGGCCGGAATGGACACCGGGTCGGCCACGATGATGATCTGGAACAGATCGACCCGTCCCGTGGCGTCGTTGAACTTGGCCTCCATCTCGCGCTCTTCGCCAAAGGCGCGCTTGGCCGCGGTCAGGATCGCCGACTCGAGGGCTTCGACCAGGATCTTGCGCTCGATATTCTTGTCTTTCGAAACCTGATCGATGACCTGACTCAGGCTCGTCCCTTCGCTCATGACGCACTCCTGTCTGGCGCATGGGACGCAACGGTCTCGTCGCGCCCTGTCTTGCTGTGGCCATGGGGATGTTCCCTGGCCCCCTCCCGCTCTGGCTCAGGTGGCTGATGCCCACCTTCGCCACCGCCCGCTTGCCGGCGAAACTCGGCGGCCCAGTCCGGAACCAGGTTGGCTCGCACGATGGTCGCGATGGGCAGGTTGTACACCTTGCCGTCACAATCGACCTCGACCTGGCCATTCTGCGCTCCGCGAAGCACACCGGAAAAGTTCCGCCGTCCCTCGGTTGGTTCGCTACTGCGAATCTTTACCTGTTGACCGGAAAAGCGCCGGAAGTCCTGCTCGCGGCGCAAGGGACGGTCGATGCCCGGCGAGCTGACCTCGAGCTTGTAGGTGTGATGAATCACGTCGGCGACATCCAGGGCCGCTGACAGATCCCGGCTGACGCGCTCGCAGTCCTCATGGCTCACCGCGATTCGAGGCAGAACGTCCGCCGGCGGTTCACTCGCGCCCGGTAGGTGCGGTGGCTCGGGTCGGTCGATGAACACGCGCAGAACCCACCCCTCGCCTTCGCGATTCCACTGCAGCTCGATCAGATCCAGTCCCGCCCCCTGAATCGGGGGTTCGACTAGCTGCCAGAGCACGTGGGATTCAGTGCGCATTCTTTGCGGTTGTGTTGTCGGGTTTCGTTGGACAAAAAAAAGGCGGGCTCGATGGCCCGCCCACGAACTTTGGGGTGTGCCTGCTAATGACGAAGCTTCTTACCACGACAGAGTTTTGCACGCAATCG
>PMBY01000025.1 GCA_003153875.1 Myxococcales bacterium | reverse complement strand
GCAGGCGCGGCTGACGGAACTGGACCAGGAACAGAATGCGGCGCAAGCCCACCCCAGTGCCCTCTCGGTCCAGTCCGCCGGGAACGCGGGTGTCGAGGTCGACAGCCCGGCCGACTCTGCTGATTGCAAGCAGGGCGATCCCACTCACATGCTGGTGGGAGCCTACGGCGTCGACGGCGCGCTGGCGAGTTTCTCCAACCACGGCCTGTGCGTGGATGTGCTGGCGCCCGGCCAGGCGATTATCGCTCCCCTGCCCGGCAACTGGCTGCTGCCCCAGGACGGCACCAGCTTCAGCGCGCCGCTGGTCGCGCGGCTGGCCAGCATGGAGGCTCCCCTGCCCTTTGTGCCAAGCCAGACGCGAAGCTGGCTGGTTTCCCTGCGCGACAGCCAGAGCAGGATCCCGGCTGCCGAGTTTCCGCCGGATGTCGTGTACAACCCCCAGCACGCAGCCGGCCCGAGCGCGCTGGCCCTCTTGCGACCAGGCGACGCGACCAAGCCATCAGGTCTGCGGCGCACGGATGCCGTGAAGCTGCACCGGCTGCTGTGGATCCTGGATCGCCTGTCCGGCCGGTAGCGGCCGTTCGCGCCGTATCTATCCCATGTGAACGTCGGGCTGCGCAGTGGATCGTGGTCGGCGCGCAGGGAGGGTGCGACCGCGAAACGCGACAAGACACCCGACGCCGCCCGGGACGGTATGGATACCGACGCGCTGTCCATGCCTACGCCCCGGCTGAAGGCCAAGCAGTCTCGCAAGGGCTGTCACGGAAGGCGGCTGAGCGCTTGTCTAGGGTGTTGGGGGTTGTGCGCCTTGGAGTGTCGGCCTATTTTGGTAGCCATGAGAAGCATCGTGGTTCTGTTGTTCGCGGTGTCCCTCTGCGGCTGCGGGGGCGGCGGGGACATCGAAGGGACATGGGGCCTTGACCTGTCGATGGCCAACTACCCATCCACGGGCGCGAACACGCCGTGCACATATGTGGTTACATTCAAAGGCTCGGCCTTCGAGCAGGATCTGCTATGTGGCAGCGGGAATGTGGAGGTGATGCAAACCTACGTCGGGACATACTCGGCGACGGGGAACCAGCTCACAACAGTCGACACGAAAAGCACGTGTCCCGACCCGAATCCGACGAGCACGGTTACGTTCACCCTAGAAGGGGACCAACTTACGATCGTGGAAACCGGCGGCGGCGTCCTAGTGTTGACCCGCGGGACGGTTTCCTCGGCAAGCAACTCTGCTGCTCTCGAAACATTAGGCTGCTTTTCCAGCGACGATACCACCTTCACGCCAGGGCCGCTGAACCCGATCTAGCGGGCGAGCTGGCGCCGACAGCACTGGACGTGGAAGGTCCAGTGTGAGAACTCAGAAGGCTTGCAGCGAGCCCGTCATAAGAGGCCGCAGTCATTGATACCACCGCGGGCGCCTTGACCCTCTCGCAAGCGCGCGACGCGACCAAGCCATCAGGTTCGCAGCGCACGGATGCCGTCAAGCTGCACCGGCTGCTGTGGATTCTCGAGCGCCTCGCCGGCCGGTAAGCCTTCAAGATCCCGACAGCACACGGCGGATGGCTTCGCGATCGATGCCATCGAGGGAGAAGCCGAGTTCGTAAGCAGGCACCTTGTGGAGGAGGCGGCCGAGGTTCCTGATGGACATGCCGTCGTAGGGCGCGAACACGCCCTGGAAGGTGTCCGCCTGCTCTGCCGCGCCTCGGATCAGAGCCTCTCGGGCGGTGAGCGGTTGCAGGGAAAACCCGGACTGTTTGCGCGGAAAGAAGATCGCGCGCAACGGCGCCGAACCAACGCCGTCGGACTCGCGACCGAAGGGAGTCGCATGAAGCTGTGGCTGGCCGTCGAGATCCGTCACCGCGACCACGTCATCCGAGAGGAGCCGGTCACCTTGCACCAGCCGGGCGGCCGTAGTCTTGCCCGCTTCGCTCGGCCCGATGACCGCCGCAGCCACGCCATCGATGACGAAACCCGAGCCGTGTAGAAGCAAGCCCTGGGTCGCTGCCAGCAGCGAACTCAGCAGACACACGAGTTGGACGCGCGCGATGGGGACGGCATCGAAGGGCTTGAAGGTGAAGCACTCCATGGTCCAGGTCGATGGATCGAGAAAGCTGACCATCGCCGGCCCGAGCAGAAGCAACTCATTCCCCCGGCGCGACCGGTAGCGCTGCTCGACGATGGGACAGTTGAGAATGGGGTGTTCGGCAAACGGCTTGCCCCTGCGTTCGCCGATCTCCGCCCAAGCCGGATCCAGTTCGGAGGCCTCCACCTGCACGAGGTGAAGGCACCCATCGGGCCGGCACGGCTGCGCGACAAAGGGGAGATAGGCGGGATCGTCGAGCAGCGAACGATACGGCGATGGATCTCGCAGGTCGAGGCGGCGACAAGCTACCTCCAGGGTCGCGTCCAGCACGGCTAATTGTGCGGATCCTGGACGGCCGTGCCGGTAAGGCAGTAGTTGGTCGGGCTGGCCGAGGTTCCGCTGTTGCACCCGCCCGAGGCACCGGGGCTGCCACCAGGACCGCAGTTTCCACCCGCGCCTCCAGCCAAGTCGCCATGGAAGCAGGTACCCTGCGGACTCGCTTTGCCGTCCCCTGACAGCCAGCCAGCCCGAGCCGTTGGCAAGGACAGGTCGGTGAGGGTTGGTTTTTCGTAGGGTCGTTTCATCTCGTTCTCCCTGATGCCTGCCGGGTCACACAGCGTCGCCCACCAGGCTCTTGCCCTTCAACGCAGTCAGGAATTCGTCCACGTCTTTCTCGGCTGCCTCGCGATTTCCTATATCATACTGGTGCATTAGGCACTCTACCAGATCTTCGCGCGAGTGCGAACCATCGAGCAGGCCGAAGAGAAAGGCGCCGGTGGTATTTAGAATCTGCACCTCGCCGCTCTCGGGGTGAAAGAGCAAGGCTCCGTCGTCTTCCTGGTCCACGGCGATCTCGGGGCTGGCGATGGGGCAGCCCGGCTTCACGGCCGATCCTTTTGATGGGAACCCTGAGAGGGTTCGCTTCGCCCTTCGGCCCCCCACGGCCACACCCACCCCGCTCGCTTCGCTCGGCCTCGCCAAACCCTCCCGCGATGCTGCGCTGCCGGCGAAGCCGGCAGGCTACGCACGCGTGTGCCTGCGCCGACGGCTCGAAGCCGGCGCTCGACGGCAGTGTTCTTGAAGACCGGATGGATCCACATGGCGTCCCCGTAGGGCGGGATCTTGCGCCAAGCCACGAGCTTTTTCAAGAGATAGAGCCTCACGGTCTCGCCGCCGTCGGTGGCCGCGAAGCGAACCGTGCGCAATGGGACAGCAGCGCCGACCAGGGGCGCCACCAGCCTGGCGCCTAGCCGCAAGAGGCCGCGCAGTCGCCGCAATGGGCGGGCAGCGTAAAGCCAGAGGCGCTCCTCAGCCCGGGAGATGCCGCGCAACTGGTGCTTCCTCCACCGTGCCACCACCTTGCCGACAATGCGCTGGGCAGACACCACACCATCGGGGCTGGACAGGTTGTCGCCCTGGGTTACGATCCCGCTGCGCGTGGAGATCACCCGGTGCATGACCGGCTGTCCATTGTTGTCCTGAAAAACGATGACGTTCCCTACCCGGATGTCCTCCGGCTCGACCTTCTCGACCGCCGTCAAGCTCCCAGGCCGCAGGCAAGGCCGCATGCTGCTGCCGCGCACGAGCATCTGCATCACGGCGCAACCTCCCGGGCGCCGGGCTGGCTGCGCGGCCGCAACAGGCGCTTGGCCGGGAACAGCCCGGCGTCAAGGGCCTGCTGGCAGAACTGGAAGCCCCCAAAGAGATCGCCAGTGGCCCAGTAGGTGTGCGCCAGGCACTTGCCCATGCACTGCCGGC
Organism: Myxococcales bacterium; assembly: GCA_003153875.1. The sequence continues at coordinate 1,937 of PMBY01000025.1, read as the reverse complement.
GAAACACGCACCTGCCGCACACGCCACCCAAAGCGTCGGGCAGGTGCTCGCGAATGTCGAGCAGCGTGGGGTTGCTCTCCCAGATGGTGCGCAGTCCAACCTCGAGCGGGTTGCCGAAATCCAGGGCCGCGACGCGCTCGCCGATGCCGCACAGGCTGGCGTGGCCTGTGCTCAGTATGCCCAAGATGTTGAGGATGCCGCAGCTACAGGCCGCCTGAGCGCGAAGCTCGGCGAGAGACTTGAAAGCTGGCGGCACGTCGAAGAACACTCGTATCTTGGTCCCCTCGGGAATCGACGACGTCAAGCCGCGATAGGTGTCCAGCACCTCGGCGACCGAGAGCAGCTCGCCCTGTCGTTCCATCTCGACCGAGCGGCCCATCGAGTTCACCACGTTGATCTTCAAGCTGCCTGCGCCCAGGTCTTCCGTGAGCCGCACCATGTCTGCCAGCACCGGCCGCGTGCCTCGATGGAGGCAGGCGATGATCTGGAACGGCGACCAGCCCTGTTTGGTCAGGCTTTCCACGCCACGCAGGGCCCGGTCGAACGCACCCGGCACCCCGCGCAGCTCGTCGTGCAGCTTTGCCGTGGGGCCGTCGAGCGAGATCGACACGTCGGTGCCGGTCTCGCGCAGCACCTCGGCCTGCTCGGCCCCGATGAGCGTGCCGTTGCTCTCCATGCGCAGCTTCAAGCCCATCTGGCGCAGCCCGCGCAGGATGTCGAGAATCTCGGGGTGCATGAACGGCTCGCCGCCGGTCAGCTTGACCGCGCGTAGGCCCAACTCCTGCGCCTGCACGAAGATCTTGCGCAGCTCGGACCAGGGCAGAAAGCGCTGCGACTCGGTCCCGAAGCCAGGATCGATCCAGCAGTGGCGGCAGCGCAGGTTGCAGGTGCCGGCGAGGTACAGGTAGATCTCGGCCAGCGGCGGGGTCTGAGAGGCACGCCGTTCAGGGTGAGGGCGTCGATCCGTTTCCAAAACCCCGTCGGGGCTGGGCGAGGGGGCGAGCGGCTCACAGGGCTGGGACATGGCCAACCTCCGCCACGAAACGCCGGTAGCAGTCCGCCGGATCGGGTCTGTGCAGTGAGCCGGTGAGCCCGAACTGCACCGCCGGGCAGCTTCCGTTGCAGAAAGCCGTCCACTCGCAGCCCTTGCACTCGGCCACGTCGTCCATCGGGATCTGGCGCCGCTCGCGCAGGGCGCGCAGGTGCGGGTGGCTGCGCCAGATGTCGCGGATGGGGGTTTCGCCGATGCGGCCTATCACCATGGTCGCCAGCATGTTGCAAGGGGTGATGGTCCCGTCGTGGTTGACCGCGAGCTTTTCGAAGATGCAACCACAGGCAGTCAGGCGACCCATGAGCGAGGTGCGCGCGCCACCCGCGAAGCGTGCGGTTTCCATGGCGTGAAACATGCGCCAGCGGGCCAGCGAGCCGGCAAGGGCGGTCACGCGGCCTGGGTAGCGTTGATCGAGACGGGCCAGGGTCAGCATGGCGGCGCGTTCCAGCTCGGGCGGAAGCCGGATGTTGTCGGCATGGCGGCAGGAACCCATCTCGATGGCATCGTTGGTGCCGAAGCTGCGCAGCCCGACGTCGTCCAGAAGCAACTCGGCGATGCGTTCGAGATCGCCGACGTTGTGGCGGTTGATGGTGACCCGGCTGGTGACCGGCAGGCCCGCCTGCTTGAGCAGGCGAAGCCCGCGCAGCGCCTTTTCGAAGGATCCGCGGCCGCGCGAGGCATCGTGGATCTCGGCGCAGGAGCCGTCGATGGAGACCTGGATGCTGTCCAGGCGGGTCCGGCGTTCCAGCAGCCGCGCCACGATGGCGTCGTCCACCAGGGTTCCGTTGCTGAGCAGCGAGTAGCGCGTCCGGTTTTCGATCGCGCGGTCGATGAGCGCCCACAGATCGGATCGGGTGAACACCTCTCCGCCTGACAGGCAGACGCT
>PMBY01000488.1 GCA_003153875.1 Myxococcales bacterium | reverse complement strand
GTCGATGAACACGCGCGAACCTTGCGCGCGAATCTGGATCTCGGTGCGCACGCCTTTGGGTCGCGTGTTGGTCACGCGCAACACCTCGCGGCAGGCGAGGGCATCCATGCGTGCCTTGATGGTGAGGTCAGCGCGCAGGAGCGCAGCCAGGCGTTGCGCGGTGCCGGCGTCGCCGTGCTCGCGCAGTATGGCCTGCATGCTGTCCAGGTCGACGGTCACCATGGTCGACCCGAGGTAGGAATCCTTGCCGCTGCGTTCCGCCCGTTGCCCCTCGGAGATCACCTCGGCTCGATCCAGGATGGCGTCGAGCGCCGCGCGCGAAAGGCGCTCGCGCACCTCACGTTCGAACATGGCGATGCGCATGGCGCGCGCCATGGGGCGAAGAAGGAGTGATTGCCCGGCGCGCTTGGGACGCGCCGGGTTCTCGGCTGCTGTTGCGGAACACGACTCTGTAAGGCTATGTCGTGCCATGTAGATATATGTAGGATAGAGCGAAACGGCAAAGACACCAAATTTTCTGATCTAGAGCGAGTTTCAGGTCGACCCAGAAAGCTTTCATCCTGCTACCCCGAAGCTGCAACGTTGTACTACCGGATAACCGGCAAGCCACTGCCGCAAGCGGTAGGTGGAGGAGATCTGAACAACCGCTAGCGTCGCCGTCTACGAAACTTCCACCTTCGCATCCGGGTCGAACGGATTGGTCCGCACGGCGAGCGAGAAGAGATAGGGGTAGGTGGCCTTGAGGTGCTGCATGTGTCGCAGCCATTCCCTGACGAGCCAGTCATAGGCGCGCTTGATGTCGTTCTCCAGGTGGGTGCGATCCGCGTCGGGCAAGTTGGCCACGCTGGGCCGATGTGCCAGCTCGTCAGCCAGGTGGAACACCGACCACAGCATTTCGGTCAGGGTTTCGTGTTCGAGCAAATTGGGATTCTCAAGCAAACGCAACAAGAAGTCGCGCTGTCGTTCAAGCGTGATCTTCAACAGCGCCAGATCGCCCCGGCCTGCCTCGATCGCTGGTTCGTGGCCTCGCAGCACGGTTTGCATTTTCGCAAAGTGCGCTTCGGTCCAAGCCCCGTCCACTCTGAGGTGTTTGCGCGCGTCTTCCCCACGACCGTCGAAAGCAGAGAGCAGCCGCAGCAGCGGGGTGCCGACGTGACTGAAGAAGACGCCGACGGCCACGTTCAGCTTTCTCCGATTTGCCTGGCGTTCACGTGCATTGAGCAGCTGATCAAAGACGAGGGTGGCCATCACCGCTTGCACGAACAGAAAGGCGACGTCCATCAGCAGGTAGAAGACGATGTCGTGGGCGTTGCGGAAGATGGCCCAGTGGAGCGCATAGGCCGCTGCCGACGGCAGCAGCAGCAAGACGGCGAGCAGGATCTTGTGGCGGGGTTCGCGGCTTTTCACCGGGCCAGGTTACATCGAAGTGGGTGCGGCGTGATAACATGAACCCTGGCTGTCGGTGAGTATCTCCGGCGCTTCGATGACTTGGGGGCTACGTGGAACGACCCTCCACACAACGCAATCGCACCACGACGGGCAGCATGCAACCCATGCTGCCGCCGGGCGAGATAATCCCCAACACACGCTATCGCATTATCACCCGCGTGGGCGCGGGTGCCATGGGCGCGGTCTATCTGGCCGAGCACGTGGACCTGGAAAAGCGCGTAGCCCTCAAGACGTTGCACGCGGCCAGCGCGCGCGACCCCAAGGCCATCGAACGCTTTCGGCAAGAAGCCCGCGCGGCCTCGAAGATCGGCAATCCCAACATCTGCGACGTCACGGACTTTGGCGAGTTGCCGGACGGCCAGGTCTTCTTCGTGATGGAGTACATCGACGGGCCGAGCCTGCGCGCCGAGATAGAGCAGCACCGGCGCATCGGGATCGAGCGAAGCATCGCGATCTTGCGCCAGGTGTGCAAGGCGCTGGGCGCGGCCCATGGCAAGGGCATCGTTCACCTGGATGTGAAGCCTGACAACATCATGCTGGCCGCCAGGGACCGCCGGCGCGACCTGGTCAAGGTCGTGGATTTCGGCATCGCCGGCCTGGTCAGCGCCGAGCCTGCCCCCGAGGGCAGGCCCGCCGAGGAGAAGTTGGTCGGTACGCCTGACTACCTGGCTCCCGAACGCATCCGCGGCAAGGCGTACGACCACCGCAGCGACGTCTATTCGCTCGGGGCCATGGCCTACGAAATGCTGACCGGGGTCTGCCCCTTCTGGGACAAGGACGTCATGACCACGGTGGCTAACCACCTCACGCAGAAGCCCCAGCCCCTGCGACAGAGCGCGCCCGAGGCCAAGATCCCAGCGGAGCTTGAGACGCTGGTGCTGCAGATGCTGGAAAAGAATCCGGCGGGGCGGCCTCAGACCATGGCGGTGGTAGAGGCCATGCTCTGCGATGCGCAGATCGCCGCGCGCGTGCAGACAGAGTGGGACGACCTGGAACTGCCCGATGTGGACGAAGCCTGGCGGAAGAAATTGGCCGACCATATGCCGTCTCCGCGCTCCCGCCGGCTGCGCCGACTGGCCTTGGTTCTCGGATTGGTGGCTGTCCTGGGGTTGGGCGCGGCGCTGTTCTTTGGTCTGCGGCGGCCCAAGGAGATCGTCGCGTATACGCCGGTGTTTGTCGAGATCACCAAGACCGACGAGGCTGAAACTGTGGCGCCATTTCTACGCAAAGCCGCCGCTGCCGCTGAGGCCGAACACTACTTTCAGCCGGTCGAAGCATCCGCCCTGCGAAACATCGAAGGGGCGGAGCAGGAGGCGCATCGCCTGGGCACGACTTCGGGGGGAGCCGCTTCTTTGCGCCGCATCTATGGCAATCAGTTCCGCAGTCTGGGCAATGCTCTCCTCGCAGCGGGTCTTTCCGACCTAGCAGAGCTGCGTTTTCGCGAAGCCCTGCGCTTCCTTCCCGGCGACACCGAGCTGCGCGCGCGCGTGGCGCAAGCCGCGGATTCCCACCGCGTGGGAGAAGAGACAGCGGGCTCGGCGCTGAAACCGTCCCATGAAGACCCAGTTCGCAGCGCTGCCGCGAACCTGTTCGCAGCGATGATCAGCGGCCATTTCACCGCGGCCCGGACCCACCTGGCCAAGCTGCTGGAAGTAGACAAGCAAGGAACCCAGGTTGCCCGTTTGTCGGATGAATTCCGCAGACGTGCGCAGGAGCAGTGGGACAGCGGAAAACGCGCTGATGCCAGGCCCTACTATCAGGTCGTGTCCGAGCTTGATCCCAAAGATCTCGTCGCGCAGGAAAGGGCGAAGAGCGCTCTTTCCGCAGAGACCGAACCGCCGCTTGAGAACACGCCTGAGTCGGCCAAACCCGTACGCAAGAAGGCCGGCGTCGAGACAGCCGAGGAGTCATCACGCGACCATGTTCGGGCCTCGCGCACCGCCAGCGAAGGGCGGGAGGCCCTGGCGCAAGGCAACTTGGATCGCGCCCAGGACGCCTTCGACCGCGCGGTTCGCGCTGACCCTGCGAATCCCGAGGCAGTCGCCGGATTGGCCGAGGTGGCCTTTGAACGCGCCCGCTATGTGGATGCCTTGGACTACGCCCGACGGGCGGTTGCCTTTCGTCCCAAGACGCCCCGCTACCAAGTCATCTTGGGTGACGCCTACTTCAAGCTGCTGCGCTACGATGAAGCCCTGGCATCCTATCAGCGCGCCCAGACCCTATCGCCCCGTGATGAGGGGGTGAAGGCCCGCATCGCTCGCGCGCAGGCGAAACTGGGGAAAATCTAGAACGTACGGGTCAGGCCCACGCCCAGCGTGGTCGAGCCCGAGCGTGGTGCGAGGTAGAGAAAGACCCCGCCCAGGGTGGCTGCCGCCGCGCCGATGCCCACCATGGCCGCGCCCCACCACTTGGTGGAACGAACCCAGGGACAGTGGCCGTAGGGATCTTTCTCCCTGGCACTGCAGCCGATCTCCTCACGGTCGAAAGTCATCGTGATGATGCCGCCGACGAGCAAGACCACCCCACCGGCCAGGGTGGCCAGGCCCGCGGTGCGATGGGGGAAGTGCGAAGGGATTGCCACCAGATCCAGGTCCATGCCCTCGTCCACGCCACCGACCGCCGTGAGAGTCCGCTCCAGGGTGTCGTAGCCGCGCATGAGCAAGCGTAGGTGGTGAACGCCGCCAGCCAGCTCGACGTCGAGTGGCGTGACCCCGACGATCTTGCCGTCCATCTCCACGGTGGCGGATGCCGGGCGGGATCTGACGACAAAGCGGGCTGGCGCTCGCGCCACGGTTTCCAGCCTTTCGCGCAGCGCCGAGGCCGCTAACCCCATCTTCTCGCCCGCCTCTTCAACCCCGCAGGTTTCACAGCGCTCGCGGTTGCTGGCCAGCACGACGCCGGTCCGCCCGTTGATGATGTCCATGGTCACCACGTAGGTCTTGTTGCTTTCGCTGACCTTGGCACCAATGAGGTAGCTCGCCGACAGCGCGGAGGCCATGGCCGGGAAACAGGAGGCATCCCGACAGCTCGCCAGGGCCAGCCAGGGGCCGACCAGCTTGTTCTGGACGTCGTCCTCCGACAGCACCTCGAAATGGACCGCAGACAGGCCTTCGAGCAGACGGTGTGCAAAGAGTTGTTGAAGAGCTTTGGGAATCCTCCCCTCGAACTCCAAACGGACCACAGCCACCCTTTGGGTTCCGCTTGCCTCCGGCTGGGCATGGGCCTCGGACGCAAGCACCGTGCTGAGGCAGAAGAGGGTGCAAAGGCGCACCAGGGTCAACATCAGAGTGACATTGTACAAGGAACCGGCCCGCGGAACATCATTGCTGGTAGGATATTCAAAACCTTGCCGACGGAGGTCTGGCTTGAAACGAAAATACAGTCTCTGGGCGACGCTGGCGATACTCCTCGGGATGATGGGGGCAGGATGTCGAGAGTCCAATCCGGCCTATGTGCGGACGGTCGACGCGGCGAAAGAAAGACCCTCGACCACGAGCGCCGATTTGGCAGCACCGGTGGACAAGGTCCGTGTGGACACCGAATCGGCCGATCGCGCCTCGCCGAGCCGAGATGGTCACTATGCGGACGTGGCGACGGACAAGAGCGTCGCCGATGTATCGCCGGACGAGGGGGCTGACCTGCCCGATGCTTCAATGGATGGAACAAGTGAGGCTGGGGCTGATTCCCTGCTTGATGCCAGCGATGCCCGGATTGCAGGGGACGCCGTCGATGCCCCACCGGGGATTGGGGACGTCGCAGGTGCGGGGCTGGACACGAACGTGGAGCGGAGTGTCGACGTGGCTATGAGTATGGACGTGGAAGGGGATCTGAACCCGGACGCGGAAGGGGATGTGGGCGTGGACATGGACGCCGGGGATTGAACGCTCATTTCAGAATCGGCAGTGCGCCTTCAGCTCCTTGAAGCGGGCGTCTGAGGGCATGAGCTCTTCCAATTCGGCGAAGCGCAGGTGCACGCGCTCGGAGGCTTGCTTGTCGCAGGCCCAGACCGCGTCGATGTAGGAACGCCAGCTGAGGTAGCCGCGGGCTTGCGGGTCGGACTTCGCTTCGGCCAGCATCCATGGTGCCAGAGCGTCTGGGGCTGAGTCGCCGACAAGAGATGGCGCCCAGAGTTCCCCCGCGGGCACAAGTTGTTTGCGCAAGGCCGGCTCTATCACGATGTCCGGTTCGATGCGCACCGGCCGGCGTGCGTCCAGCTTGCGCAACGCTTCGACGGAGAATCCCCCTTCGCGGTAGGCCCGCAGGCTAGCCGCCAGGTCGGGCTCGGCCAGCGACACCCGCTCGGCATAGCCAGGCCCGCCCACAAAAGCGAGATGGGCCCAGGCCACGTCAGGCCGGCGTGCTTCCACCAAGCGCTGGTAGCCGACCAGGAACGCGGTCTCGAAGTGGTTGGTCAGCAGGGCCGCTCGCGGCGGCAGATGCGCCAGCAATTGGCCGGTCGTCGCGTCGCCCGCGGTCGAGTTCCGCAGACCTGGGTACTGGTTCGGGCGGGGAAAGCGGCTGATTGCGAGCAAGAGCAGCATCCCGGCCAGAATCGGGCGCAAGCGCGTGAGGCGAAACACAGTGAGACCAAACAAGATGGCAGCACCGGAGAAGACCGCCACCAACGCAAATGCAGCTCCCAGGTAGCCGCGGTTGTCGGGATTGGCCGGGGCCAGACCTCCAATGAGTGCCGCAACCATTGAACCTGCCGCAGCCACCAGCAAGGCCAGCCCTGGTCCGCGCGACCGCGCCCGCCGGAGCAAGAAGTAGATGCCAGCCGGCGCGAGCAGGGCAAAGACTTCGCCCAGCTCCTCCATGGGAAGAAACGGCAGATCCTCGGGCGTCGCTTGGCCTTGCACCACGGCTTGCTTGACCGCGAAGGTGTGCGCCGAGACCACCCACCACAGACCGCGGAGCGAACGCGCGTCACCCCACACCACGTTGTTCGCCCCGTGATCGGGTGCGCCGAAAAGCGCAGCCGCGCGCAGGGGCAGGTACGCGTGGATCGCCATGCCGGCCAAGAAGGCCAGCAGCGCCAGAGCAATCAGGCGACCGCGTTTCTCGGCCAGCAAGGGCAGGGCCGCCACCACGGCCCCCAGGCCGACCAATCCCGCGAGCAGGGAATGGTTGGCCACGCCCAGGCCTATGAGGACTGCGGCTAGCAAAGCGGGCCGGGCATCGCGGCTGCGTGCTGCGCGCAGGGCCAGCCACAGCGCCGCCAGCGACAGCGCTGTTTGCAGGGCGTAGACCTCGGCCCGGTTGCACACGATCACCACGCCGGGCGCAAAGGCGAACATCAGGGCAACGGCAGCGGCGGCCAGTACGCGCGTGATCGGATTGAGTTTCTCCTCGGGATCGAGCCAATCGGCCGCATCCAGGCTCAAGGCGTAGACCAGGAGCGCGGCCAGCGCGCCTGCCACGGCTTGCGAGAGTGCCGCGCGAAAAGCGACGTTGCCCAGCGGCAGCAGATCGAAGAACTTCCCCCACAAAAGGGCCGTCACTTCGCCCGGCGGATGCGCCACCCCAAGGCCAAAGGTCGCCGCTGCCAGCTCGGCCGAGTCGAGAAAATAGGGAGCAGGCGCGGCAGCCAGGGCATAGGCCACGAAGGCCAGCGTGGCCACCGCGAAGGCGCCCCAAGCGCGCAGCTCAGTTCCCATGTGAATTTGGCGGTGCGTGTCCACCCGGTTTCTCGACTTTATGCTACCGTCAGGGCCATGGCTGTGGGCGAAATCGAATGGACGAAGTTCCCCATCCTGGTGGTCGATGACGAGAGCGACAACCTGGACGCGTTCCGCTTCACCTTTGGCAAGACCTTCACCCTGCACCTGGCCTCGGGCGCGGAAGAGGCCCTGAACCTGGTGCGCGCCCACGACATGGCGGTGGTGGTGACCGACCAGCGCATGCCGCGCATGACTGGGCTAGAACTGCTGCGCGTCGTGCGCGACATCCGCCCCGACGCCGTGGGGATCATCGTCACGGCCTTCACCGACGTGGATGTGCTCATCGAGTCCATTAGCCTGGGCCGCATCTATCGCTATATCACCAAGCCCTGGGACAGCAAGGAGCTGCGCGGAATCCTGATGCACGCGGTGGAGCGCTTCCACCTGGTGCGCGAGAATCGCCGCCTGCTGGATCAGCTTTCGCAGTACGTGCGCGTGCTCTCGCGCGAGGCCGACAGCGCATTCAACTTCGGCGCCATCGTGGGCGNNCGCTGCGCCAGGTGCTGGCCAAGGTGGAACAAGTGGCGCAGACCACGGCCACGGTGCTGCTGCGCGGGGAAACCGGCACCGGCAAGGAGATGGTGGCGCGCGCGATTCACATCAACAGCCCGCGCGAAAGTCGTCCCTTCGTGCGCGTGAACTGCGCCGCCTTGGCGCCGGGGGTTCTGGAATCCGAGCTGTTCGGTCACGAGAAGGGNNGACGTCCAGGTCAAGCTGCTGCGTGTCCTGCAGGAGCGTGAGTTCGAACGGGTGGGCGGCGTGGACACGGTCAAGGTGGACGTGCGTCTCATCTCGGCTACCCACCGAGATTTGGAACGACTGATTGCCGAGGGAAAATTCCGCGA
>PMBY01000307.1 GCA_003153875.1 Myxococcales bacterium | reverse complement strand
TGGTTGGGCGCGGGGTTTCCCCAGCTCGTCACGTTTGGAGAACCATCGAAGGAGTTGCCCAGATTCCAACCCGGGGACATGGCCTTGACCAGGGCTAGCATCGCCGGGTTCCTTCCGCCGGTGGACGTAGTCCCGGCGGCACCCGTGGATCCGCCTGTGGACGTGGTCCCGCCTGTCCTTCCCCCGGTTGCCGTCGTGCCGCCCGTTCTTCCGCCGCTGGCCGTGGTCCCGCTACCACCAGTAGCCATGGTGCCGCCAGCAGCTCCCCCCGTCGCGCCGCCCGCTGGCCTCGATCCACCTGTGGCCGTGGCCCCGCCAGGGGCGGTGGAGCCGCCGCTCGTGAGACTGCCTCCTGTTACGCGCGTGCCGCCACCGCTCGAAGCGCCACCGGTGTTTCCCGCCGCGCCCGAACTCGTGGCCCCGCCCGCCCTCGTCGTCCCGCCCAAACTCGTGGCCCCGGCTGCGCTCGTGGTCCCGCCCAGACTCGTGGTCCCGCCAGCGACAGTCGAGCCGCCTTCGGTGGTCAGCCCACCGGTGACGGTGGCGCCGCCGGTGCTGGCCTCTGTCGTTGCGGCTGACGTCGAGCCGCCAGTTTGCGTCGGCGTGGACGCGGTCGTGGTTCCGCCGGAGGGCGTGCCTCCACTTGGCGTGGTGCTGTTTTGCCCGCCGCCCGAATTGTCGCACGCAGGAAACAGCATTCCGAGGCTGATGGCGCACAGGAATGACGCCAGGAGTCGACTTCTTCCACGTTGGCTTGTGTGCTCTCGTTGCATGGGTTTCTCCCCGTAGTTGGATCGATGAACGGAATCTTCAGCCTTCAGTAGCCGGCGGCCGTCCGAATGGTTCATCTTTTGCGAACTTAACGGTGTGCGCTGTCTTGTCTGGCAGACCGTTGCACCAGCCGATGTACTGCCGGCCAATCACGAGGGAACGTAGACGATCTGCTTGCACCAGGCCGTGCACTTGCCATCCAGGCCGTTCTGGTCGCCGTGGTCGCATTCCTCGGGTCCGTTGACGATCCCATCGCCACAGTGAGGAGCCAGCTTGCATTGCGGGGTGCAGCTGCCGTATGAGCCGTCATTGGTGCCGTCGTCGCATCGTTCGGGTCCGTTCTTGATGCCGTCGCCGCAGTGGGGAGCGTAGATGCAGCTCGGGGCGCAGCCACCGTAGTCGCCGTTGTTGAGTAGGTTCCCATCGTCGCATTGCTCGGGCGGCTGGATGATGCCGTCGCCGCACCGACCCAACTGGGAGCCGCGGACGCAAGGTTGTCCGGCGATACACAAATAGGCGGGATCCTGAATCGTGCAGGTGGAATTGCAGCCGTCGGTGTCGAGCGTGTTGCCGTCGTCGCACACCTCGCCCGCGCCGATGGCGCCGTCGCCGCACACGACAGTTCGCAGGCAAGGCCCCGCGGAAGGACAGGTCCAGTAGGGTTCGACCCTGCAAAGGCCGTTGCACCCGTCGCCGGGCAGGACATTCCCGTCGTCACACTGCTCGATGCCATTCTGATTGTTCTTTCCATCGCCGCAGCCCTCTGGTACCTGGGCCTGGCAGCCAGCCGTGTCGGTGGCGTTGCACACTTTGCTCGAGCCACCGGCGCCGCCAGTTCCCCCTGCCCCACCGCTACCCGCTGCTCCATCGACTGCGCTGCCACCGCCTGCGCCACCACTGGCGCCGCCCACACACGTGCCGTATGCGTCAGCGTTGAACGTTGCGAGGCGTATGAAGTCCGAGTAGTCGCCCGGCATGTTACCGAAGGCGCCTCCGGCTTGCAGAGTCGTCAGCCTGAGCGTCGTGTCGGTGACAGCTAGCGAGTCTGTGTTGCCGCCGACGTAGGTGATGGTAGTTCCCTGCAAGGTGTAGGTGCTCGATCCGCAGGTCTTGGTTCCCGCGTTGTTGCTGTACAGCTCGACCACGCCACCGTTGAAATGCACCACGGTGGTGCCGCTGGCCACAGGGGTGGTGGTGCCCGTTGCCTTTTTGGACGTGGAGACGACATCCCAGTAGCCATCCAGGCTCGGTCGACTGGCGTCGGCGGCAGGAGCAACCGGGCCGTCTGCTCCTGCCGGTCCCACGTGGCCATCCAGGCTCGGTTGACCGGCGTCGGCGCCACTGTTGGCACTCTGGCAGGTGCCGTAGCCGTCAGCGCTGAACGTTGCGAGGCGTATGAAGTCCGAGTAGCCGGCCGACGTGCCTCCAGCTTGCGGACTCGTCAGCCTGAGCATGGTGTCGGTGACGGTAAACGAGTTTGGGGTGCCGTAGGCGTAGGTGATGGTGGTTCCCTGCACGGTGTAGGTGTTCGAGGCGCAGCCCTTGTTTGCGCCGTCGTTCATGTAGATCTCGACCACGCCACCGTTGTAATGCACCACCGCGGTCCCACTGGCGAAAGGTGTGGCGGTACCCGTTGCATTGTCGTACGTGGAGACCAGATCCCAGTAGCCATCCAGGCTCGGGTGACTGGCGTCGGCGCCACTGTTGCCGGGGTGGCCGGCATCGTTGCCAACGGGAATAGGCACGTCCGGCATTTCCGCATCGCCCTTCGCCTGCGCGGCATCGGTGGCGCCGTGTGGCCGGTCGCTCTGCGCGCAGGCCGGGGCAAGAATGAGCAACCAAGCAAGGCCGGTCCACATGACAACTGATATGGGTCTGCAATGGCTATTCGACATAGGCTTTCCTTTCCTGATAGAGATCACGGCCGGTTCCCCCCGGCCAGTCTTTCTTTCGCTTCGACAGTGAAACGACCGGCGGGGTAGCGGTCAAGGTAGCGGTGCAGCCAGTGCGCGGCGGAAACACGGCGGCCGGCGTCGGCCAGGGTTCTTCCGGCCGCAAACAGCGCGGTCTCGCCGGCGGGCAAATCGCCGAAGGGTTCGGCCACGAGCAGGGATCTTCCCCGTCGGTGGTGGATCTGTCGAAATCGATCGTCGCTGTGCATTCCCGCAGCGCGGACGGAGCGAAAACAGGCAGCCGACATCCGGGCATTGTACGCGCGGATGCCGCCGGCCGACAGGGGTTGATGTTGTGTTTGTCCAACTCGCTCGCGTGTGCCACGAGGCGCGGCGAAGGCAAGCGTGGCCGTCGTTGCCCAACACCGCCGCTGCGCGTGCGGCGTTCGGAATCATGAGAGGCTTCGTCCAGCGACCGCTCTGCGTGTGACCGACCGCACACCGGTGCCTCGGGTTGACGTGCAGGGTTGACGTGCAGGTGTTGTCTTGCCCCTGACCACGATAGACTCTCCAGCCATGTTGCGCCTTCCCCTTCCCCTGACCTTGCTCCTGGTCTTCTCTGCCTTGGTCCAGCCACGGGCCTACGCCGGAGAAAACTCCTCGGTGGTACCGGCCTGTCCTGCGGGCAATCTGCTGGCCGGCAAGCTGCCGGTGGCGTGGCAAGAGATCGCGCGCGATCGCGCCTTGCTCACCGACGAGACCGTGGCAAACGAAGGCGCGGTGTGGGACGCGTCCCTGGCCGCCCTGTTCGAAACCGGCGCCTCCACCGTGACCTGGGATCTGGGCGAGGTGGTGCGCGTGCGTTTGCTGGCCATCCAGGCCGACGCCAACGACACCTACAACATCTGGGGATCGCTCGACGACAAGGACTACAAGGTGATGGGTCAGATCGACCCGGTCACCGGCCACGGGTTGCGCATGCGCACCCTCGATGTGGGCGGTATGGCGGCGCGCTTTCTGCGGGTGGGCGAGGGAAAGGGCGACGGCTCCTATTCGGTGTCCGAAGTCGCGGCATACTGCCAGACTCCCACACCCTTTCCGCCGCAATTCAAGGTCACGGACGCGCCGGCGGCCACGGCGCCCAAGAGCTACCTCGACTACTGGAACACCGATACCAGNNCGGATTCTCCTCGGGACCATGGGGGTGCTGGCCTTTCTGAGCTTCTTCAATTTCGGTTTCTGGCACTTCCCCGGTTTCGTGCACGGCTGGGACACCTTCCACTACTACGTCGGGGGGAAGTACTTCAAAGAGATGCACTACGAGCGTCTTTACGAGTGCGTGGCCACGGCCGATTCCGAGGAGCCGGGGCTGCGCCGACGGGTCGAGCTGCGCAAGATTACCAACCTGCGCACCAACGCGGTGGAGAAGACCGACGACATTCTCGCCCATCCCGAGCGCTGCAAGCAGCACTTCACCGACGCGCGCTGGGAATCTTTCAAGAATGACCTGCGCTACTTCCGCACCCTGGAGGGCCCGCGCCGCTGGGACGATGCCCAGTGTGACCACGGGTTCAATGGCACGCCGGTGTGGGCCATCTTGGGCAGTGCCCTGGCCAATTTGGCGCCGGCCAGTCGGCTCGACGTGCTGGTGCTCGACGCCATCGACGTGGCGATGATCGTCACCATGGCATTGCTGATGTGGTGGGCCTTTGGCTGGCGGACTGTGTCGGTCGCGCTTCTCGTGCTTGCCACCAATTTCCCGTCCCGCTGGGACTGGATTGGCGGATCTTTTCTGCGCTTTGACTGGTTGTTCTGGATGGGCGTCGGCGTGTGCTTGATGAAGAAGGAACGGCCATTCTGGGCCGGGGCTGCATTGGCCTACGCCGCGCTTTTGCGCATCTTCCCGGGATTCATCTTTGTCGCGCCGCTGATTGCGCTCGGTTACCACTATGTGAAGACCCGGCGGCTGGACCGCCGCTTTGTCCGCCTAGTCATGGGTGCGGCGGTAGCGGTGGCGGTGCTGGTGCCGGTGAGTTTCGCCACATCGGGCGGTCCCGGTGTTTATCCGGAATTCCTGCGCAACATCGCCAAGCACTCGGAGACGCCGCTGACCAACCTCATAGGGCTGCGGACGGTGGTGGCTTTCCGACCCGCCGAGACGGCCGGCCGCCTGAACACGCCGTCCATGGTGGATCAGTGGTCGCGCTGGAAACAGGCGCGCCTCAAGGCCTTCCACGAGGCCCTGCCGCTCTATGTGTCGCTGGTGTTCTGTTATCTGGTGCTCGTCGGCCTGGCCATCCGCAAGGTTGAGCCCTGGGTCACGGTGCTCTTATCGGCGACTGTGATCTCGTTTGGATCTGAATTGACTGGCTACTACTACGCCTTTCTTATAATTCCCGCCTTGCTGTACGCGGTGGTTCCGCGCGCCGGCGAGTGGCT
>PMBY01000081.1:371-4721 GCA_003153875.1 Myxococcales bacterium | reverse complement strand
CGAAAGCTTCCCCAGATGCGCTGTCACGAGCTGACGGGGGATCGAAAGGGACAGCTTGCCGTGGACGTGAAGCATCCGAAGAGGATTGTCTTCGAGCCCGCAGACGAGCCGGTGCCCAAGACGCTCGACGGAGGGCTGGATTGGGAGAATGTCAAAACGATCAGAATACTCGAGGTGATCGACTACCATGGCTGAACTGAACAAGAACCAATATGTGCCCGACCAGGTGTCACCCCCGGGTGCCACCCTGGAGGAAACCCTTGCGGCATTGGGCATGTCTCAGTCTGAGCTGGCTTGTCGGACGGGGCGCCCCAAGAAGACCATCAACGAGATAGTCAAGGGCAAGGCCAGCATCACCGCCGAGACTGCCTTGCAGCTTGAAAAGGTACTGGGCGTGCCCGCCTCGTTCTGGACCAACCGAGAGCGCCTGTACCGAGAGTATCTGGCCCGTCGCGACGACGATTCCGCGCTAGCGACCCATGTCGATTGGGCAAGGCGTTTCCCGGTCGCGAAGATGGTGCAGCTCGGGTGGATGCCCCCGTGTCCGGGCAAGTTGGATCGGGTTCGGGAACTGCTTCGCTTCTTCGGCATAGCCAGTCCTAACCAGCTTGAGGCCGCATGTTCGGATGTGCGGTTCAGGAAGAGTAGGCCAGGCCACTCGGAGCCACTGCTGGTGTGGTTGCGTCGGGGCGAGATCGAGGCACAAGGTGTTGACTGCGATGTGTTTGACGGTGAGGGTTTCGAGAGAGTGCTGGATCAGGCACGAAGCTGGACCCTGCGTCCGCCGTCCCAATTCCAGCCGTTTGTCATCGATAAATGCGCCAAGGTGGGCGTCGCAGTGGTGTTTGTCCCTGAACTGCGGGGCAGCGGCGCTCATGGTGCCACCCGCTGGCTTTCCCCGACCAAGGCGATGCTGCAGCTGAGCCTGCACTACAAGACCAACGACCAACTTTGGTTCACGTTCTTTCACGAGGCAGAACACATCCTGCGGCATGGAAAGGGCAAGAGTTTCGTCGAGGTATCCGGCATAGAGGGAAACCAGCAAGAGATCGAGGCCAGTCGTTTTGCCGGCAACCGCCTCATTCCCCAGGACGGTCTCAATCAATTCCTCCGTGACAGTGGGAGCGTCTTCTCGGCCGAAAAGGTGAAAGCCTTCGCGTCGAAGATCGGGATCGCGCCCGGAATCGTTGTGGGCAGACTGCAGCACGACAGGGTGATCCCGTATACCCACCTCAACGCTCTGAAGGTCCGCCTGGCGTGGGGCGAAAGCAGAGCGGCGAGCTAGGTTTGAAGCGGCTTCGCCGTCGCGCCTGACCGTCGCTTTCGCACCCGTGGCCGCGGGCCACCAATCGCCAGGGCCTCGTGCGCGGCTTCGACCTCGTCGTCGATGAACTCGGCGCTGACGNNTGACGATCGATTCCAGGATGACGGGGATGGTTTCTGGAATCATGGAGGCCACTTGTTGGTAGGCCAGCGTGGCGCCGTAGGAAATGGGTTCGTGTTTGCTCGCGGCGTTGACCTCGCTCAGGTGCACCTCGGCCACGCGATTCCCGAAGTGCGTCGTTGGCCCACGAAAATTGACGCTATCTCCTTCGACCGTACCATGGTGGTACGCGGTATGATGGTGGCAAGAAAGTAGAGCGAAGGACGGAACATGGCCCGGCAAGCAGAGGTCCCGATCACCCCCGGCGTGCTCTCTTGGGCAATCGCCGAATCGGGCTTTGCCCCCGATGAGGTGGCCGCCGCGCTCAAGGTTTCTGCCGCCGTCATGGCCGACTGGCTGGCTGGTCAAGCGCTCCCGTCCCTGACCCAGTTTCGCCGGCTTGCCCAAGTTCTTCGGCGCTCCACCGCCACATTCTTCCTTCCGACGCCGCCCCAGGCAGCGGGGGCGCTCGTGGCCTTCCGCGCGCCGCCCGGGGCAAAGGCACGTTCGCTGCGCCCCAAAGAGCGGGTGCGTCTTCGGGAGGTCACGCGTCTTCAGAAGACCGTGGCCTGGGTGGAGCGCACTTTTGGCGGGGAGCCCGTCGACCTGCCGCATCTTCGCGTTGGCTCCGATGCCGAGGCCGCAGGGTCTGCCCTGCGCGCGTATGTCGGCGTGTCTTCCGAAGCCCAGGCGGTCTGGCGCAGTGATTCCGACGCATTCCACGCCTGGCGCGAGGCTTTCGAGAACGCGCGCGTGTCCGTGTTTGCTCTTTCCATGGGCGAAGATGCCGCTCGAGGCTTTTCCGTTTGGGATGATGAGGCGCCGCTGGTAGCGGTGAACACCTATTGGAACCCGGCTGCGCGCATCTTCACCCTGTTTCACGAACTCGCCCACCTGGCGACGAGGACGGACTCGATCTGCGTCGAGAACGACCTCGAAACCGAGATTCGCGATACCACCGACGATCTTGAACGCTGGTGCGAGCGAGTGGCCGGCGTTGCGCTGATGCCGAAAGCAGATCTGCTTGGGGCTTTGGCGCAAGCTCGGGTCACTGGCAATGCGGACCTGGCGGTTGCGCGCAAGATCGCCAACCGGTTCCGGGTAAGCATGCGGGCTGCCGTGCTTCGTCTCGTGGATCTGGAACGCGCGACGTGGTCGCTCTTCCACGCCATCCCGCCGGCTTCCGACTGCAAGCGGCCTGGGGGACCTCCCGGCAAGGGCCGCTCGTTGGCCAAGCAACGGCTGGATGAGTACGGGCGCCGCACGCCGCGGATCCTGATCTCAGCAAGCCAACACGAAATGCTCCACCCGGTCGAAGTAATGCAGCACCTCGACGTGACCTGGGAGGGCCTCGAGGAATTGCGGCAGGCTGTCGCCGGGTAGTGCTCAATGAAAGAGGGAGAGCGGCGACGGCTGTATGTGATCGACACATCAAGCGTCATCGAGATCCGGCAAGAGGTAATGGCCCAGGCCAAGAGCGCACAGGTGGCGGCGGTTCACGACGAGCTGGCGGCGATGGTGGAGCGCGGTGAAATACTCTTCCCGGAGCAAGTCATCGCCGAACTCAAGCGGGGCCAGGCGGACGTTGCCGCGCAGTGGGCACTTAAGGTAGCCAAGCACGCCGTGCCGATCGTCGAGCTTGCTCTGGCCGTTCGTGATGTCGTTCGGGACGTACCCTATTTGGTTGATACCACCAGCACTTCGTCAACCGACGATGCCGATCCGTGGGTCGTGGGCCTGGCCCTCCTTCGATCTCGGCAGGGTGAAGACGTCACTGTACTCACTGAGGAATACAGGGATCGGCCAGACCGCACGACGGTGTCGAGTGCGTGCGGGATGCTGAGGATTCCAACGATGACCGTCCGGGCATTCCTGCTGTACACGAAGATTTGGCCGAAGTAGCGTCCTCCACCCGCTTGGCCGAGTCCCTGGCTGCGGCCTGATCAGCGCGGCCACACGTCGGCGAGAGTCTCCGTTGCCGCCTGCCGGACCGCCGCGGTCGGGTCGTACGCCGAAAGCCGCGCCAGTGCTGAGAGCACGGTCTCGTCAGCATGCGGTGCCAGGCCGTAGATGGCGCCCTCCCGAACCACCGCATCGTCGTGTAACAGCAGAGGCAGCAGGGTGCGCCGCACAGCCGTGCTATCGGAAAGCCGTCCCGCAATCTCGACTGCAAATGTGAGATCCGTGGCCCGAAGGCGACCCGAAGCGATCAGCTTCAGCAATTCTGGCGGGTAGTTCTCGGCAAGAAACTCGAACACCGCTTCGCAGGGCTCGCTCCACCGATCCGCCAGGTCAGCGGCGGCCTCCGGCCGCAACTCATCGAAAGGCGGCGGGAAGGTGGTCATTCGATGGCTCTGAAGTACAACCCGCTGAACCGCGCTTCCATTCCCAGCATGTTGTCACGCCGGTGGAGGCGACTGGACGGCTACCCGAGCAGGCCGCGAACCGCTCTCTCAAGCTGGTCCAGTTTGGTCGTGGCGGTGCTCCAGACCACCTTCGCGTCCAGGTCGAAGTAGCCATGCGCCAGGACGTCGCGCATTCCGCGAATCTTGCGCCACTCTATCTCAGGCGCCTTGGCGATGATGTCGTCGGGGAGATTCTTGGCAGCCTCTCCAATGACCTCGATGTTTCGGATCACAGCGTCGCACGTGCGCCGGTCGGCGACGAACGCTTCGAAGGTCATCCCCGCGACGAATCGCCGGATCCTGCCGCAGGACTCGATGATGTCGTCGGCATAGAGCCGCCAATCGCGGGTGCTAGGCGACATCGACCGCCTCGCGCTCCACCACAGGACGCATCCGAGGCTTCAGGGACGCGCGCGTGACAATTTCCACCCTTCGGCCGACATGGTCCTCCAGGAAGAACTTGAGGCCCATGAAGGAATCGAATGTCGGGCCGACTTCGAAGTCGACCAGGAGGTCCAGGTC
>PMBY01000081.1:0-299 GCA_003153875.1 Myxococcales bacterium | reverse complement strand
AAGGGTTTCATGTTCCAGGGTGCGCAACTCGGCTAGACTTGCCGAATACAATGTCGCGTTCCGATCCCATCGTCGACGAGATCCATGCGATTCGCGAGGCTATGGCCAAGGCGTCGGGCAACGATCTCCGGAAGATCGCCGAGGCTGCGAGGGCTCGGCAGCGGGCAAGTGGGCGGCAGGTGGTACCGCTGCCGCCAAGAAGGGCGAGCGCCGCCAAGAAGGCTTCCTGACAAGTTCGGCCCCTGGAGGATGGGGCGGCGAGCTACGCGCGAACCAGCCTGGCCGTCGCACTTGAACGT
>PMBY01000399.1 GCA_003153875.1 Myxococcales bacterium | reverse complement strand
CACGAGCCACCAGTTGCCTCTCGCGCGGGGAGCCGCATGATCGCGACCGCGTCGGCGAAGGCGGGCTTTGCCCACCGGAGCCAGAGCGCGGGAGGGTTTGGGAACCCTCTCAGGGTTCCCATAATGACAATCGCGACCTACTGTTGCATCTCGTAGAAAATCGTGATGCTAAGGCAGTGGAATTCGCGGTCAGAGCTTTGCGTCACGACTTTGTCGATGATCCGCGCCTTGGGATTGTCGTGGATCCAACGAGTGAGCACTTCGCCCAGTTCGTCTCTGTCCTTGGCCTTCGTTGCCGTGAATACCTTAGCCCCCATCATGGCTTGTCTCCTTCTGGCTTTTCAGATCGCCCGGTCTGTGGCACGAAGCTCTCTCGCAACCTCCGCGCACTGATCTGATACAACTCACTTCGCGCAGTGTAAAGAAAATTTTTCGTCATGCCCAATACAAATATCTAGACGCGAGGTGTTTACCTCACACGCGTCCTTGACCGCAGCCACCCACAGTGCTTAATCTCCAGTCCCTTCTGAAATCGGACCCTGGAGGAAACTGCTTGGAGACACTGCTCGGACGCCCCTTGGAAGTCGAAGTTCGGGATTCCATCGAAAAAGCGATGAAGATCCTGAAACAGAAGATGTCGAAAGAAGGCATCCTCCAGGAGATCAAGCGCCGCCGCTACCATGAGAAGCCCTCGGTCAAGCGCAAGCGCAAGATCCGCGAGGCGCGCAAGCGGCGACGGCGCGAGGCCAAGCGGCGCGTTGTCCGCTAGCGCCTCGTCCGGCTGCCGATCCTCCCGCTTTTTTCCTGCGCGGGCCCGTCTCTGGCCGTGCGGCTTGGCCTAGCGATGCAAGTCTGGATCGAGGTCCAAATCGAGACACAGGCCGATGCGGCTGATCTCGTGGCCGCCGCCGTGGGCCCTCTCACCGGCGGCGTCGAGCTGCGCGACACAGATACCCTGTTATCGGCGGCCGCGGGTCGCACCTGTGTGGTGGCCTTGTGTGAGCCCGACCGAGCTCGTTCGCTACTCGACGCCGTGGACGACACCCTGGCCGCCGCGCGCGCGGCCGGAATCGCTGTCGATCCGGTGACCATTCGTACGCGCGAAGCGCACGAAGACGAGTGGCGAGACGTGTGGAAGCAATTCTTCCGCGCCACGCGTGTTGGCCGGCGTTTCACGGTGCGGCCGAGCTGGGACGCGGGTGAGGCGCCCGCGGGCGAGTTCGTCATCGACCTCGACCCTGGGATGGCCTTTGGCACGGGCGCGCATCCATCGACGAGACTGGTGATCAAGCTGGCCGAAGAGGTTCGAGAGAATCGCCCAGGCCTGGAGCATGTGCTCGACCTCGGATGTGGATCCGGAATTCTGTCCATCGTGGCTTCGCGGCTGTGGCCCCATGCGTCCGGCCTCGCCGTCGACAACGATCCGCAAGCGACCACTTGCGCGAAAGAAAACCTAGAGCGCAACCACGTCGCCAACTTCGAGGTGCGAACCGACACGCTCGCTGGGGTGACCACCCGTTTCGACCTGGTCATGGCCAACATCCAGACCGACGTCCTGACCGAGCTTGCGCCCGCGCTCCCGGCCCGACTGGCCCGCGACGGCCTGGTCATTCTNNTTCACGCTGGATGCTCGCGCCGAAGAAAGTGAATGGGGCGCGCTCCGCCTGCGCTTGAGCGCTTGTGATTGATGTGTGGTGAAATGGTGGATCTATGCCACGCGTGTTCATTCCAGCACCGCTTCTCGCCAGCGAACGGGTAACCCTCGATCGGGTCGCGTCCAGGCACCTGGTCAAGGTTCTTCGGCTGCAGGCCGGTGCTGAAGTCTGCGTCTTCGACGGCTGCGGCGCCGAGATCGAGGGGCGCATCGTGCGCGCCAGCGCAGCCGGCGTCGAGGTGGCGCTGGGAGCGCGCCATCGCGTGCCGCTGCCGCTGGTAAGCATCACGCTGCTGCAGTCGGTGCCACGCGGTGATCGCATGGATATCATCGTGCAGAAGACGACTGAGCTAGGGGTGACACGAATCGTTCCCTTGCTGAGTGCTCGCGGCATGGTGAAGCCAGCGCCCGGCAAGACCCGCCGCTGGCGGACCATCGCCCAGGAAGCGGCCCGCCAGTCGGGACGCGCAGACGTGCCTGATGTGGCGGAGGTGACCGCTCTCGATGTGGCGCTGGTCGGCGCGGCGACAGCGGGCGGCACGCGCTTGCTGCTCTGGGAAGAAGAGCGTGCCCTGCCCCTACGTCAGATTCTCGCCCAGGCGCCAGCCGCGCCCGTGACCTTGCTGGTCGGACCCGAGGGCGGTTTTTCTCAGGAGGAAGTCGAGAGCGCCCGGGTGCAGGGTTTCCGCACGGTCGGTCTTGGACCGCGCATCCTCCGGGTGGAGACCGCCGCTCTGGTCGCGGTCGCGCTGACGCANNCTCGATGAGTCGGCGCCTTCGCGGCCAAACGATTCCAGCGAAGTGAGTCGCTCTCTTCCTTCAGAGTCTGCGGTCGCGTCTCACTCGATGGCCCATGGCCAGCGGGTGCTTCGCGTGCGCGCGGCAGGCTTCACCCGGCGTCTGCTCGCGGCCATCATCGACGCCTTGCTGGTCAACGCGGTCGCCATCGGCGCAACCCTGGTTGCGGCTTTGGCACTCGGCGTAACGCTGCCTAGTTCCAAGGAGCTGGGCCCCGACTTCGTGCTCGCCGGTCTGCTCGACCGCAACCCCATGGCGCTGGGCGCGCTCGGGCTGCTGGCTGGGATGAGCGCGCTCTATCAAATCTACCTGGGCGGCATCCTGGGTCAGACGGCAGGCAAGCGCCTGCTTCGCCTTCGCGTAATTTCATCGCGCGGCACCGCGCCTGGACCTTTGCTCGGATGCCTGCGTTTCGTCGCGCTCGTGCTCAGCCTGCTGCCCGTCGGGCTGGGCTGGCTGTGGTGTCTGTTCGACCGCGAGCGCCGCGCCCTGCACGACCACCTGTCCGGAACCTATGTGATCGTCGAGGACAGGTGATGAGAAGGCCGCGCGTCCCGGCGGCCCACGCCATTGCCTGCTAGAGCCTATGCCCATCTCGTCCCTCGCGTCGGCCCTGGTGAAAGCATCGCTCTTCTCGCAAGAGATCGCGGCGCAAGTCGAGCGACGCCGCGAACTCTATGGAGGCGGCATCGACACCGTGCTGCTGGAGATGGGCCTGCTCGACGAGGAAATCCTGGTCACCCATTTGGCCAACTTCACGGGGATTCCTGCCGCACCTCTCGAACGTTTAGCCAAGCCCGACCTGGACGCAGGCCCTTGGCTCGACGCGGGCGCCGCGGCCCGCCTGGGCGCGGTTCCCATCGGCCGGCGCGAAGACGCGTTGGAACTGGCCGTTCACCCTGAAGCCGACCACGATGCTCTGGTGGCGTGGGCCCGCGAACGCCACCTGCTGGTGGAACCGTACCTGGTCACCGAGGCTCGCTTTCGCGGCCTTCTGGGCGTGGTGTACCGCATTCCTGTGCCGCCGCGATTCGTGGCCCTGCTGGCCAAACTCATGGGCGCAGCACCGGCCCGTCGCTGGCTGGCGCTTGCGCAGCCTTCTCCGTCGCTCTCACGCGCGCCCACCACAGCCGCGACCATCGACGAAGTCGAGACCCTGATACAAACCGCGCGCCTGGGCGATGAGGCCACGCGCGGTTCGGCCTGGCGCGCCCTGGGACGGCGCCTGCACGACCCGCGGGTTGCGGCTGTGTCGCGCTCGTTGCAGGCCAAACTGTCCAGCCCCGACCCGGCCGTCGCTACCGCTGCCTTGGCCGCCCTGGCCGAGTTGCGCGATCCCGCGTCCCTGCCGGCCATCATCGACCGCCTGGAGAGCGAGGACAAACAGGTTGCCCTGACTGCGCGTTCGACCTTGCTGGCTCTTGCGGGCGACGACCTCGGCCCCAAGCGCCGACGCTGGCTAGATTGGTGGGAGAAGATGCAGCACCGGCCGCGTCTGGAGTGGCTGCTGGAAGCGCTGGCTCACCGCGATCCACAGATACGCCTGGCAGCCTCGCAGGAACTGCAAGAGATCACCGGCGAGTACTTCGGCTACCACTACGATCTTCCCGAGCGCGACCGCGAAGAAGCCCGCCGCCGTTGGCTGGAGTGGTGGCAAACTACCGGCAAACGGCGATTCTTGGCATAGGAGAAAGCGGACGCTCGGCGCTGGCGGGCTGATGCCGGTGGCGCTTCTCGGCGGCCGCACGCCAACGGCCGCNNCCCCTTGACGCTCGCTTGCAACCGAGCGCAGACGCCCGGTGCGCTCGCTAACGCCGCCTCGGAGTCGCCCCCGGCCGCCCGCCGACGCGCTCGAGCTTGCCTCTGCTCAGAACCTTCTCCTAGCCTCGCCCATCGGAAAGCATCAACCCGCGTTGCCTCTTAGCATCCGGCCGACAAGNNATGTTCGAGACACTGACTCAAGGATTCCGAGCGGCCAAGCAGAAGTTCCAGGGCCTGGCAGAGCTGAACGAAAGCACGGTCGATGCCGCGCTGGTGGACGTGCGCACTTCGCTGCTCGAGGCCGACGTCGGCTTCGAGGTCGTGCAAGACTTCTGCAAGCGGGTCAAGGAGAAGGCGCTTGGCGTAATCGTCAAGGTACGGGCGAGCAGCAACGAAAAAGTCCGTCGCGTGACTCCAGAGGACCACTTCGTCAAGCTGTGCCACGACGAGCTGGTCGATCTGATGGGGCCAGTCGATTCGAGCATCCGGTTCGCCAAGAAGGGTCCCACCGGCATCATGGTGGTGGGCCTGCAGGGAAGCGGCAAGACCACCACCGTCGGCAAGCTGGCGCGTTTGCTGGAAAAGCGTGGCCGCCGACCCCTGCTGGTCGCCGCCGACGTGTACCGGCCTGCGGCCATCGACCAGCTCCGCATCCTGGGCGAGCAGCTTCACATGCCGGTCTACTCCGAGCCCGGAGGCAGCCCGCCGCTCATCTGTGAAAAGGCCCAGCGCATCGCTGCTGAATCAGGCCGCGACACGGTTCTCTTCGACACCGCCGGCCGGCTCGCCATCGACGAGCCCCTGATGAATGAGCTGAAAGAGATCAAGCGCCGCTGCAATCCGGCCAATGTCCTCTTCGTGGTCGACGCCATGATCGGTCAGGACGCGGTGACCACCGCCAAGACCTTCCACGACTGGCTGGCCTACGACGGCGTCATCCTGACCAAGCTGGACGGCGATGCGCGCGGCGGCGCGGCCCTGTCGGTCAAGGCGGTGACCGGCAAGGCGGTCAAGTACGTGGGTATGGGCGAGTCGCTCGACCGCCTGGAGGAGTTCCGGCCCGACGGCATGGCCAGCCGGATCCTGGGTCGCGGCGACGTGGTGGGTCTCATCACCCAGTTCGAGGAGGTGGTGGACGAGGAGAAGGCCGAACAGGACGCCCTGCGCATGCTCAAGGGGAAGTTCGACATGAACGACTTCCTCGAGCAGATCTCCGTGCTCAAGAAGATGGGGCCGCTCGCCGACCTGGTGGACAAGATCCCCGGTGTCGCCGACGCCAACCTGCAAGTGGACGACCGCGAGTTGGTGCGCATCGGCTCGATGATCTCGTCGATGACCGAGGACGAACGCCGCCACCCCGAGCGTTTCATCGTCACCAGTTGGGAAGAAGTCATCGAAGGCGGCAAGCGCAAGAAGAAGCGCAGCGCCTTCTACGACATGGGCCGCCTGGCCCGCGTGGGACGCGGCTGCGGCCGCAAGGAATCCGAGGTCGCCGACCTGCTCAACCGTTTCGCCATGATGAGGCAGGTCATGATGCAGCTCGGGGCTTCAACCGGGCTGCTCGGCAAGATCCCTGGCTTCAAGGGCATCGCCCAGGCCAAGAAACTGCTCGGCGGCATGGACATGGATCAACTGGCCGCCATGATGAGCACGCCGTCGCCCGAACGCGGCCACTTCCAGGCGCCCCAGCGCAACCAGGACCGATCCAAGGACAAGCGCAAGCGCAAGGACGCGCGCAAGGCACGCAAGAAGGCGCGTCGGCGCAAGTAGCCATTCGACGCGGCGACTAACCAGCATCTCGTGGACCTAGCAGCAACGTATCGGATCGCCGCGAGATTCTGGTCAGAAGCAAGGAGAGGCCACGATGAGATCGAGCGTGGCCGTCTCGCTGCGCGCCTGCCAGGCTCCGCAAGCCGCGGGCAGCAAGGCAGTCTGCAGAGGCACGAGAGGAAGTGCGCCCCCGTCTGTCGCGAGCACGCCGCGCCCGTCGATGCAGGTGACCACCGCGCAGGTGTCCGGAGTCAGACGGCGCAACGTCGCTCCCGCAGAAATGCGAAATTGCTCCACAGCAAAGCAGGGACAGGTGACCAGTGAGCGCGACGCGATCCCGCCTGCGGAATCGGTGCGCCAGGCCGGCCGTAGCGGGCCGAAACCAGTGCGGGAGAAATCGATGGTCGCGAGTGACTCGGCCACGTGCAGCGGCCGCGGTCGTCCGTCCAGGCCCATGCGGTCCCAGTCGTACACGCGGAAGGTGGTGTCTGATGTCTGCTGAATCTCGTAGAGCAAGCAACCTTCGCCCAAGGCGTGCACCGTGCGCGCCTCGATAAAAAAGACGTCCCCTGCCCTGCCTTCGAAGCGATTGAGTGTCGCGGCCAATGTGTGGTCAACCAGGGCGAGTTCAAAAGCCTCGCGACTGACACCCGGGCGCGTTCCCTGGAATAGCACACCGCCGTCGGAAAGAATCACCCAGCACTCGGTCTTGCCACGGGCGCCCGCGCCCAGAATCGACGCTGTGGCGTCGTCAGGATGAACTTGGACGCTCAGGTGATCAGCCGCATCGATCATCTTAACCATGAGCGGGAACACGCCCCCGCGAAAACCCGCGCCCACCAGCGCGGGCCCGGCCTCAACGACCAACTGGCGCAACGTGCGGCCGGCCAGCGGGCCCTGCGCGACCACGCTCATGCCGCGCTCATGATCCGCCAGGTCCCAAGATTCGCCAATCGGCCCCGGCGGAAGGTCCTGGCGCCATTGCTGCAGACGTCGCCCGCCCCACACCAGGGTTTGGTACGCAGGTCGAAATGTGAGAGGTGCTCGAAGATCCACTGCTGAGACTGCTTCTAGCCTAAGTTCCCAAGATAAACGACAGGGCGAGCGCGATCGCCCCGACCAGCACCACGGCCGCAATGACCATCAAGACCAGCGGGGCATGCCACGACGAGCGCCGCCCCCGAGCGACAAGTCCGGCCTGCGACAACGCAACCCGACCGGGGCCTACCACCTCGCTCTGGGTGTGAGTGTCGAGAAGCGGCGCCTGACCCGCTGGGCGAGCCAGGTCGGCAGATGCCGCAGATTCGGCGCCCAGGCTGGCCTGGGCCGTTTGGCAAGCCCGCGCCTCGACTTCCTGCAGCTGCCGCAAGTAGCGATCTTCGGGATCTTCCAGCCGAAAGGTGGTCTGGCCCAGACGCAAGACGTCGCCGTCAGACAGCCGCCGCTCACCTGCCAGGCGCTCGCCCATGAGCAAGACACCGTTCTTCGAGTCGAGGTCGCGCACAAACACGCCGTCCCAGCGACGTTCGAACTCCGCGTGCTCGCGCGAAATGTCGTCGTCGGGCACGACCAAGTTGCAGCCGGTTCCCCGTCCCACCCGGTAGCGACAGCCCACAACCTCAAGGCGCAATTCGCGCCCCTGCCCGGGGCCGTCCCTCACCACGAGATGGGCCACTTCGGCCGGCCGGGACGTCCCGAAGAGATCACTCACCAGACGGCGCGCCAGAGTGGCTGTCGATTCGGGCTCGACCTTCTGCCCGTCGGCACCCAGGCCGGGCGAGCCCTCGCCCTCGAAAATCAGCTCGACGCTCGCCAGGCGCAAAACGTCACCCGCCGAAAACGCCTGTGCCACAAACGGCGTCAGTCGGCGGCCATTGAGAAACGTGCCGTTGGCACTGCCCAGATCGGCCAGCAGCCAACCCTTTTCACTCCGAGACAGACGCGCGTGCTGCTCGGACACGGAAACAAAAGGCAACTCGATGTCCTGACCCCGTCGACGGCCAATCACCAGATCGCCTTCGTGCGGCTCGATCTCCACCACCCGCTCGACGGAGGCTGCCGCCGCTGCCCCGCTGGCGGCCCGAATGCGAAAACGAAGGGACAGGATCTTCACGGCGTGCGGGACGACCCGGCCGGATCAGGGATTGCCGGCGCCGCCCTCACCGGACGGGGTCGGCGAGCCCTCGGCAATCGGCTCGGGCGAAGGCGGGTTCTGCCCAGCCGACGGCACGGGCGCAGCCGGCGCGGGTGCGGGCACGGGGCCAGGGTCGATGCCATGCTGCTTGAGCGCCGCCAAATAGTGATCCCTCTCGGCGATGGCCGTAAGCAACTTGGCACGCATCACGTCGTTGTTCTGCTTGAGACGACCAATCTCGGACAGGTCGCGCTGGCGGGTCGAATCGGTCTTGGAGGCCCGAGCCAGGGCTTTGAGGAACTCGGCTTGGGGAATCTCGGCGAACGGTGTGGCCCGGTACTGGCCGGTGTTGACCTTTTCCAAATAGCCCTCAGCCGCCAGGCCGAGCAGTGAGCGTGACACCAGCGCCTCACCGGCGCCGATGGCCAATGCAATGTCGACGGGCGCGAAGACTTGGCCGGACTGGGCCAGTTTCTTCAACTCGTCGTATAGCTCCTGCCGACCCAGCTTGCTGCCGGAGTCGCTGCCGCTGCTGAAGCTGGTGCGGATGCCCGCCGAGTGGCTGCGCTTGAGACTCATGGTCACCCCCTCTATGAGTGGGGACCCTTATACCCCAATTCCCGCCGCAGCGTGAGCCCGTCGCTTGTACCTCGCCGATCAGCGGCCCTTGCGGCGCCGGCGCGAACGTTGGTTCGATTCGGGCCCTGCCTTGGCGGGGATGGGCAAGGGAATCTCCCACAATCGGACAGCTGTTGGGTCAGCCCGGTAGCGCTTGACCAGGTAGACCAGCAGGCCAAGACCCGCCGCGACCGAGGCCAGTCCGATGAACTGCGAGGTCGACAGGGTTCCGACGCTGCCTCGGTCGTCGTCACCGCGATAGATCTCGATGATGGGCCGTACGATGCCGTAGCCCATCACCCAGCCCAAGAACACCTCGCCGGAGAACTTGCGCACCCGACGCAAGTACATGACCAGGCCAAAAATCGCGAGCCCGCCCAGCGTCTCGTAGATCTGCGTGGGATGGACAGGCAGCGACCACGCCGAGTCCGGGGCCAGCGCGTGCATGTTGTACACATGTTCCTTCCAGGCAGGCGCGTCCTTGGGGAAACGGATGGCCCAGGCCACGTGCGACACCTTGCCGTAGTCGCAGCCGAAGAGCAGGCAGCCCACGCGCGTGATGGCCGTGCCCAGCACCACCGACGGCGCGGAAGCATCAGCCCAACGCAGAAGCGCGATCTTGCGCCGGTGGCAGCCATACCAGCTGGCCAGGAAACCGCCCAGCATTCCGCCGTACGCCACCAACCCACCCTTGTTGAGCATGACGATGTCGAGGGGATTGGAAAACTCCTGGAACTGCGTGATGACATAGAGCAGGCGAGCGCCCACGATCGACCAGACCGCGGTCCACATGTAGATGGCTCCGGCATCCTCGCTGCCGATACCGTCGTTGCGGGCCAGACGCATGGCCAAGAACCAGCCCACCACCAAGCCAGTAGTCAACATCACGCCGTAGGAATAGATAGGCACGGGTAGCCAGGGCGTGCCGAACACCCCGGCCGAGGGAATCCAGGTTCCGCCCCGCAGTCCCATAAGCGCCCACGCGCCGGCCACCAGAAGCAAAGGGGTGGATGACGCCGGCACCTTGGGGTTGCGACGGCGCTGCACTCGATTGCGCACGAAAGACACAACCGCCAAGACCAGCGCCGCGACGAAAAGTACCTTCGAGGGAAGCTGCACGAGGATCGGATGCATGATTGACCATACCGCGATGTCGCGCGACAGTCGACTGGCTCAGCCAGTGAAGCGCTGCCTCAAACCACCGCGGCGACTGCGGCCGACGATCCGGGCCGCTGGCTNNTGCTAAGGGACATCGCAATCGGCGCTGTCGTGGCTGACAGTGATCACGGCCTCCTGCGGCTGCAGCGTCGTAGCATAGACACCTCTCCTGGTGCGGTCGCTCTCGGCAGCGTCCCAGCGAGTACTAG
>PMBY01000297.1 GCA_003153875.1 Myxococcales bacterium | reverse complement strand
CTGGAGAACATCATCCGCGAGGCGGTCTTGTACGGCGAGGGCAGGCGCGAGATCCGGCTGGCGGATCTGCCCCAGATCGTGCGCGAGCGTGTGGCGAAGGGCGAGGGTGCGCAGGCGCCACGCCGCCGCCGGCCGCGCGCCCGGCCGGGAAAGGCCGAGATCGAGGCGCTGCTTGACCGTCACAAGGGAAATGTCGCCGAAGTCGCGCGTGAGTTGGACCGCCAGTGGGCCGTGGTCTGGCGCTGGGTCGTGCAGAGCGGCCTCGACGTGGAAAAGTACCGAGGGTAGCCAGCCCTCGCTGTTCCGTCTTCCTGGTCAACTCTTGGGGTGCCAGCCTGACATGGCGTCTTTGACCCTTACGTCTCGTCGTAGACGTCGTCCTCGGGATTGTCCCAAATTTTGGCGAAGGCCGGCACGGAAGCTGCGGCGGCGGCATGGACAAGCTCGCAGTCGGCATTCCGCAAGGCGAGGAAGTCCACGAAATCCTCGACCTCAGCAACACGAGCAAACGGTAGGCGGGCGATCTTTTCGAAGAGCGGCTCACGTGCAGGTGCGGGCATGACGACCTCCAAGGTTGATTTTACTGATGGCGTGGGGTGTGGTGCCGGCGTTTTCCTCGTGATCATGGCGGTCGCCCACCAGAAGCGACGGCCCGGATACTGGTCGCGCCGACGCTGAGCGACCGGCTGCCTTGATGGCTGCGTCGGCATGTTGCCTGCGTGACCCGCAGGTCTCGGGCCGCCACGCGCTCGTGTCGCGCACGCGGCCGGGCGTGTTCGGGCCGTCAGCGTGTCCGCGGCCGCGCGCACGGGAGCGATTCTTGGTGGCGCTCGTGGCTCTTTCGCTGGGAAGTCACTCGGCGGCGGCTCGTCAGCGACGGAGAATGCGCGAAATGGCACTCGAAGAGCGCCGTTTCCGTGACGCACCGTCAAGACTATGACACTTCAGTGACAATACGATTTATAGGCGCATTGGGTCAAGCAGATCATATTGGAATTGCTACTATTTTTGATGTCAAGTTGTGAAGATCGTCAAACGTATGACGCTTCGTCAATAATCTGTCTTGCGGGATGCGCCTTTTTGAGAGACGATGATCCCGACCGGCGCATTTCTGCCGGGCCTAGGAGTTCCACCATGAAGAAGACATCCGGCATCAAGGTAAAGTCCCGTGTACGCAGCGGCCGTGGGAAGTGGCCGTACTAGTTGCCTCGCAGACACCCCGCCGAACGCCGCCTCCGGGCGGCGTTTCGCGTTCTGGGGGTCAACTCCTGGAAGCAGCCAGCTCGCGCGCGAGTTCCAGGATGCGGCGGTGCTCGGGGATGCGGGTCAGGAACGACTCCCGGCTGGCGGGATCCTCGATGGCCTCTGCCGACGCGAGAATTCGGCTAACTGCCTTTTCCAGAACCTCCCGGGCCGCGAGCGTGTCCCCAGCCGCGATCAGGCACTCGGCCAGTGCCAGATGTATCGTCGCCTCGCCATCGTCCACGACGCCGAGGCTCTCGAGCTGAGCGAAAGCATCGCAGGCGCTGACCAGAGCCTCGGCGTGGCGGCCTTGCGCCAGCAGGGCTCGAGCCAGCAGCGCGATTGCGAAGGGTCGAGCCGAAAGCACAGTCTCCCATGCCGCTGCGGCGGCGCGCGCGTGCTTTTCGGCTCGTGGGTAGTCTCCCGCCAAGTACTCGGTCACCGATAGATATGCCTCCGCGTATCCTTGAAAACGTCGATCATTCTGGGCGATGGTCACAGTCAAGGCCTGCTGGCCCACTGATCGCGCTTCATCGAAAGACCCTTTGTACGCGAGGATGCTGGTCAGTAGCTGGAGCGCTCCGCCCAGCATGAACTTGAGGTCCATTTTTTGCGCCGTGACCAGGACCCGACGGATGCACGCCTCACCCTCCTCATCTTCGCCGAGTTCAAGCAGGGTTGCACCGAGGTTACCGAGAGCCTCGCAAGCGACCCGCCGGTGGCCGATCCTCTCGTAGTAATCCACCGCACGCCTGAAGCCTGCGACAGCCTCGGCAGGCTTGCCTTTGCTCCCCGCCATATGTGCTTTCATCGTCTCGGCCCGTCCGATGAGAACCGAATCAAGCCGATCTTTGTTCTCTTCCAAAAGCGCCAGTGTGCGCCCACGCACCTCGCTGTCGCCACTGACGGCAAGGTAGGCGGTTCCGCTCACCATGCAGTGAAGCCAAGGATTCAAGAGGTCAGGCGCCGCTGGCAGATCGAGGCCACGGAATAGCGTAGCAATCTCGTCGTACTTGGCCTGTGAACCAAGTCCGTCAAAGAGTGCGCTCAGGGCACGCAACTTGGTTAGTGCATCGCCAGATACCAGGGCCTCTCGTGCTGCTCTCTCCGCATCCTTCAGTTCGCCCCGCCAGTATCTCGCCTCCGATTCGATNNCGCACACAATTCCTCGCCCGCGGCGCCTAGATTCGCGGCTCGCTCGATGCGCGCCAGGGTTTCTGCCAGATCGTCTGCGTCCAGCGACTGCTGGGCTGCCACTGCCAGCCAATGAATGGCGCGCGGTTTTTCGTCTGCGCGCTCGAAGTGGTCGGCCAGCAC
>PMBY01000406.1 GCA_003153875.1 Myxococcales bacterium | reverse complement strand
TTCGGCACGCTCGACGAAATGTCCGAAATCCTGACCCTGGCGCAAACCCACAAGCTGGACCGCCGCATCTCGGTGCTGCTCTACGGCGAGAGCTACTGGAAAGAGATCATCAACTTCGAGGCCTTGATCCGCTACGGGATGATCAACCGCGATGACCTGGATCTCTTCCGCTTCGCTGACGATCCTCAGACCGCACTCGCGCTGCTCACTGAAGGCATTGCCTCTGAACTGCAAACGCCCGCCTTTGCGCGCTCGCGCACCGCCCACAACGCAAACACCTGGCTCTATCAAAGGAGTGGCGATTGATCGAGATTCAATGCATCGGGGCCGCCCGTCAGGTTACCGGCTCAAAGCACGTGGTGCGCACGTCGCGGGCAACCATCCTTCTCGACTGCGGTCTGTTCCAGGGCCGTCGCAAAGAATCCGTCGCACAGAACCGCGCCATCGCCCAGCACGTGCCCATCGATGATCTGGACGCGGTCGTGCTTTCACACGCGCACATCGACCACGCGGGCGCCCTGCCCCTGCTGGCCAAGCGGGGCTACCATGGCCCCATCTACGCCACACCCGCGACCCGCGACCTGTGCGGGCCCATGCTGCTCGACGCGGCCATGATTCAAGAAGCCGATTCCCGGCACATCCAGAAGTTGATCGAGCGCGAGCACCTCGATATGGAGCCGGCGCAACCGCTGTACGACCACAACGACGTCACCGCGTTGCTGGGTCAGATGGTGGCCCTGCCCTACCGACGCGCCCAGGAGATCGCACCTGGCGTGGTGCTCAAGTTCTTGGATGCCGGGCATGTGCTGGGCAGCGCGGTGGTGGTGCTGGACATCGAGGAAGACGACACGCGCATCGCCTTTGCGGTGGACTTGGGCCGCAAGGGCCTGCCCATCCTGCGCGAGCCGGAGATCCCCAGCGGCGTCAACTGTCTCATGATGGAGAGTACCTACGGCGACCGCCTGCACGCGCCCATCGAGGAGGTCGACAGCGCCCTCGCCGCAGCCATCAATCGCACCGCCAAGCGGGGCGGCAAGATCATCATCCCGTCCTTCGCCCTCGAGCGGGCGCAGGAAGTCGTCTATTCCATCAAACGCCTGCGCAGAGCCAACCTGGTGCCGGCCCTGCCCGTCTACGTGGACTCACCGCTCACCGTCAAACTCACCGACGTCTTCAAGATGCACCCCGAGTGCTACGACGAGGAAACCTACGCCCAATTGGTGAGCGGCGATTCGCCTTTCGACTTCGCCGGCCTCCACTACGTGTCCGACAAAGAAGAATCGAAAGCCCTCGCCGCCAGCGCTGGACCACACATCATCATCTCGGCCAGCGGCATGTGCGAAGCCGGCCGCATCCTGCATCACCTGCGCGAAGGCATCGAGGATCCGCGCAACACCATTCTCATTGTCGGCTATCAGGCGCAGCACACGCTCGGCCGCCGCATCGTGGAGCGCCAGCGCGAGGTGAAGGTCTTCGGGGTCATGCGCCGACTGGCGGCCGAAGTGGTGGTGCTCAACGGCTTTTCCGCGCACGCCGACCAGAAGGATCTCATCGAGTTCGCCGAGAGCGTGCGCAGCCAGGGCAAGCTCCGCCAGGTGCTGCTGGTCCACGGCGAGCCCCCGGCGCAGGCAGCGTTGATGGCCAAGCTAGCCGAGCACGAATTCGCCAGGGTGCATGCGCCCGGACCGGACGAGAAGATTCGCGTGTAGACCGCCGTCCAACACGTTGCCTCTCGCCCGCACGCGCGGGGGACGCTATGCTTGCCCCTGACATGGACGAGCGACAGTGTCTCTTGGTCATCTTCGGCGCTTCGGGCGATCTCACGCGACGCAAGCTCATTCCTGGCTTGTTCGAGTTGCACGTCGCGGGGTTGCTCTCCTCGCATGTGGGCGTGCTCGGCATCAGTCGCACGCCCCTGACGGACGATCAGTTTCGCGAGCGCGTGAAGGCCGCGTGCCAAGAACGGCGTGGCTTCGACGAAGACCGTTGGCGCACCTTCGCCGGCCGCCTGCACTACCTGGCCGCCGACGCTGCGCACGCCCGGGACTGGCCGCGCATCACCCAGTCCCTCTGCCAGCAACAGACAACCCACGGCACGGGCGGTGAGATTCTGTTCTATCTCTCGGTCGGGCCAGAGCTCTATGAAAGCATCATCCAGAACATCGGCGCTGCCCAGCTGGGCAAGGGCCCGCGGCGCTGGTGCT
This sequence comes from Myxococcales bacterium, assembly GCA_003153875.1. The sequence continues at coordinate 2,321 of PMBY01000406.1, read as the reverse complement.
CGGCCGAGACCAACCCTGAGGCTCGACAGCGCATCATCGTCGAGAAGCCCTTTGGCCACGACCTGCAGAGCGCGGAGAACTTGAACCGCGTCCTGGGCCGCGTTTTCGACGATGAGGATGTGTTCCGCATCGATCANNGCCAACCTGCTCTTCGAGCCGCTGTGGAACCGGCTGTACATCGATCACGTACAAATCACGGCAGCCGAGACCGTGGGCGTGGGCAGTCGCGCGGCCTACTACAATTCCGCCGGGGCCATGCGCGACATGATCCAGAGCCATCTGCTGCAGCTCATGGCCGTGGTGGCCATGGAGCCGCCCACCTCGTTCCGCGCCTCTGACCTGCGCAGCGAGCAGCGCCACGTGCTGGAGGCGGTGCGCCCCATCGCCCCGGATGAGGTGCCCCGAGTTGCCGTGCGTGCCCAGTACACTCGTGCCCAGACTGACGGCGCGGTCGCGCCCGCGTATCGCGAGGAACCCAACGTGCCGGCCGACAGCTCGTGTGACACATTTGCGGCACTCAAACTCTTCATCGACAACTGGCGATGGGAGGGCGTGCCCTTCTTCCTGCGCACGGGCAAGTGCATGCGGCGCAAGCTCACCCAGTTCGTCATCAACTTCAANNTGGGCCTGCACATCCAGTCGGCCGTGCTCGACTTCGACTATCGCCAGCAATTCAGCGCCGAACCGTTCGAGGCCTATGCGACGCTGCTGCTGGAGGCCATCCACGGCAACCAGTCGCACTACAAGGATCGTCATGAGATCGAGGCCGCCTGGCGCATCGTCATGCCCGTGCTCGACTACTGGCGCGACCATCCGGGCGAAGGCCTGGTCACCTATCCCGCGGGAAGTTGGGGACCTGCCGCGGCCGACGAGCTGATCCAGCCACACGGACCCTGGCGCAACCCGGAGACCACGGTGTCGCGGACCGAGCCGGCGGCTCCGCCCGATTTCGACTTGCCGCCATGAGCGCGCCGGACGATCTTCGCGGATTGCGCGGCCGGCTGGTGATCGAAGCGTCGGCCGAGCTGGTGGCCCAGCGATTGGCCCACGATCTCATCCGCGCTCTGGACCAGCGGATTGGTGAGGCCGGCATCGTGCACCTGGCCCTCTCGGGCGGTACCAGCCCGCAGGGGCTGTACCAATTGCTGGCAACGGGTGCTCACGATGCCGCGATCGACTGGACCAGAACCCACCTGTGGCTGGTCGACGAGCGCTGCGTGCCTGAAGCCGATCCCAGACTGAACTTCGCCATGATTCGATCCGCGCTGGTCGACAAGGTGCCCATTCCCCCTGCCCTGGTCCATCCCATGCCAGTCGGCCTAGCCGACGGTGATCGTCGCTACCAAGACGGTCTGCGCGAGGCCCTTGCCAGCGGCCGGCTTGATGCTGCCGTTCTGGGCATGGGTTCTGACGGGCACACCGCCAGCCTGTTTCCCTATTCGCCGGCTCTCGACGAGCGCCAACGCTGGGTGCGCTTCAACGATGGCGAGCACGTGTTGCCGCCCCGTCCGCGTATGACCCTGACCTACCCCATTCTGTGCGCCGCTCGCTTCTTGGCCGTGTTGGTCACCGGCGCCAGTAAACACGCGGCCCTCCTCGCTGCCGCCCAAGCGCCCGACGATCTGCACGCGCATCCTATCGTAGGCATCAGGCCCGTCCAGGACAGCAAGCTAGTCTGGTACCTGGACCGCGCCGCCGCCGCCGGATCGATCTAGCTAGAGCTTGTCGGGTAATTGCGGGCCGCCCGCAGGGCCGGCCCGCGGGTCGCGGGTCGCGTGCCGCGTGGGCGAGAGCGTGAGGGTGAGCGAGTTCGTGGGCGGTACGCGGAAGGACGGATCGCGTGCCGCGTGCCGCTCGCGCACACGCGAGTCGCCCACGCTGGCCGCGCCACGCTGGTCGCTCACGCTACCGCTATCGCTCACGCTGGCCGATCTGCGCCTCGGAAGGCCGATCATTGTCCTCGCGAAAATCGGCGAAGCTTGTGCGTTTTCTCGTCGTGGGGGATCGACAACTGCGACGAAATGTGGCTGATGGAAGACGTGACCAAGGAGGTCCGCAATGCCTGCACGACGCCCAGTTGGCAACCGCCAGCCCGAGCTATTTGCCCGCTCGAAACGTCCCGCGATTTCGCTGCCCGAGAATCATCCAATGGTGGTACTGACCGACACAGTGGACTGGACCGAGATGGAGATGCGAGCCGAGAAGATTCGCGCGAAGAAGCTCAAGAACGCGGCGGGACGGCCGCCGCAGTTGCGGGCGACGCTTGGGGCGCTGACGTTGATGGCGATTCGAAAAATGCCCTACCGCGAGGCGGAGGAGCA
>PMBY01000114.1 GCA_003153875.1 Myxococcales bacterium | reverse complement strand
GGGCCGAAGGGCAAAGCGAACCCTTTGAGGGTTCCCATAACTTTTTGTACCAAACTGCCGAACGACTCTATGATCCCATGGTGATCGAGGATGTCGTTTACTAAGTGCGCCATAGGAATGGCGGCCGCGGGGCTTCTGGTCGCCTGCGCTCATCGTGGGGCTGATCCGGCCCCGGTGGAGCAGCTCAACCGAAGCATCGAATCGCTGCGGGTCCAGAACGCAGAGTACGCCAAGCAGGTCGAGGAGCTGGAAAACCGCGTCTTCATTCTGACGGATCAGCTCGAAAGCCGGAAGGTCAACGAGCAGAAGGTGGCGACGCCGCAGCTTCCCATGGTGAAGCTTCATCCAGAGAACGATTCAGCCTCGTCTGACACCGCTTCGACTCTGGCCCCGGCTACCACGATGGTCGCGCCCGAATCGGAGGTGGAATACGCCGGCGAGGCGGCCAAATCGAACAGCAGTCGTCCGGTTCTTCGCCTGCACGGTGAGCACGCGCCGACATTCTCGGAACGTCCTGCGGCCGAAGGGGAAGAGCGGGCAGGGCACGCAAGCCGCGAGAGCCAGGGCTCAGTCCACGCAAACCGCGACATGGAAGCGTTCAGGCTCTACCGTCGATCCTACGAGGCGCTTCGCCAGGGCCAGCACGACGGAGCCGTGGATGGGTTTCGCGAATTTTTGCGCCGCTACGCCACGCACGACCTGGCTGACAATGCACAGTACTGGCTGGGCGAGTGCTACTACGACACCAAGGACTTCCCGGCGGCGGTGCGTGAGTTCCGTCGCGTGGTCGAGCGCTTTCCCCACGGCAACAAAGTTCCTGATGCCTTGCTCAAGGTCGGCTACAGCTATCTGGCTCTCGGCAGCATCGACGCTGGCAAGCAGACCCTCGAACAACTTGTCCGATCCTATCCGCGACACGAAACCGCCGTCCTGGCAACGACTCGCCTGGCTGAGCTCGACCGTGCAGGGGTCGCGCACCCTTCGCACGATGCCCGTCCGCCTGCCAACCCACCCGTGAAGACCGCGCACGCTCCCGAGGAGGCCCCGTGAGGCTAGTCAATCTCCATTTCTTGCTCTCCGCCGCCCTGATGGCTTCACTGCCAGCTGCTGCCCGGGCCCAGACGGGCGGCACCATCCCGCTCGATGTCCAGGAGTTCAAGAACCCGCCTGTGCAATCGGCGTCGCCAGATCCTGGCGGGGCAGATGTCGCGCCCATCCCAGCCCTTCCTCCGGCAGGCGAGCGCAGCCGCAAGGGATCGCAGACGCTGGGCGATGGCAGCAAGGATCCTAACGCAAGACGAATTGAAGAAACCTCCGTGGGCCTGTTGCCCCCTGGGGGCGTCATGGGGCTCGATCCGGGCGTGGGCGACGAGCGAGGCGCACGCGAACCGGCGGCCGGGCAAGGCACGGGACCGGCTCCCGAGCTTCATGTGGTGCAGAAGGGCGACACGCTGTGGAGCGTTTGCTCGAAGTACTTCGGCGACCCCTGGCGCTGGCCTCGCTTGTGGGCCGCCAACCCATCGGTNNTCCGAGCGCCTGGCCGCCTTGTCCAGCAACGCAGTGGTGTTGCGCGAAATCGGATTCATCGAAGCCAAGGATCTCGCACAGGCCGCCTGGGTGAGCGGCTCGCGCGAAGAGAAAATCATGTTGGTCTCCGGCGACCAAGCCTACCTGCGTTTCCCCAAGGACCGCCCCATTCGCGCGGGCGAGCGCTACTCTGTCTTTGAAACCGACACCGACCATCCGGTCCAAGATCCCGCCACCGGCAAGACCTATGGCTACCTGGTCAAGGTGCGCGGCGATATTGTGGTCGATCAGATCGCGGGCAACGACATCGCACGCGGGACGCTCACGGACGTGGTCGACACCATCGAGCGCGGCGCCCGGATCAGCAGCGCCATTCGGCAGTTCAGGCGCATCGAACCGCGCCCGAGTGATGTCAGCTTGGATGCGCGCGTGGTGGCTGCTTTCACGCCCACGCAGTTTCTTTCTGCCGAGCGCTTCGTGGTCATCAACCGGGGTCGACGCGATGGGGTTCAGGTTGGAAACCGCAATTTCGTTATCCGGCGTGGTGATGGCTACCGGGGCGTGCTCGAAGATTGGGAAAAGATGGATCCCGAATACCCCAAGGAGGTGGTCGGTGAGCTATGGGTAATCGACGTGCGCGAAAACGCCTCGGTGGCCTGGATTGCGCGTAGCTTCAAGGAGCTGCACGTGGGCGAAACGACCGAGATGCGCAAAGGCTACTGATAGTTCACCTCGCAACTCCTTTGATTTCTTTGACTTTTTCTGCCGCTGCTTGATCTTCCGCCGCGCTGGCGCTATCAGCTTGCGTTCCCGATGCATGCGGCAGACAACCAGCGTGACTCTCGTCCGACAAGACAGATCATGCTGCCCGTGCGCAGGCCCCCCGATTCGGAGACAGGTCCGGCCGTCGAAGAGGTCGCACGAGGAGAGTCGGGCTATCCGTCGCGGCTTCTGGTCCTCTCCGATGCGCCCGCTGTCCTCTGGGTGCGCGGTCGCGTGCCCGCAGAGGGCGGGCGTGCGGTCGCCGTGGTGGGAGCGCGCGCGGCCAGCGGCGCCGGCTGCGCACGCGCACGCGTTCTTGCGAGAGAGCTGGCCGAAAAGGACGTGGCTGTCATCTCCGGCGGGGCCTTTGGCATCGATGCAGCCGCCCANNGCCGCGCCCACCTTCGCGGTTTTCGGCTGTGGCGTCGACGTGACCTACCCCGACCGTCACGTCCGGCTCTTCGCGCGTATTGCGGCCAAGGGCGGCCTGCTATCGGAATACCCACTGGGAACGCCGCCGCGCGCCGGTCAGTTCCCTGCGCGCAACCGCATCAT
>PMBY01000020.1:3240-4453 GCA_003153875.1 Myxococcales bacterium | reverse complement strand
CGCCTCGTGATTCCCTTTGGTGCCCTGCTTCTGCTTTTACGGTTTCCGCAAGCTGACCCTCCGTAAATGCAGCAGGGCATCCCGAGGAGGCCCGCGAACCCGCTATTGGGCGAACGAGGTGGCCAGAAGGCCACCCCAAAAAAGGAGAAACCCAATGAACGACGCCAGCAACACGAAGACCAACATCAAGCACATCGTAGCCGCCTTCAAGTACGACAAGAAAGCGACCAAGGCCATCTGGAGGCGGATCGGAACCGCCTTCCAGAACAAGGACGGGAGNNTTCCCCACGGACCCAGCCGCCACCATTCAGCTGCGGGATCCCCACGAGGCGAACCAACACTAGACGGGGGACTGGGGGCGGCCCACGGCCGCCCCTTCCCAGCAGGACAGCCCATGGTGCCCAAAAGGGATCGTTGATAGCCGAAAGGAATTCGGGCAGTTAGCGGACGTGCCAGCGACCTTGCGAAGAGCGTGGAAAGGTGAAAAGGCACACCCTGCAGATCCCCAGTTGCACCAGAGGGGAGTGCTGGCTTAGACGCATTGGTGAGTACGCCCGTCTAGCCGCCGTCCCCTTTCTGGAAATCTGGATCGTGGACGAATATGGTGATCCGGCTCAGGAGGTGCCTCTGTGCCCCCGCTGACCCACGGTAAGCAGGGCTGCAGCGCAGCCTAATTCAAACTCCCTGGCTTCCGCCGAATCTCCCGCCCAAGCTGCAGGCATTTCACCGCATCCGTCAGCGCCAGCAACGCCAGAGCGCTCTCATCCACGGCCATGGCCATCGCTGCCAGCCAACATGACATGCGTGCTTGCCCCAGCATCCACTCCAAATCCAGTTGTGCCAGCCGCATTTCCACGGGGGCGTTCCTAAAACTGCCCTCGCGTGAATAGCCCCCAAGGCGTTGCGCCCAGGGCAACCTTGCTCCCGTCAGAGCCACCTCCGGTGTAGAGCACCAGAACGCCCCCCAAGACCGCCGCCGCTCCAACCCCAAGCAATACGGCGCCTGGCGCGAGCGAGTCGTAGACGAAACTGCACCCGGACGTCTCGGCGCAGTCATGGTGTTTCGCCATGCCAAAGGTGCCCAATGCCATCGTGACCAAACCACTGCCCAGCAATCCACCACCTACGAGACCGCGCCAGCGCCAGCCGGGAGAGGCTTCCTGCGATTTTTCCAGATCCCCTTTCTGACATGCCGGGATCCCAGAACCGCTCG
>PMBY01000020.1:2542-3196 GCA_003153875.1 Myxococcales bacterium | reverse complement strand
CACCGCCGTCAGAGCCGTCTGGATGTGGTCCCTGAACTTTGCCACCCATTCATCGGGTTGCTGCAAGCCACGGCTCAGGTGCTCCTCTGCGGCCACCCAGCGCTGGAGTGACTGCTCGGCCAAGCCAATTTGCACCAGCGTGTGTCCGCTCGGTGCCAACTCGTCCGCCATGTGGAACTGCCGTAGGGCTTCGACCTGGTCTCCCTTCCTCCGGAATTCAACGCCCATTTTTATCAGAGCGCTCGCTTTGGCGCGATTGGTTCCATCGCTATCCCCCTCCGCCTTTCCATCAGCCGCCGCGCCCAGAAGCAACGCCAGTACCAACATCCCGATTGTCATGTCTGTTACTCCAGCAAGGGTGATCCATCATCAAGAAATTGCACACGCGTCCTTTTCTGCATGGCTCCGGTTTTCTTCTTCCGACCTTCCGCTCGTGCGAGCGCTGACGCCTCCACTTTGCGACTCGCTGGCAACGCTTTCTCGTCCTCTGCCGCGGTATTCGGCCGGAGATCTGCCGGATCACTTTCAGGTTCGGCCCCAGTGTCATCCGTGGCCGCATCCGCATCCTGAGTCATGCTCCGCGCATCTTGTGACCAACCAATCACTACCCTTTTTGCTTCTTCCGCGTAGGCATCGAGAATTTTGCGTGGCCCA
>PMBY01000020.1:0-2447 GCA_003153875.1 Myxococcales bacterium | reverse complement strand
CGGCTGCGCTGGAACCGATCTTTTGCCACCGCGAGGCAACACGTTCGTTGTCCCGTCATCCGCAGGATCGACCTCGACAACCCTAGTGAGAGCCTCTCCCAACCCCTTTTCCCGGGTTGTAGCCGGCTGAGAGACGTCATGGCCAGTGGTGCGATTGTCTGAGAGCACGTTTTCGGCGCTGATATCGGTAGCTGGCAACACCGATGCCAAACGCGGCATGGCCATAAAGTGCTCACGCCAAACCGTCCGGCCTCCTGGCGTCGAGAAGCGCAGCAGTTCCTGCCCAAGCTGATGCAGGGACTCAAATCGTTCCGCCCGATCCACGGCCATCGCCTTCAGAATGATCTGCTCCAGCTCCTTCGGGATCTCCGGCCTCCACTTCCGGGGGCCTGGATACTCCCCTTTTAGAACCGCTCGCACCAACTCGGCTTCGCCCAGCTTTCCATACGGCGATACTCGGGTCAGGGCGACGTAAAGCAACATCCCGACCCCATACTGGTCGGTCTTCTCGTCGACGATCGGCTCTGTGCGCAGCTGTTCCGGCGCCATGTAGCGAGGCGTTCCCACCACCAAGCCCACTTGCGTGATCTCTCCGCTCTGCGCTACTCGCGCGATTCCAAAATCCAAAACTTTCACCACCCGGCCGTAGACCTCAGACTCCGCAAGAAACACGTTCCTGGGCTTCAGATCTCGATGAATGACACCTCGCCGGTGACACGCGAATACCCCGGAGCAAACCGCCAGCATCACATCGACAACCTCAGCCACCTCCATTGGGCCCTCATGCAGTCGGGCAGCCAGATCTTTGCCCTCCAAGTACTCCATGACAATGTAGGGACGCCCACCTTCAACACGGAAATCCAAGATCGCCACGACGTTGTTGTGCGACAGCTGACTGATGGCCTCAGCTTCCCGTCGGAACCTCCCCAGGCAGTCCTTCGCCATGCTGCCCAACGCTTTGATTACCACCGGGCGCTTCAACACAGGATCACGCGCGCGATACACCTGCGCTTGCCCTCCTACTCCAAGCAGCTCGCGTATCTCGTAGCGATCTACGTACGCCCCGCGTTTGAAAATTGCTTCTTCCCGCACTTTTGGGACCTCGCGACGGTTGACCTCGCAGTGGTTATCGGCTTTGCCCCTCAAACGGTTCCGCCTTGATCAAACTATTTGCCAAATATCGACATCGACGACGCTACCCACCATGCAAGGGCGGTGGCCATGCCGAGCCATAGGCCCGCCAGACACCACGCCCCTATCGGTGGGCCGGCCCCCAGACGCTTCTTGGACCATTGCGGCCCCCACTTGTCCACNNGGAGCGCCTTCCGTGCTGGAACGCCATATGACCTTACACATGTCCTTTCCAGGAATGCCCAAAAGTCCCATGGCTAACTGGCCCTTCTCTCTTCCGCAGGTGCTCCGGTTTCAGCCCCGGTGGCCCGCAAACTCACCTCGGGCCAGGGTAGCTGCCTCCGTTTCAACGTGGCCCGCAAAGCTGCCGACGGTGCATCTGGGTAGGTCCAGGCTTTCCGGTCCGGATCCCACTGCACCAGTCTCCGAACCCGATACTCCACGGCATTTCCAGTCCCCATTTTTACGCCAGGCCGATCCATTTCCAGAATCTCAGAAACCCGCCGAGCATTGCCCTCCTCGAAATAGCCTTGGTACACGACTAGATCAACGGCCCGCGCAACCATCGCGGCTACCACTGCAGAGGTGAGGCCACCAACATCAGCCATCTGGGCCAGGAGCTGCAGCTGGTAGAGCGCATCGACCCCGTCATTGGCGTGGATGGTACCCAACCCGCCACCATGACCTGTGGACAGAGCCCGCAATAGAAACAAGGCCTCCTCCCCTCGCACTTCCCCCACCACGATGCGATCGGGGGTTTGCCGAAGGGCATTTTTGACCAGATCTCCGATGGTCACACGAGGTCCATCTTGAGTGAATGGTTCAACCGTCTCCATGGCGACCCAATTCGGTTGCTGGATCTGCAGCTCCCGCGAGTCCTCGATCGTCACGATGCGCTCATCTTGTGCGATCACCTGCGACAGCGCGTTGAGGAGCGAGGTTTTGCCTGAACCGGTACCTCCTGCGATCAGCAGCGATTTCCGCGCCGCCACCAGGCTCTCCAGCATCTGACGCAAATTCTTGTCTACTGACCCAAACTTCTCCAACGCATCAAAATTCATCGTCTCCGAAGGAAATAGCCTGATCGTCAAGGCGATCTTCGCGCACGCAGGAGGCACCGCCACGTTGACCCGCTCTCCACCGGGTAGGCGAGCGTTGCATAGCGGGCTGGTTTCGCTCACCGGACGACCGATCACCTCTCCAACGCGGATGCATGCAAGACGGAAATCTTCATGGTTCATCCACCGGGAGGTGGTTTTCTTGTGCCCCCGCCAGCCCGAGCCTTTGACCCAAACTTCATCAAAGGCATTCGCTTC
>PMBY01000376.1 GCA_003153875.1 Myxococcales bacterium | reverse complement strand
CGCACGTCGAAGGACTGCTCGCCCAGCGTTAGGCGCTGCCCGCCCACGTTCTGGTTGGCATTCGCAATGGCGGACTGCAACTGCGCCAGGCTGACGTCGAGGCCGCGCAGACGATAGGGGTCCACGTCCACGTGATACTGCTTGGTCAGGCCACCGAAGCCGACCACGTCGATCACGCCCGGCACCTGGCGGAACTGCTTTTCCAGGATCCAGTCCTGCGCGGTCTTTAGATCCGTCGCTGTGTAGTCCTTGCCCACCACCTTGTAGCGGTACAGCTCACCGATCGCGCTCCAGGGCGATAGCTGCCGCTGCACACCGGGCGGCAGGCTGACGAAGTTGAGCTGGTTGAGCACCCGCTGCTGGGCTGTGAAATAGCTGGTGTCCCAGCCGAAGTAGAACTTCACGTCGGCCAGGCCGAAGAGCGACTGTGAGCGCACATGTTCCAGCCCCGGCATGCCCACCAGCCCGGTCTCGATGGGCAGGGTGACGTAGCGTTCGACCTCCTCGGCACTCCAACCTTCCGGCTGCGCGATGATTTCGATCATCGGCGCAACCGGGTTGGGATAGGCCTCGATGTCGAGTTGCAAGTACGAGCGAATGCCGATACCGACGAGCGCCAGCGCGGCCATGAAGACCAGAAAAGGCGCGCGGACTGCCGCGGTGACCAGGCGCTCGATCATCGCTACAGCATCCCGGAAAGCAGAATGGCGCCCGAGACGACGATGCGCTCACCCTTGGCCAGGTTGCGCAGCACGGGCAGAAAATCGCCGCCTAGCTCTTCATTGACCACCACCGGCCGGCGCTCGAAACGCAGTCGGCCGTCCGGCGCCTTGCCCACCTCGACGAAGACCATGGTCTGGTCGCCCAGGCGCAAGAGCGCGCTGCGCGGGATGGCGAGCGCGACTTCGCGGTCCACCGGCAGGAGCACGGTGGCATACATCTCGGGTTTCAGCGCGCGGTCGGGATTGGCGATCTTGCAACGGACCTTTGAAGTGTGGGTCGCAGGATCGAGCGTATCCGAGACCCAGTCGGCCCGTCCCCGGAAGACCCGGCCGGGATAGGACACGACAGCGGCCAGGCAGGCGGTGCCCGCCTTGACCCGTCCCAGATCCATCTCGAAGACGTCCCCCAGCACCCACACGCTGTCCAACTCTCCCACGGTGAAGAGCTCGAGCACGGTGCCACCTGAGTACTGCCCCTGCACCTCGGCGCCAGGGTTTACGTTGCGGGCGATGACTTCGCCGTCGATGGGAGCGCGCAGGGTGTACATCTCGTTCACGCCGTCGGAGTGACTGCCGCGCAAGATGCGGCTCTTCTTCCTGGCTCGATCCAGTTCGGCTCTTGCTTTGCTGTAGTTGGACTGTGCGCTTTCAAAATCGCGTTGCGATCCGGCGTGGACGTCGAACAGTTCCTTCTGGCGATTGGCTTCCTTCTCGGCCGCGCCAAAGTCGGCCTGTGCTTTGGCTAGATCGGAAAATGCGGCTGCCACGTCTGGGGACTCGATCTGCGCCAGGGCGTCGCCCTTCTTCACGCGTTGGCCGGGTTGCGCGTCGATCTTGACCACCCGGCCGGTCACCGGCGACAGCACGTGTGACACCTGCAGATCGTCGAAAGTCACGCGGCCGCTGGCCACCACCACGCCACCCACGGGCTGGGGTTCGAGGGGCTCGGCAATCAGTTTGGCTGCGGCCACCTGTTCGGGCGCCAGCCACACCTCAGTCGTGGGCGGCGCGGCTGATGGCTGGGCAGCGGCGCGCTGGTGACAACCAGGTCCGGCGGCCAGGCAAAGAGCGGTGACGGAAATGACTCGCATATGGTTCATGGTCCCAGCTCCAAGCCCACGGCCTCCCCAATCAGCACGACCGCCAGCCAGTAGTCAGCGAGATCGCGCAGGTAGCCTTGGGTGGTATCGATGAGCATTCGTTGTGCGTCGAGGTACTCGAGCAGAGAAGCGGCGCCTTTTTCGTACTGGATCTGGACCAGGTCGCGCGTGCGCCGCGCCCGATCGAGCAGCCCGTGTTCGGCCCGTTCCACCCGGCGCTGGGTAGACTGGAACTGGGCCAGCGCGATGGTCACGTCGTTCACGATCTGCGCTTCGGTCTTGGCCAGAAGCGTGTCCTGCACGCGCACATCGGCCTGGGCCTTCTGCACCTCGCCCTGGAAACGGTAGAAGAGCGGCGGGGTGAGCGTGAGTCCCAGCGACAACGTGGGTGGTGAGCTGACGTCGCTGCCGGCCCCTTGTCCACTCACACCGAGAGAGAGCGCGACGTCGGGAAAGCGAAGGCGCTTCGCCGTTTGCAGAGCCGCGCCCGCGCGGTCGTGCTCCAGGTGGGCCGCCGTCAAGTCGGGACGTTGCTTGTGCGCCCGCTCCAGCAACGAATCCACCGTCGCGTGGCCCAGGTCGTCGGGCACCCGATAGCGTGGAAGATCGACATCGACCTCGAATTCCGGCACGCGTCCGCGCACGCCCAGCAGGAAGGCGAGTTGATACTTCTCCTCGGCCAGGGTCAGTTCCGCTCGTTCCACCTCTTGGTCGGCTTCTAGCTTTTCGGTTTCGACCTTGAGCGCGTCGACTTGCGAGATAGCACCATGCTGGAAGCGGGCTTGATTCAGTTCCAACACATGGCCGAGGCGACCTTGCGACTCGTGCGCCAGATCAAGGGCATCGCGCGCGTACACAGCCTCCAGATACTGCTGGCGGAGCATGGATTCCAGGGTGCGCTGGCTATCGGCGCGGTTCTGGCGCGCCACCGACAGGGCCAGCCCCGCCGTGCGTGAACGCAGGCCGCGTTTTCCCGACAGGGTGTCAAAGACAGCGGATTGGTCGGACACCCCTGCGCTCCAGGCCAGCGCCGAGCACCCGGGACATGCTTTGCTGTCAAAGCCAAAGGAACGACCAACCCCGCCCGAGATTGCGGGATTGGGGATGGCGCCAGCGATCTGTGCGTCGCCTCGAACGCTATCCACCGTCGCGTCCGCCACCATGAGATCGAAGCCACGCTCGCGGAAGAGTCGCAGGGCATCCGCCATTCCCAGATGGACCGGGAGCGCAGACGACTCGGCCGCGTTGTCCGCCAATCCGACTGCGGGGCTAGAGAACGCGATGGCCAGAAGTCCAGCGACGCTTCCCTTCAGTGGACGACAACATGCGAACATGGGCACGGAAATGAGATGCTGAGATTGTCGAGGCCGCGTCTGGTATGCAGGGGTCGTTCTGGTGCACTTACCCCAGCGGCCCCGGAGATGCAACCAAGGGCGACCGCCACCTATTCCCACGACCAGCCGACTATCGTGGGATTGTGGGCTCGGTCAGCCCTTGGCTGCGCGCACCAGCGGCAGCTCGAGAGCGTCCTTGAGCGCTTCGCAACTCGCCTCGATGATGTTCTGCGAGACACCGATGGTGCTCCAGCGATCACTGCCGAGGCTGGATTCGACTAGGACCCGTGTGATGGCCGCGGTGGCGGATTCGGGATCGAGAATGCGGACCTTGAAGTCGCATAGGTGGATCTGGCGTAGGATGGGGAAGTGGTGGTCGAGCGCCTTGTGGAAGGCGTGGTCCATGGCGTCGACAGGGCCCGAACCCTCGGCCACCACATGTGAAACCTCGTCGCCAACTTTGATCTTGACCGTGGCCTCCACGAACATGTCACTGCTGCTGCGGCGCTGGGAGATCACCACCACGTCGCGAACCTCGAACGGCTCGACGTAGCCCGGCTGAGTCCGCCGCAGCATCAGCTCGAGCGATCCATCGGCGGCCTCGAACTGGTAGCCCTGGTTCTCCAGTTCCTTGATGCGGGCGACCAGATCGGCCTCGTTGCCACGCAAGGGAACGCCCAGCTCGGCCGCGCGCATACGAATGTTCCCGCGCCCGGAAAGCTCGGACACGATGATGCGCCGGTCGTTGCCCACCTTTTCGGGCGGAATGTGTTCGAAGGTGACCGGCGACTTGGCCACCGCGGCGACGTGGGCGCCCGCCTTGTGCGCAAAAGCCGAGGAACCCACATAGGGCGCGTGCGCGCGCGGGCGCAGGTTGGCGATCTCGCTGGCGGTGCGCGAGACCTCGGTGAGCCGCTCCATGTTCTCGTCGGGGATGCAGGCCAGGCCCATCTTGAGCTGCAGGGCCGGGATCACCGACATGAGGTTGGCGTTGCCACAACGCTCGCCCCAGCCGTTGAGCGTGCCTTGTACCATGGTACAGCCGGCCTCCACGGCGGCCAACGAATTGGCCACCGCTAGATCGCTGTCGTTGTGGGCGTGGATGCCCAGAGGAGCGGTCAGCACCTTCCTCGCTTCACGAACGATCTCGGCCACGGTCGAGGGCAGGTTTCCACCGTTGGTATCGCAGAGGGCGATCCAGTCCGCGCCGGCCTGGGCAGCGGCGTGCACCGCGGCCAGGGCATAGCTGCGATCAGCGCGATAGCCGTCGAAGAAGTGCTCGGCGTCGAAGATCACCTCGCGGCCGTTCTGTTTCAGGAACGCCACACTTTCGGAGATGATGGCCAGGTTGTCCTCGGGCGTGGTCTTGAGCACGTCGGTCACGTGCAGCAACCAGGTCTTGCCAAAAATGGCCACCGCAGGCGTGCCGGCCTTGATCAACGCCTGCAGGTTGGCGTCGTTCGCAGCCGTGCCGCCGGTGCGGCGGGTGCTGCCAAAGGCGGTCAGCCGGGCCTGCTTCAGCTTCAGTTCGGAGGCGCGGCGAAAGAACTCCTCATCCTTGGGGTTGGCCCCAGGATAGCCGCCCTCGATGTAGCGCACCCCGAACCCGTCGAGCAGCCGGGCAATCTTGATCTTGTCCTCGACCGAGAGGGAAAGCCCCTCGCTCTGGGTTCCGTCCCGAAGAGTCGTGTCGAAGAGTGAGATCTGCATGGCAATGTCCGGTTGGTGAGGTGGAAGAACTTACGGGAGATTCGACGGCTGCGCAATGAGGGGCGCGGTGTGGGTGAGGGAGGTGGTGGCGGTGACGGAGGCGGTGGCGGTGACGGAGGCGGTGGCGGTGACGGGGGCGGTGACGGTCGGCGAGAGGCGGCCGCTACACAGGATGGCGGCGCCTCTATGGCAGGGCTGCGGAGAGGCTTGCCGAGTGGCGGCAGCAGCCTCACCATTACAGACGTGGAATCCCAACCCGTTCGGTGGCACACGGCTGCCGGTCGAGGTCTTCGGAGAGACGTTTCAGTCGGTGCCAATCGAGACCGCGCCAGGGAGGCACGAGGAGCGTGTAGTCGGGTTTCCCTCGGAGGTGTTCCTCGACTGAAGAGAAGGGGCGTTGGCACCGGTCCTGGTTGCCCAGCATGGGCTAAGGGGGCAACAGTTCCACGCAACCAGGAAGCGGTGCGACCGATACCTAGTGGCAGGTATCTGGAAGTATCGCCATCGGCTGCGATGGTTTCGCGCCGACCTTGTCGTTTCGTCCTTGCGCCGGGGCAGGGGACCGTCATCGCTGCACGGAGGCATGCTTGAGGCCGCGACAAAGGAGGTCCTGATGAAACGCTTCGAGGTCTACGAAATGGCTCTGCAGATGGTTCGCGCGCTCCGGCCAGCGGTCGAGCGCATTCGTGATCACGACAGGGATCTGGCCACGCAGCTCAAACCCGCCGGCTCGTCGGTCCCGGGCAACATCGCCGAAGGAGCCCGGCGCGCGGGCCAGGATCGCCTTCACCACTATCGAATCGCCGCCGGTTCCGCCGGAGAAGTCCGCTCCCATCTGGCGGTCGCGATGGCTTGGGGTGATGTGGACCAACCCACTGTCACACCCGCACTGGCCCTACTCGATTCCATCCTTGCCATTCTCTGGCGCTTGACCCATCCCTGATTCCGTCCTGGCCCGGGCCGCCAAAGGCCCGGGCCCACCGCCACCGCCACCGATGTCTTGACCCACTCCCACCGCCACCGCCACCGATGTCTTGACCCACTCCCACCGCCCCCGTCACCGTCACCGCCCCTGTCGTCTTCCCCTCACGCTCCCAGCAGTCGCCGAACCGTATCGCGGACCTTGCCGTAGTCGTTCGGTACCTCGACCGGATGGTTGGCGTACTGGCACACGGGAACGCCGGGCAGCTTGCCTTCGTGGTAGCCGACTTTGAAGTCGGTGAACTTGAGGCCATTGGCGGTGCTCACCACCACCACGGTCTCGGACCTCCGGATGGTGCCAGCGGCCACCAGTTTCTCCAATGCGCCCAGAGCCACACCGGTGTGCGGGCAGCAGAACATGCCGGTGGCATCCGCGCGCGCCACCGCGTCGGCCAGCTCGGTCTCGTTCGCCTCTTCGACCACGCCGTCGAATTCTTGCAGCGTCCGGATCGCCTTCTGGACGCTCACCGGGTTGCCGATCTGGATGGCCGAGGCCAGGGTGGTCTTGGGCACCATGGGCTCGAACTTGTCGTACCCTTTCTTGTAGGCGAGATAGAGCGGATTGGCGGCCTCCACCTGGGCCACGCAGATGCGCGGCAGTTTGCTGATAAGGCCGAGGTCGCGCATCATCTTGAACCCGGCGCCCAGCGCGCTCACGTTGCCCAGGTTGCCACCGGGAATGATGATCCAGTCGGGCACGCGCCAGTCGAACTGCTGCACGATCTCGATGCCCACGGTCTTCTGTCCTTCCACGCGCAGCGAGTTCATGCTGTTGGCCAGGTACACGCCTTCCTCGTCGGCCAGGCGTTGCACCACCTTCATGCAATCGTCGAAGTTGCCTTCCACGGCCAGCACGGTGGCGCCGTTGGCCAGAGGCTGCACCAGTTGCGCGGTCGAGATCTTGCCCCGCGGAAGCAGAACTATGGCGCGGATGCCAGCAGCGGCGGCATAGGCCGCCAGCGCCGCCGAGGTGTCGCCGGTCGAGGCGCAAGCCACGGCCGAGATGGGCCTTCCGTCTGCGATCATTTGCTTGACCGCGGACATCAGCACGGTCATGCCCAGATCCTTGAACGACCCGGTATGCGAGTTGCCGCACATCTTGACCCAGAGATCCTCGACGCCCAGCTTGGCGCCGTAGCGCTGGGCCCAGAACAGGTTGCT
>PMBY01000023.1:379-3238 GCA_003153875.1 Myxococcales bacterium | reverse complement strand
TGGGCACGACCTTGCCGACACCCTGACCTACGCCCTCGTGCCACAGAACCGCGAGATAATCGCTGCCGACCTCCCCATCTGGGAGCGCGAACCAGAAACAGTTGCATTCCTGAAAGAGAATCTCGGTCGTACTGCGGCTGGGTGGGCGGATCAATACACGTGGCGTGCACGAGCGATCAGACTGCAGCCAGACCTTCAATCAGATGGCGCTGTCTCCCAACTGGCCTTCGCTTCGGGCGTCACCTTCGAACCTGGGGGCGATAGGCCGGATCCGATGTTGGGATACAGACGTGACGAGAAGAAGGGCAAGTTTCCGCTTCAATTCAAAACACGGGGGCTCTGGCGAGATTTCGACTCCCTCATTCCGGATGACTCCGCTCTCGCCCCTCTTGTCATCGAGAACGCTGTGCACCTGTCACGGCTCAACCTCCAGAGGTTTCCACGCACCGTCATGGTCCTCGGGCAGAAGAACGAGCCCCCCAAGGCAACGCTTGAGTTCTGGAGGATGGAACTTTTCGCGTTGCCTGAGGCGCTTATCGGCGATGGCGCAGTCAGGATTCAGATTCGTCAGTTGCTAGAGGATGCCGAATCAGCCGGGAAGGCGCTTTGGTCTGCTTGCCGGGATTTCAGTCGGAACCTCGTAAGCCGTGGAACGCGCGAGCCGGACCGGGCTGATATTCGCAAGCTCGTGTCTCAAATGCCGACGCTCCCGAAATTCTGGTCGGCGTTGGAAGCAATATTCCACATGGTACTCCCCAAATACACATTGGACCGAGATCGAGACGGAATCCGCGCCCAATGGCTTCACCACGTGCGCGAGGCTTTGGTAGATGCATGGAACTCGCACAAGGCATCCGTGTCGTCAGGGGATGCTTGGGCAATTCGTGCCCTGGTAAAGGCAGAAGGTCAGATTTCTCGGCAACTCGCCGAGTTGGTCAAAGACATCCGATCCTTGGAGGAAGCCGCATGAGTGGATTCATCGAATGGCTGGAAGAGTTGAATGACCACGATACGAAGGTCCGCGCAGTCCTACGACGAAGCCTGTCCTTTGATCCGGGGGCATTCCCAGCGGCGTATCCCTACGTAGAGCCGTTTCTCAAGGGAGAGGAAGCCTTTTGGCGCCGGAAGGTCCACTACCTCGTGGCAGGTCTCTGGGCACAGCACCGCAGTGATGGCGGCACCCCTGATGGGCGCAGTTTGGGTGCGACCTGCGCTGCATACGCCACCAGCAAGAAGGCGTCCGACAGCCCCGAGCGTCGCTTCATTGCCTTGCTGGACGCGGACCGAGACCAGCTTCCACACAGGCTTCGGCAGATGGTTGCGCTGCTCAAGGGCTTCCCTCTCGGCTGGGATTGCCTTCTGAAGGATCTGCTGGGCTGGACTGTTCCAGAAAAGCCCGTCCAGAACCGTTGGGCACGCGACTTCTACCGAAACACAACCCAAGCCTTTGAGTCCGACAGCCACCCGAGCGAGGAGAACGCCTGATGAAAACCTTCGTTGAGATCCATGTCCTTCAGAACTTCGCCCCATCGAACCTCAACCGGGACGATACGGGCGCCCCGAAAGACGCCTTCTTCGGCGGTACCCGTCGAGCCCGCGTGTCCAGTCAGTGCATTAAGCGTGCAGTCCGAAAGTTCTTTCAGGACCAGGCGATCGCAAAGGGATGGCTCTTTTCTTCCGAGGATGTCGCCGTGCGGACCAAGCGTCTCATGGGCGAACTGGTGAATAGGCTGGTTCACAAGAACAAGCGGCCCGAAGAGGAAGCGATCGCCAAGGTAAGGCTGGCCCTTGCCGCTGTCGAACTGTCCGTGAAGGACGATGGCAAGACCGAGTACCTGTTGTTTCTCGGACAGCGGGAGATTGACCATCTCGCTGAAACTATCGAAGGCAACTGGGACTCCATCGTTGCGGGTGCACCCGCGGCTGAAGGGCAGAAGGCCAGCAAGGCAAAGAAAGATGCAGCCAAGGCGGCTTCACCCGAGTTGAAGAAAGCGCTCGGGTCGGTCATGAACGGCGGCAAGTCGGTCGACATCGCCCTCTTTGGGCGAATGCTGGCCGATATGCCCGAGAACAACCAGAACGCTGCCTGCCAGGTAGCACACGCCATCTCGACCCACGCCGTCGAGCGAGAGTTTGACTTCTACACCGCTGTGGACGATCTGAAGCCCGAGGACACGGCCGGTGCGGACATGATGGGCACGGTTGAATTCAACTCGGCCTGCTTCTATCGCTATGCGATAGTTGATTGGGCGAAGCTGGTGGAGAACCTGCAAGACGACAGCGAGCTAGCCGCAAGCGGGTTCAAGGCGTTCCTAGAAGGTTTCGTGGTGGCCGAACCCACCGGCAAGCAGAACACATTCGCAGCGCACAACCCGCCGGAGTTCGTCGCCATCACGGTTCGTCATGGTGGGGCCCCGCGCAATCTGGCCAATGCGTTCGAGAAGCCGGTGCGGGTAAAGGCGGGCGAAGTTTTGACTGGAGAATCAGCCAAAGTCCTCATTGAGAAGGCGAAAGCGCTGGCCGCTGCCTTCGATGGGGATGCAAAGAAGGAGTCTAGCCAGACTTGGGTGTTGAACCTCGTCAAAGCCGACACGAATGGCTTCGGCATAGCCAAGAGCTCACTAACCGAAATGCTGACAGATGTGACTACCGCGCTGTCGAAGGCACCTGCAGCCGCGGCTGGTGCGTGAGGACGCCGAGATGCCCACCCTTCTGCTTCGGCTGGTTGGCCCCATGCAATCCTGGGGCATCACCAGCCGCTTCGACGAACGCGACACCGGCAAGGAGCCAAGCAAGTCCGGCGTGCTGGGCTTGCTCGCGGCGGCGCTCGGCATCGATCGCAGCAACTGGAGCGATCTG
>PMBY01000023.1:0-313 GCA_003153875.1 Myxococcales bacterium | reverse complement strand
GACGGTGTCGTCTCGCACCGACACTATCTGGCCGACGCCGCCTTCCTGGTCGGCCTGGAGGGCACTGATCCGGCTCTCCTCGAAAAGGCCCAGACCGCCCTGCGAGATCCGGTTTGGCCCTTGGGGCTGGGTCGCAAATCGTATGTACCATCCGAGCCCGTTTGGCTTCCCGACGGCCTGCGCGAGGAACCCCTGCGTGACGCTCTCCTCGCCTATTCATGGCTCGGATCCGGCGACCCGCCGCTGCAAATCCTGTGTTCATGGGAGTCCACTGACGGATCGGGATCGTTCCGCATGGATCAGCCCCTTTCGT
>PMBY01000287.1:2427-2911 GCA_003153875.1 Myxococcales bacterium | reverse complement strand
GGGAATTTCGCGAGATCCGCGGGGTGATAGTAAGTGCCTTCAGGCATCGAATTCCCTCCTGTGTCTCGGCAGGATCAGGCGCCGAGATGTCTGGTTTTGAACAGATTCCTCAGGCGTTCAACCCTCTTCCGGTTCACCCCGAGGTCACCTTTTCCCACGCGAGACGCCGACCTTACGTGAATAACCTTGCCGGCTGCATCCAAGCGCAGCNNNNGCTCGATATATGAATCTTTGCCGCTACCCTCGCTGACAACGCAGTTTGGCGTGCCTGGGCAGGGGCGTAGCTTGCCGTTCAAGAGCCCCGTCTCTCGGACTTTTCTTGAGTCTATTGACAAATAGATGAACAACCCCAGGCCGAGCGCCACTGCCGCCGCGACCAGATAGATAGCGATTTTCAACGCCGACTCCCGTCCTTCATCAACTACCCGTAAACCGCTTTCGCCTAGCCATGGAGCTCGGCCTCACGAACCCATAGCGCCGCGCC
>PMBY01000287.1:911-2276 GCA_003153875.1 Myxococcales bacterium | reverse complement strand
CTATCGATATCCTTCTTGTCATAGAATTGCCCTCCATATCATCAGACGCTTTCAGCGCGTCAAACATCACCGGAATTCGACCGCCGCGTGTTTCTCGGCGCCGAATGACATAGCGCTGAGCGTCGCCGAGACCGCTGGGTCTCGGTCAGGCAGCCCATGGTTTCAGCCCTTGAGGAATTCCAGGAGGTCCGTGCTGTGTTCGTCCTTGTGCGTGTCGGTCAGGCCGCTGGGCGCACCGGGATAGAGGACCAACTTGGCGTGCTTGACAAGCTTGTTCGATGCCAGCGCGCCCGGCGATTCACTTTACAATCAGACCGCAGGCAATGCGATCACCTGCGTTGCCGGCTGGATCGGTCTTCATGTCGTCAGCTTTGGCGTGCACGACCAGGGAGGTTCCNNGTCTGCTGTGAAATTGAGCATATCGCCGGCGTGAGCGCCCATGGGATTCTCCAGGCCGTGCTTCTTCCCATCAGGATTGAAGTGCGGACCAGCGGACTTGAAATCCGGTGCTTCGCATTTCGGGTTTTGATGGAAATGGATGGCGTGTTCACCGGGGGGCAATCCGCGGAGGTTGAGTTTGAGTTCGACGCCGGAAGCAAGGGGCTTGATCTTGACGGTTCCGACGTCCTTGCCCGTGGCATCTTTGACCGCAACAGTGATTCCACCTCCCTTGGCCATGCCCCGGGCTGACACAAGAGAGAACAGGAGGAACAGCAGGAAGGTTTTCTTCATGATGCTTGTTGGATGCGTGAGCGCAGGAGGTTGAAACAGGTTTCGTAGGCGGGCGGTTCCCAACCTGCGCCGGCGATGGATGCCAGAATAGGTAGGGGCAGGGCATCTTGCCATCAGGGTGGCACCAGGCGGCGCGATCCGACAGACTAGCGGGCGTTCTGTGAAGGGAGGAGCCATGGTCACCAAAGGATATGCAGCCCTGTCGGCTGAATCGCACCTTGCCCCGTTTCAATTCGAACGCCGCGCGCCGGGACGGCGGGACGTTNNCTTCCCGTGCGTCCCCGGCCATGAGATCGTCGGACGCGCGGTGAAGGTGGGCGACGACGTCAAGAAGGTGAAGGTCGGCCAACGCGTGGCGGTTGGCTGTTTCGTCAATTCGTGCGGGACCTGCGCGAGTTGCAAGGAAGGGCACGAGAACTACTGCGAGACCGGATTCACGATGACCTACGGAAGCCCGAGCCCGGACGGGAGGACGCAGACGTTCGGTGGCTATTCCAACCAGATCGTCGTCGATGAGCACTTCGTCTTGAATCTCCCGGCGAACCTCGACCCCGCGGGCGCTGCCCCGTTGCTTTGCGCCGGCATCACGACGTACTCGCCGCTTCGCCACGTCGGCGTCACGAAAGGCTCGCG
>PMBY01000287.1:0-869 GCA_003153875.1 Myxococcales bacterium | reverse complement strand
GGCTGCCTGAAGCGCGACGGAACGCTCATCCTCGTCGGTGCATCTCCGCAAACCTTGGATCTAAACCCATTTGCGCTGATCTTCGGACGCCGCAAGGTGATGGGGTCGCTGGTGGGCGGGATCCCCCAGACCCAGGAAATGCTCGATCATTGCGGCACCCACGGGATCACGAGCGACATCGAGCTCACCACGCCGCAAGAGATCAACGAGGCCTACGAACGGACGCTGAAAGGCGACGTGAAATACCGCTTCGTCATCGACTGCACGAAGTTCTAGATCGGGCGTGGGCTCGCCTCCGGGGGGCTTCGCGGCCATCGGGTCCACCAGCTTCGCCCACAACGGTGGCCCGCGAATCACGGTCGCGCGTGAGAGGGTGAGGCGGCGAGGCAAGTCCCCGGAATGCGAGATCCGCCCGCTTGGTGCACATTTGGTGCTGGGGTGCCGCTGCGCGTCCCCCTCCCTCACGAAAACCCGAATGATCTTGCAGTGGAGCTGATGGGGATCGAACCCCACGGCCTCTAGAGTGCGATTTCTGAATTAGTCAATAATTACCAATAGTTTTGCGTCCGCAATCGTTCCGCAGTGACCCGCAAACCGGCGAAAGCGATGTTCAACCGTTTCGCTGCGGAACGATTGGCGGATGGACCACGGTTTCCTCGAAAGCCCATCGGCCGGCGCCACGGGCGTCGCTGGTGGCTCCTACCTCGTGATCGGCTTCCGGGCCTGGTGGTAGACGCGCATCACGTCCAGAAACCCGTCGCGTCTGCGGTAGTAGATGCGGTATGGCGGCAGAGGCCAGCTCCGCACCAGCATGCCCCCTCGCAAGCGTTGCTCCGGTCCTTCGAAGAGGCCCTCGTCCAGTCGCGCAA
>PMBY01000476.1 GCA_003153875.1 Myxococcales bacterium | reverse complement strand
AGCTTCGCGGTCCTGTTCATCATGGGGCGTTCTCCTTCTTTGGGTGGGGGTTTCTCTGCCGAAATCAGAAGTTGACGGTCGCGACGACTGTGTCGGTGTACGTGCCGGCAGGGACGTCCTGACCGGCTGGAATCCGTGCGTAGACTGGATAGGTGCGCGCTGCCTTGCTTGGGGCAGCGGGTGGTGTGAAGAGATTGGGCGCGGCGTTGCCCCAGACCGTGGTATGGGCGGCATCCTGGAAGAGCCCGTAGTTCAGGTAGTTCGCTGCCCCGTTCAGCATCCGGGCTTGGGTTCCGGTGAAATTTGCGCCGAGGCTCAGGCCGATGGTGGTCGTGGCGCCCTTGGTACAGGTGATAGTCACGGAACCCGAGGTGCTGTCATCGGGAGTCGTCGCGTGCGTAGCAATCGGGTCGTAGTTCGGAAAGCCAACGGCAATCGCAGTGATAGTGCAGTTGCTGGCAACCGTGACCGCTATCGGAAGGTTCGCCTGCGCGGATGCCGCAGAAACCGATCCGTGAACGCCAGCCACCAGCACACCGATGGTCGTCAGAACCGAAAGCAGCTTGCTGATTCTCATGTCTTCCTGTCTTCCTTTCCTAGTCGCTGTTTCGTGAAGCAGTACTGGTGTGGAAAAACTGACGATTTCCTCATGATAAACAAGGAAACAGTTTTGTCACGCAGTTTTTGTGATTGCCATCACCAAATAGTAGTGGTAAGATGTGAGCATGAGTCATTACATGTGTGCCAATAATAGTGTGCAACATGTTGACATACTTATGTTATTGCGCTAAGGCATTGTCGCGATTGTGCCAGAAACAAAGAGCAACAAAT
The DNA here is from genome assembly GCA_003153875.1 of Myxococcales bacterium. The sequence continues at coordinate 20,930 of PMBY01000476.1, read as the reverse complement.
CGACCATCCCCGAGTTTTTCGCCACGTAAACAGCAACCTTCGGAGCAGCCGCTCATGTATTATTGCTTACACTGTCGAAAAAGTGACATCGTCTGGCTGTGGATGTTGCAACCCTGTCGACCTCACAGCGAGACTGCCTCGACACCGTCGGAAACGGCGGTCGATCCGCTTGCTTGTGCTCCAACTTCCCCGCCACGCGTGTTTTCCAAATGCCGTGACTTGGCCACATTGTAAGGCCAATGTGCGCCTGGCCGCAAAAAGCTGGCCCCTTGTCCGCTACTCACCGACGGACAAACGGGGCGCTACACTGATCGCAGCCGCCCGCGATCTTTGGCTCGCGCGGCCTCGCGTGCCGCGCCCACCACGTCGGCCACCGCGCCCAAGAAGGCGTCGATGGTGGCGTCGGGCAGCTCGCCCATGTTCGAGATCTGGACATAGTGCGCGCCCAGCTCGCCCTTGCAGCGATAGATAATGAAGCCGCGTTCCTTGAGGCGGGTGTACAGCTCGTCGACGGCAATCACCGCAGGCACACGCATGGTTGAGATGGTGTGCGACTCGCGGCCGGTGTTGGTCAGGGACTGGAAACCCAGATCGGTCAGCACGCGCCTGATGAGCAGGTTGCGCCGGCGGTAGGTCTCGCGCCGGGCCGCCACCCCACCCTGCTCGGACAGTTCGTCGAGCGCGGTCTCGAGCGCGAAGAAGGACGACACCGCGGGGGTAAACGGCGTCTGTGCCAACTCCGTCAGATAGCGGCGATAGCGGCGCAGATCCAAGTAGTACACGCGCGGCGGGATGGACTCGATGCGCGGCCACACCGTGGGCGCCACACACAGGAACGACACGCCCGAGCACGAGTGCAGGCATTTGTTGGCCGAGGAGTAGCAGATGTCCACGCTGTCACGGACCACGTCCAGATCCTCGACGCCCAGTGAAGAGACTGCGTCCAGCACCAGGATCACGCCGCGCTGGCGGCACGCGCGCCCAATAGCTCCCACCGGGTTCACCACGCCGACTGAGGTTTCGTGGTGGATCATGGCCACTACCGCAATGTCGGGGTCTTTCGCCAGCGCCGACTCAAGCGCAGCAGGGTCAGGCAGGCTGCCCCACGGGCAGGCGAGCCGCACAAGCGCCAGGTGATGAAGCTGCGCGATCTCAGCCAAGCGCTCGCCGAAAGCGCCGTTCTCGACGATCAGGATTTTCTTGCCGGGCGGCACCACCGACGAGATCGCCATCTCCATGGCGGCCGTACCCGAGCCGGTCACCAGCAGCATTTCATGCTCGGGCGACGCTCCGAACACAGGGCGCAGCTTCTGCTGCAGCCGGCGCACCACGCCCGAGTAGTCCTCGTCACGGTGGCAGATGTCGTGGTGGACCAGGGCCGCCTTGACCCGCGCGGAGGTCATCACGGGCCCTGGATTGAAGAGGGTGTAGCGGGGAGCGTCCTTCTCCGCCAGCAGGCGTTCAATGAGGGCCAGGGTGTCGGTGCCGGTGGATCGCGCGGTGCCGCGCACATCCGGGTGGCGCAAGCTATCGCCGTAAACCCGCAGCAGCCATTCGGCATGCTGGCGCATGTCGGCCGAATCCACGTCCTGCCACACGGCCCCGGCCACGTCGTACGCCTCGACCAGACCGCGCCGCGCAGCCTCGGCCACACCCTCGGTCAGTGATGGGGCACCCGACGCGGCCAAGGTATCGAGACAGGCGACTAGCGAGGGTGACATGACGAAGAGACCAGTGCTGACGGCATCGTGGACCGCCAGATCCTTGCCGATGGAGGTGAGGTGGCACAGGGTCTCGCTGCCCTGGGCCGGGGCCAGGCGGACTTTGGTGGCGTCATCGAAATCGAACACGCGCGACAGATCGCGATCGACCGCCAGCACGGTGGCCGCGCCGGTCGCGGGCAGCTTGGCCATGTCGCCCACCAGGTGCGGCGCCGCGATTTGGTCGGCCATCACCAGCAGGGTCCGCTCGGTCACCAAGGAACGCGCGGCCAGGACCGACAATCCGTTCGGCTTTTCCCAAGCCAAATTGTCGAAGAAGAGAATCTCCGTCGAAAGGCCCCGCTCTGACGCGCACAGGGCTTCGATGCGCCGGCGAAGCTCATCGCCTTTCCAACCCACCACGATGCCCACGCGCCGGACACCCGCGCTGGCCAGCCCACGCAGCGTACGCACGATCAGGGGAACCCCTGCCACCGCACAAAGGCAGTTGGGCGTCTCCGGGTCAGCGACCGGGCGGCCGCGTCCCGCCGCAAGAATCAGGGCGTGACGAACCATGCTGGTATGGCGGACAGCGTAGCACGAGATGCTAGTCATGGATGCCGCCTCCTGCAACCGCCGTTCCACGACAGCCACGACCCGCTTGCCGCCGAGAAATCGAGGCGCAAGCCCGTTTACTGGCCGGCCCGCCCCCGCGCTGTCCAAATTTCACCGCCAGCGTGGCGTCGAAAACTAACCCGATTTCACCGTGGAGCGGGCAGCAGCCTCGACCGCTGGGGCCGAACGGAAACGCAGACGATACACCGAGTTCTCCGTTTCGACGTAGATGTCCGCAGCCCCGAACTCGCTCAGCACCCGCCGCACGGGCGTGGTCACCATGCGGTGGCCGCTGGGATCGCGAAAAATGACCATGCCCCGGCCGACGGTGGGAAAGCTGATGAGATAGCCACTGTAGGGGCGGCCCACGCCGGAGGATACAGATCGGCTGTTGTCGCGAATCTTGGTGGCAGTGACGTTCACCATCGGGAACCTGCTACAAAGCAATTTTAGCACAATCGGCGCAGGCGCTATACTTAGCTTTTCTGATGGGTAAGCTGACTCGCAGCCCGCTGCTCGGGTACAACCACAACGTCCGCTACGGAGGACGCATCCTCCACGTGCAGACTGAGGATTCGGGGCCGGCCAATCCCCACCTGTTCACCCATCTCTTCTTCGAAGGCAGCATTCTGGCAACCAAGCGCTTCCAGTACGACGCCGCGTCCACCGAGGATGGCGTGCGCGGGATGATGCAGGGGCAGCACAAGGAGATCCTCAAAGAGCTGAAGCAGGGTCTGTATGATGACCGCCTGGAGGATTTCTTTTCGACCAGGGGCGAGGTCTTCACCTCTCCTCGCCAAGCTGCCGCCGAGGTGTCACCGCCTGTGCTCTTCGCAACCGACTCGGAAGCACCGTTGACGCACCCGAAACCGCCCGAGGTACGCGCAGCACGGGCGGAGGCGACCCCGAGCCCAGGCCCGGAAATCCTCGATCTGGATTCGATTCCCACCCCGCCTCCGGAGAGGATGCGGACGCCCGAGCCACTGCCCGTGCACACCATCCGGCCCACCCTCCCGGGGCGCGGGACCTACACCTTCAAGCGACCCACGCGCGACATCGCGGTGCCTGATCCCAACGAGACCGGTACGCCGCCCGACGACAGGCGGTCCCCCAAGACCCAGGCCCCCAGCAGCCCCGCCTCGCCGGTCGTGGTCCAGCGCCGGATAGTTGTGGGTGCCGGCGCCAAGAAACCAAGCGCGGCCCGCCCGGTGGCGCCGCGCCCGCGACGACCTGGGGCCGGGGTTCCCTACGTCGTCCAGGAAGGCAGCCACCCCAACCTCATCGCGCGCCGTCCGTCCCAGCCCGGCGTGCCGCCAGCCACGCCCATGGACGAGAGGGCCGACGCTGCCGCGGCGCCTCGCACCGCCGCGCCCCCTCCTATTCCACAAGAGCCCGCCCCGGAGAGCCTGGTCAGCACGCGGAGCCTGGATGACGTAATCCTCGCGTACCTGTCCAAGAGCGATCAGAAGCGGTGAACCAAGTCCGAGTTAGACCACCCGCCAGGTGGTGCCCTTGGGTCCATCCATGAGTTCCACGCCGCGCGCTTTCAGTCCGGCGCGGATGTCGTCGGCGCGCTGAAATTCCTTGGCCGCACGAGCCGCGGCGCGTTCGGTAATACCGGACTCGACGGACTGGGGATCGATCTTGCGCCGCACGCACAGGCGCGCGCGCCGGCTGTTGAGAAACTCAGCCGGCGGCCTCCGCATAATCCCGAGCGTCGCGCCCAGCATGCGTGCGTCGCGCGCCAGCGCCGTCAGCGTCGCCTGTCGCTCGGCCTTGGGCGCTGCCTTGGCATCGTCGAGCAGCTTGTTGGCCAGCACGAAGGCATCGTAGAGGTGCCCGATGCCGGCTGCGGTGTTGAAATCGTCGTCCATAGCTTCGACAAAATGCGTGGCCAGCTCCGACGGGGGCGGCGTGGGCGGGCTCGCCAAAGTGCCGACGAATGCATCCAGCCGTTCCAGCGTGCGATAGAAGTAGTCGAGCCGCGCCTCGGCCTCGTCGAGATCGGGGTACACCGGCTGGCCCGCGTCGTCGCGCGCAATGCTAAAGGCGGCCGGGCTGCGATAGTGCACGCTGATGAGCAGGAGGCGCAACGCCTCGAGATCGTGCGTCTCGGCGGCGCGGCGGATGGTGACCACGTTGCCCAGCGACTTGGACATTTTCTCGCCACCGAAGTTGAGCATCCCCGAGTGCATCCAGTAGCGCGCGAAGCTGCCGAACGCGCCTTCGGACTGGGCAATCTCGTTTTCGTGGTGGGGAAAGATCAGATCCGACCCACCACCGTGGATGTCGAAGGTGTCGCCCAAATAACGATGCGACATGGCCGAGCACTCGATGTGCCAGCCCGGCCGGCCCGGCCCCCACGGGCTCTCCCACGAGGGCTCGCCCGGCTTGGCCGCCTTCCACAGCGCGAAATCCAGTGGGCTCTTCTTGTGTTCGCCCACCTCGATGCGAGCTCCCGCCTGAAGTTCGTCGGGGCTTTGCCCTGACAAGGCGCCGTAGTTGGGAAAGCCCACCACCGAATAGTACACGTCGCCGCCCGCAGCGTAGGCCAGACCGCGTTCTTCCAGCCGGCGGATGACGTCGATCATATCGGCGATGTGCGCGGTGGCGCGGGGCTCGATGTCAGGCGGGGCCACGCCCAGGCCCTCCATGTCGGCGGCCATGGCGTCGGCATAGACGCGCGCAACCTCGGCGGCAGGCCGCCCTTCGGCCTGCCCTTTGCGAATAATCTTGTCGTCGACGTCGGTGATGTTGCGCACGAAGCGCACGTCGAAACCGCGCGCGCGCAAGTGGCGCACAATCACGTCGAACGCCACGGCGGTGCGCGCGTGACCCACGTGGCACAGGTCGTACACGGTCACGCCGCATACGTAGAGGGAGACCTTGCCCGGTTCGCGCGGCTGGAGTTCCACCTTCTTCCTGGCCCGCGTGTCGTGCAGCCGAATCATGATGAAACCTTACCAGCCACGCGGGCGGCGCAAGGCCAACAAATTGGCAAGCGCGAAGCCGAGCAGCAGGGCCGCGATGACGAGTGTCTTCACATGCTCGCGCGGCCGTTCGCCTTCGAAGAGGATGAGCGCGTCGTCGGGGATCTGCACCGGAGCCACGGTGCCGATGCCTTGGATCTGGGCAACCGGGAAAGTCTGCGGCTCGGCGCCCGCAGTCCTTGCCACGATCGCATCGGCGCTGGCGGCCAGGTCAGCCACGCGGGCTTTGTGTGTAGCGTGTGCAGGCCGGATGCGCAGCCGACGGTCCATCTCGCCCAGCGCCTGCAAGGCCTGGTCACGCCGGTCGGGCGGGAATGTCACCACCAGCTCCAGGCTCTTGGGATCGAGAGCATCGCCGGGCGCCTCGATCACCTGCCCTCCTTGCTGTTCCACCGCGGCGCGGGCCGCGGCCTGGTCAGCAAATCGCTCACGCGGAAAGGCAACCCGGATCTGGCCGGGACGGTCCACATCGATGACCAGTTCATCGTTGGCAGCAAGGGGCACGCGATCACCGAGCAGGTCAGTGATCGTCCGCGAGCCGCCGGACGCCTCGGCCAGCGCGGTCCTTACCACTGCCGGCGCGAAGAAGTGTGTTGCGCTCACGTGACCGGCAAAGTAGCGGCGGATGGCCTCCTGAAACGACAGGTCGGAGAATCGCATAAGCCGGCCCACGAACACGTCATGCGCGGCCAACTCGGCGGGCAAGGGGTCTGCGGCGCGCCTGACGAAGATCCGGTTGTTGGTGCCCAGCAGGCGGAAGAACTGCATGAAATTCCACGCCCCCTGCGTGTCAAGCACCACGGCGCTCTCACGATCGGCGTTGCCTGCCAGACGCACGGTTCGATTGATGGGCAGCGACTCAACCTTCGCCACGCTGATTGCACGCGCATCGCCCAGATCCTGCACCACGCTGGGCGAGAGAGCATAGCGCACGTCGTCCTTGATCTGGAAAACCAAGAAGCACGCCAGCGCCGCCGTGGCCAAGGCGATCACAGGATGACGCCGGGACGAAGATCGGATGCCGGCGAACTCGTCCTCGCCAGCGGGCGCAGCAAGGCCGTCGGGCAGCGGCGCATTGGCCGAAGGAGGGGTGGGCTTGGTTTCGTCGTTCACCGTCGAGCGGGCGCCAATCTAGCACGAATCCGTGCCTGGAGCCGCAGCGTGATGCGCACAGCCGGCCACGGCCAACACCAAGACCACGACCACGGCCTCTGGCGGCGACCAGCAATCGTTGCGTATTGGCCCGGCCGGCATTAGCTTCGCCTCCGAGAACAACTCGATTGCACGGTCACGACCTGTGAAGACCCGATCCTCCCTCAGCACTGTCCCTGCGGCGATCCTGCTGCCCATGCTTCTGGCTTCGGCCTGCNNTGGGGTGCGTTGGATCTGGACACGCAGTGGTCGTGGATGACCGCCCATCGCGCCGGCCGCGAGTCGTACGACATCACGCTCAGCAACCTTCCCGAGGGACAGCAACGCGAGCGCATGATCCGGCGCTTCGCGCCGGCGGCCACCAGCGAGAATGCTGCCGCTTTCTTCGCCAAGTCGCTGTCCCCCGAATGGTGGCCCAACTTGGCCGCTCAGCTCGCGGCAGCCGGCGATCGAACGCCGGTGGTAAACGCCGCGGGCAGTGAGGCTGAAATCGTGTGGCCCGCCGGTCGCCTCCTCTTTCGCAAGACCAGCAAGCCCGCTTTCGGCTGGGGCTTCGCCGGTCTGGCTGCTGAGGCGGACGCGCTCAAGCGGGCGGCCAGCGCGGATCTGGAAGCATTACGCACCAATGCCGCCGACTACGAACGTGCGGCTGCGCGGGGATTGCGGTGAGTCCGCGTCGACACAAAGACCCGCCGAATGCGGCCCCCAAGCCTGCGGCTGAGAACGACTCAAGCCAGCTTTCATTCGACAGCCGATTGGCAACGCAGCCCCCATCGCAGGCCGCCCCGCCAGTGGGCAACGCTGGTGCCGGTACCGCGACAACGCACGAATCGCCCGCGGCCCCGGACACACGCATCTTCGCCGTGTCCGATCTGGTGCGCGCGGCCCGCCTGACTCTGGAATCCCGCTTCTCCGATGTGCGCGTGGAAGGCGAAGTCTCCGGGTTCAAGCGCTCGGCCAACGGACATCTCTACTTCACCTTGAAGGACGTGGAGGCGCAACTCGACTGCGTGATGTACGCACGCGAGGCGGCTCGCTTACGCTTTCGGTTGCAGGACGGGCAACAGGTGCGCTGCCGGGGCCGTCTCACCATCTACGAGGCACGCGGCCGTTTCCAGCTCTCCGTCCACGGGATCGAGCCGGCGGGCGCGGGTGCCCTGGCGCTGGCCTTCGAACAACTCAAGCAGAAGCTGGCCGCCGAGGGTCTCTTCGATACTGAACGCAAGCGTCCCCTGCCCTTTCTGCCGCGCCGGCTGGGTGTGGTGACTTCGGCCCAGGGTGCCGTGATTCGCGACATCGTACGGGTGGCACACCGCCGTTTTCCTGTGCCCATTCTGCTGGCGCCCAGCCCGGTGCAGGGCGAAGGCGCGGCCGCTGCCATCGCGGCGGCCTTGGCCGAGATCGTGAAGGTCCCTGATGTGGACGTGGTGATCGTGGCGCGCGGGGGTGGCTCGATGGAAGACCTGTGGGCCTTCAACGACGAAGCCTTGGCACGTGCCATTGCCGCCTGCCCGGTCCCGGTCATCTCGGCGGTTGGCCACGAGACCGACTTCACCATCGCTGACTTCGTGGCTGACCTACGTGCGCCCACGCCTTCAGCGGCGGCCGAGCTGGCCGTGCCGGTGGCGGCGGAACTGCTGGCCGAGTTGCAGCTTCTGGGTCGGCGCCTGGGCCGCGCCCTGCACGCCGAAACGCGCTCGCTGCGCCTGCGTCTGGAACGAACCCGGGCTGCCCTCGGCGATCCCCGCCGCCTCATCGACCTGCGCCGTCAGAGCCTGGACGACTTCGTGGAACGCGCGGTCCGTGCCCTGCACGCCGCCGGCGTTCAGCGCCGCGCCGATCTGCGCGCGCTGGAAGGGCGGCTTTTCCGTTCGCACCCCCAGCGCCAGATCGCCGATCAGCGTGCCGCGCTGGTCACGGCCGAGCGGCGTTTGCTCGCCTCTGGCACCTCCCTGCTGGTGCATCGGCGCCGCGCTCTAGAAGCGCTCGCGGGCAAGCTCGACGCGCTCTCGCCTCTCAAGGTGCTGGATCGCGGCTACAGCCTGGCGCGCGGACCCGGCGGCCAGGTGCTGCGAAGTTGCGCCGGCCTGCACCAGGGCGACGACGTAACAGTCACCCTGCACGACGGTGACCTGCGCACGCGCATCGAAGAGATCGTGGCTCGACGGGGAGAGAGTTAGCTTTTGCACCACAGAGAACACAGAGGCCACAGAGCCCGACAGGAAAGGGAAGAGTTGGGTTCTGTCCGGTCCGGACCCCTTCTTGCTTTCCGACCTCTGTGTTGTCTGTGCCCTTGTGGTGAAAAAGCTAACTAGCCTCCGCGGCGCCAGTGCCCCGTCCGCCACGCGCACTCTTGTTCACCTTGCCCCACCAGGTTGACGGGTCAACATTGTGGGTGGACACTGACTGCACGTGTACAAGACGACCGTTTTGTCGATTGCGATAGTCGGAAGCTTTGGTCTCTCCTGCTCGGGGAGCGGTGGCGGCCAGCCGAATACAGCTGCCAGCAAGCGGGACGCACAGGCGGCGGCGGATACGGTAAGCGGCCCAGCGGATTGGCAGTTTTTCGATGTCTCGGGATGCGGGCTGCAGCCGGGCGATCAGCCGGGCTATCAGACCGTGGCCGCGTCGTCTGGTACGCAGGTTGCCTTCGCCTCCCTTGTGCAAACCAGTGACCAGGCCCCGTGCACCATCGAAGGTCGTGCCGCCACAACAGCCCCGGTGTTCAAGATCTGCGTAGTGCTTCCCTCGGCCAGCGGCTTCGTCGGGACGATCGCCACCTCGCAGCCCTACGCTGCCATGATGGGCGTGGGGCTGGCCTTCGACAGTGCGGGTGTGCTGATGCTGGCCTACACCGGCGGCCCGTCAGCGCAGTTCCGCTGCGGGGCCTCGGATATGCTTCTGGCCAGCGTGAGCGGCGGGGTGTTGGGAACGCCGAGCACCATCGCGGCGGATTCCCAGGCCAGCGACATGCCGCCGGACCAGGCGGCCAACTGCACATCCGCAGCGGCCCAGAACGTGTGCAATCTTGGCGATGCGACCGGCTACTGGCCTGCAGTGGCGCTCGACTCATCCTCGGGCAAGCTGGGGGTGGCCTTCCGCGACCTGCACTTTGGCTTCTCAGACACGGACTTCAACAGCTCCGATGTGGAGTTCGCGCGCGGCGATGCCTATTCCATTTTTACCGCGGACGTGGCCCGCGGTGGCGGCAGCTACATCCGTCTCGGCTTTTCGCCAGCAGGCAAAGCCGCCATCGTCCACTACAACCAGCACCTGCCGGCCATCTGGCTGGATCATGAAACCGACGCGGGTTGGGAATCGAAGCAACTGTTCGTCGGTACGATTCGCGAACAGATCGGCTTTGCCGTCAGCCACCAGGGTCTGCACGCTCTTGCCTACTTTGATGAGACCCGTCAGCTCTTGGCCTATCGCGAATCCAGCGACGGAAGCAGCTGGACCGCGGTACAGGACGTAGATCGGGACGGGGTGACCGGCTATTACCCATCGCTGGCCTTCGACGACAGCGGCAATCCTGCCATCGCCTACTATCGCTGCAACGACTACGGCGTAGGCGATGGCTGCGACATGAACAAGGATGGTCTCTTCTTGGCCCGCCGTAGCGCTGGGACCTGGAACATTCAGAGAGTCAGCGGCGAAAGCGGTGTCAGCGACGGTACCTACACCGCGCTGGCTTTCGTGGGCGGGAAAGCCGTGATCGCCTTTCAGACGAGCTACTACGATATTGCCGCAGGGACCAGCAAGGCCATCCTGCGCGTTGCCAAGGAGCCCTGATGCGCGCAACTCTGCTTCTCGTTCCTTTGCTTCTTCTCGCCAGTTGCGGCGACCCACCCAATCGACTGTACGGCAGCATGTCCCAGGTGTACCCACTGGACTTCAACACAGTGCGGATCACGCTGGTGGGTGACCAGGTCTCCGTCGAGTACCAGCGCATGTCCGGGCAGACTCTACTGGGCATGACCGCGAAGGTCACGGTCAGTATCGGCGACATCCAACCGGTGGCAGGCAACGACATCGACATGACCGAGCTGGTCAACGGGCTGCCACGAGGAACAGTGCAGCGGGTGGAATCCGGTGGCACCACCGATTTTCCCCTGCGCGTGGGCAAGATCCATTTCAACCAAGAGCCCGTCGCCAACGCGGACATCACGGGTTGGTTCCACACCACCCTGGCGGCGGACGCCGCGGATCCGACCAGCCGCACCCTGAACGGAAATTTTCAGGCGAAGGTCGAGGCTCTGTGACGGGACGGATCGCTCTGTGGTTCGTGCTGCTCGGACTTGGCGCCTGTAGCGACGAATCGTTCTTCACCTTGGGCCGTGATCGTATGGTCTGTGAGGACAGCATTCCCACCGCCTGTGGAGCCACCGCCCGCTGTGTTCTCGACACCAGCCACTACCTCGACGGCGATTTTCCCAGCGCCCGTCGCTTCATCGTGCGCACCATGGGCGAAGCCGATGTGAAATTCGAGATCTATCTCGACAATCGCCACGCCCCTGGAACCACTTTGCGACTGGTAGTCTCGGAACCGAGTTGCAACGAGAAGGCAACCTACGACAGCGCGGGCGTCGACATCTTCCGGGCAGCGGGCATGGACGGGATCATCGGAATTCCAATCCATACCACCCAGCCCGGCGATCATCTGGTCGAGCTGTCGAGCGATGCCTACTGCTCCTACGTGTTGCGCTTTAGCGTGGCGCAGACGGCGCCTTAGTCAGGAATTCGAGTGTTTTCATGGCGAAGCAGCCTGCGTGCAGAGCTGCGCCCGTGGTTGACCCTACAAGTACGCTGGGTGTGGTGATGTCGGGTAACGTGCGAAAACAAAAGGAAAAACGAGCCATCCGCGTTCTTCCAAACGTGTTACGATCTAGCGGTTATCGGGCTGTTCCCAAGACCTCAATGTGGTCCAACTGACGAGCCACGGAAGGAGACATTCGATGCGAAAAACGGGGTTCTTCTCAGTCAATCTCGTGGCCGCTGTCTTGCTGACGGCTCTGCCGGTTCTCGCGCAAACCGATGGCGAATGCGGCACCGGGTTCTGTGGCACACCCAAGAACAACGGAGGCGGCGGTGGTGGTGGTGGTGGTGGTGCGATCCTGGTGAACAACACGGACATCGGCCTCACCTACTCCACCTCGGACGACTTCGATGGCGACGGCATCGTGGACGACTTCGATAATTGTCCATTCCGGCCCAACCGCGATCAGGCCGATTCCGACGGCGACGGCGTGGGCGACGTATGTGACAACTGCCCGCACGCTGCCAACGCGGATCAGGCGGACAACGATGGGGATGGGAAAGGCGATGTGTGTGATGACGACATGGACGACGATGGCGTTCCCAACGGGGTGGACAATTGCCCGATGATTCCCAACATGTCACAAAAAGATACCGACGGGGACGGCAAGGGCGATGTCTGTGACGACGACATTGATGGCGACGGCATTCTCAACAAGGACGATCCCTGTCCGTTCGATGCCAACGTGACCACGTGCTCGGGCGGAGATACCGACGGCGACGGCGTCCCGGATGCTGTCGACAATTGTCTTCTGGCATCCAACCAAGATCAGAAGGATACCGACGGCGACGGGCTGGGCGACAGGTGCGATCCTGATGCGGACGGCGACGGCATCGCCAATGGCAATGACAACTGTCCGCTGGTATCGAACCCGGATCAGAAAGACTCGGACAACGACGGGATGGGCGACGCCTGCGACACCGACGGATTCTGCCTGGTGGTCCCGAAGAACCCCGATCGCAACAACTGTCTGGATCCCAACAGCGTGTTCAAGATCGTAGGGGCTCCGCGGGTCACAGCGCAGGCCGGCCAAACTATCAACCTGTCACTTTGGGCCAACCGCAAGGGAGTCAAGGTCGACTACACTTGGGTTGTGGACGCCCAGCCTGAGGGCTCCAAGGACACGGTGAGAAACCCGGCCGGCGGCGCCACCTGCGGCGACGCCTACGAGTGCCCTCCTGACGGGGACAACCCGATGTTGATCCCACACAGCCAAGGCGTGTACACCCTGAGCCTGGCCGCGGATCTGGCCCAAACCGACGCTCTCTGGCCGTCGGTCAAGCACGCCCAGACCACCTTGACCGTGACCGTGACCCCAGCCGCTGGTGGCAGTGGTTGCGCGATTGCGGGCCAAAGGCCCGTCAGCTTGTTCGTCATCCTGGGCTTGGCCCTGGTGACGCTCTGGCGGCGCCGGCGCTAGTCATTCGCAACGGGGCAGAGAGGGTCACCTTCCGGGTCCGCCTTCTCTGCCTTCGTGGCAAGTCATCGCCAGTCACTTCACAATCCACGAACCACCACAAGGTGATGTGACCCTCCTAGCACAGCATATGCGTTTTCGTAGTAGTCGCGCAGCGACAGGGCTCTTCCTGGCGGCCACCGGGTTGTCTCTGGCCACGTCGTTCTCATGCACGGATTCGGGATTGGAACCGGCCCGCGGGGCTCCTGCCACTTTCTACGACGATGAACTGCGCCTGACCGGCGACGTCTGTCTGTCCCCCGACACGGACGCGGTGTTCCCGGTCAAGGTTCTTTTCCTGGTGGATACCTCAGACTCTATGAGCGTGACTGATCGCCAAGGATACCGCACCCAGGCNNGTTTCCCCCCGCTGGAGGAGGGGGCTTCACCAATGCGCCCGATCGGGGCGCCATTGATAGCCGCATCAGCCAGGCGGATTCAATGACTGACTACCAGGGTGCCCTGGGCGTCGCGTATGAGATGATTTCCGAGGACATCGTGGCCAGCTCACCGGCTGAGCGGGCCCGGACAAAGTACATCATCATCTTCTTTTCCGACGGCACCCCTGATCCCCAGTGCAGTGCCAGCGTCACCCCATGCGGCACGGGCCAGTGTCCTGCCCACCAGCATTGCCGGTCCACCGTGTGCCAGGACGACTTCTTGGTGTGCACTGTGCCCCGCAAGGATTGGAGCACGGCCTTCGCAGTTTCGATTCCGACCAGCATGTATCCCGACCTGGGCGCAGGAGCCGACTACAATCTGACGCCCCAGATTCTGCGCACGGTGGACGACATCATGGGGTTGCAAGATTTCTATCACGTAGGCGAGATCCGACTGCACACGGCGTTCCTCTACGACCCGGCGGCGGCGTCTGATGCGCTGACAGCGCCCTTTGGTCTGGATCGGGCTGGCGGTGTGGCGCTCATGACCTCCATGGCCGAGCATGGACTGGGCACCTATACCGAGTTCGATTCGGCCTCGAAGATCGATTTTCTCAGCATCAACTACACGCCGTACATTGAGGAGAACGGCCTGGCGGGTGTGTTGGCGACCAACCTGTCGGTCATCGACACAGGCGACGGCCTGAAGCCCGACACCGACCGCGACGGGCTGACCGACGAGGAGGAGCGGGCCGCTGGCACCTGCGTGGCGGCCAGCGCGACCTGCATCGATTCGGCGGATCCGGCGGACAGCGACGGCGACGGCTACAGCGATCTATTTGAAGAGAGAAACCGGGTCTCGGGATTCGATCCCCTGGATCCCAACAAGCCACTCACCCGCTGCGCCCCGGGCGACAGGGGCGATTCCGACGGTGATCTGCTGCGCGACTGCGAGGAAGCATTTCTCAAGACCGATCCCCGCTTGCCCGACAGCGACGGGGATCGCATTCCCGATGGTCTGGAATTCCGCGCCGGGATGGATCCGTTGGATCGGACCGATGCTTTTGGGGACATCGACCGCGACGGCGAGCGCAACCTGGACGAGGTGACCGCCCACACCAATCCCACGGTGGCCTCGCGCCCGGGCTACCAGCCGGTTCGCTACCTGTACGACGTCTCGCCCTTCACCAAGGACACGGGAGAGCGTTGCTACCACCTGGACGTGCGCCACATCAAGCTGCTGACCACGGGCAAGGGCACCGGGGCGCCCCAGGGCGTGAACCGAGTGTTGCTGTATTTCGACGAGGCGCCGGTGGGGCGCGTGCTCGACTACGGCAACATCCGCGTGGCCTGCGTGGACGTGCGCTACGTGGATGGTGCGGTCAAGTCACCCTGGAACGGTGTGGTTGCGCTGCAGGATGCGGATTTCGTTCCCGCCGCGCGTTTCAAACAGGACAAGGACTGCAGGGATCTCACTTCGATCCCGCTGCCCACGGATGCCGGCGCCGACACCGCGCCGAGCGCCGGAGGTCCGTAGGTGCGCTGGCAAGGTGCCCTTGGGGCTGTGTGGCTGGTTGCCTGTTCCGAGGCGTCGCTGTACCCGGTGAAACACCAACCCGAAGTTCGTGACGACCGGTTGACCGTGCACGGTCAGTTCTGCACCGAGGTTCCACAGCCCGCCGAGTTTCCCGTGCGCATCCTCTTCATCGTCGACATCTCGCAGAGCATGAACGTCACGGATCCCATGCCCAATCCTTGCGCGCAGGCGGCCTGCTTTACCCGCCGGGCCAGCGCGGTGGAGGAGATCCTCAATACCTATCCTGCGGGAAACGGCGTGGAGTACGGGCTTATCACTTTTCAAAGCAGCGTCGCCATCGAAACCCGCGACAGCAGCGGGCAGCTGGGTGGCTTCACCGCTTCCAGCGACGAGGTCAAGCTGCGCTTGCCTGCGCTCAACGTCGGCGTGGGCGAGACCAACTACGTCGGCGCGCTGGAAACCGCCTACGAGATGCTCCAGCAGGACATGATCGCCCTGGATGCGACGGCACGCAGCCGCGCGCGCTACGTGGTGGTGTTCATATCGGACGGCTTGCCCTCCCCGCGCAGCGTGGAGCATGGCATGCCCGACGACATTCGCCTGGCCGTGCTCAACATCGCCGGCCTGCAGAAACAGCAGCGCCTGGCCGAGATCGCCTTGCACACGGTCTATCTGTCGGCCCCAAACACGCCAGACTCGGTGCAACTGGAGGCTAAGGAACTGCTCGCGGGCATGGCCAACTTGGCCGGGGGCACCTATCGCGCCTTCGACGCCACCCAGAGCATCAATCTCTTCTACATCGATTTCACGTCGTTCATGCGCACCTTCGCACTCAAGCAACTGGTCGCCATGAACCTGAATGCCTTGGCGGTCGGTGGCGAAACCGTGGTCGACACCGACGGGGACGGTCTTTCGGACGCCGAGGAGGAATTGGCGGGAACCTCATCCGCAATGGCGGACACGGATGGCGACGGGTTCTCGGACCTGCTGGAAGTTCGTCAGAGCAATGCCGGATTCGATCCGCTGTTCTCGGGCGATGCCGATTGCCGCATGGCCACCGATCGCCTCGACGACGACGGCGATGGATTGCTCAATTGCGAAGAGCGCTACTTCGGCACGAATTCCCGTCTCATCGATTCGGACGGCGATGGCTTCCCCGACGACGTGGAGGTGCGCATGGGGACCAACCCGGCAGCCGCCGATACGCTCTACGATGCGGACTTCGATGGCGCGCGCAACGGCATCGAGCTGCAGGCTCACACCGATCCCTTGCGCAACGACGTGGCGGATTTCTCACGCATCGCCTACCGCACCAGCATCAGCTTGTTGCGCGGCGATCGCGCCCTTCCTGGACGCCTTTGCTACGAGTTCTCGGTCAGCAATATCACCCTGACTCCCACTGGCACGGCCATGGGACTGCCCGAAGGGACCAACACCGTGCTTTTCCGCGTGGCCTCGGCCCCCGCCGATTCTCCCGACGATTTCGGCAACCACCAGGTCGGGTGTGTGCGGCCCCGCTACCGGCGCGACCCCGAGGTCAAGACGCCGGCGTCGGGGCAGATGGTTATTCCCATGACTGCATTCAAGAAGGCGTTCGGTCCCACGCCGAGCGAGGAGGTGTTCGATGCGAATCGCGACTGCGTGGTTCCTTAGTGTCACGCTGGCAATGATCGGTTGCGACAGCTCGAAGAAGAGCAACGGGACGGTCGATGCCGCGGTGTCGGCAAGTGGGTGCGTGCTCGACGATTCAAAAGGCGGCGACAGCGCCATTGCCTTGCAGCCCGGCGCCAAGGCGTCCGGCCAGATCTGTCCGCGTGGCGATCAGGATTTCTATTCTATCGACGTCGGTCCAGGCATGAATCTCCTCGACGTCAGCCTGACTTATCCCTCGTCCGTGACCAAGGTCAGCCTGCAGGTCCGTCTGCTCGAAGCGGACGGCGTGACCGAGGTGCCGGGCGCGGTGGCCAGCGACACCAACGCCAACGACGGCGCGAGCGCGGTGGTCACCACCTTCGCGATTCCCCAGCCTGGACGCTACGTTCTGCGCGTGAGCGATGCGAGCAACGCCGCCTTCGACAACATGAACTTCTACGTTCTGCAGGCCACGCCGGCCGTGGATCCCGACACCCACGAACCCAACGGCACGGCCGCCCTGGCCAAGCCGGCCGACGGCCTGCCCGGCTTCATCTCGTATGTGGGAGACACCGACGTCTATGCGGTCACTCTGGCCGCCACGGACAGCATCTTGGTCTTCCAGGTGAACAACCCGGCGACGGCCAAGGCGGTGCTGACCTACCAGATCGCCGACAGCTCGGGCAAGGTGCTGGGCACGGGCCAGGTGCCACCTGCGGCTGTGCCCATGGATCTCACACAGCCCGCGCCCGCAGCCGGAACCCTGTTCGTCACGTTCGGTTATGTCGAGGGCTCGGTCCCCGATCATCGCCCCGAGGCAGGATACACGGTGACCCTGGGTGGCCGAGCCGAAAAAGATGCGAACGAAATTCCCGTTCGCAACGACACCCCCGCGACCGCGACCTGCCTGGCGGGTGCTGGGTCGCCTTGTGCAGCCGCCTACAATGGCGCGGCCGCCACCTTCAAGACCCAGACTGGATACATCGGGTCGCGTGGGGACCGCGACGTCTTCTTCTTGCGTGCCACCAGCGCCCCCGGCGTGGTCGAGGCCAAGGTAAGGATTCCCACGACCGCGATGGCTCTGTCTTTGGACATCGTGGAGGCGCACCCTGCCAGCCCGTGCAAGACCGATACGGATTGCAGCGTAATGAAGGTGGTCTGCACAGAGGATGACGATTGCGAGTGGTCACACAAGTGCGTGAATGCAACGACCGGGGCCTGCACCACCACGGCGTGCCGGCAGTGCGTAGCAGCGAATCTGTGCCTGGCTTTGCCTGATAGCCCAGGACAGAGCGCCTGCGGCGTAACGCTCTTCTCGACGGGCGGGGTCATGAAGACGCAAGCCGACGGGAGCAATCTCATACAGACCGCGCAACCGATCTTCAACGCCGGTCCCGTCTATGTGATCGTACACGACAACAAGGACGACCAGTACGACCCCAATGTTCCCTACACCCTGGACGTGCGCGTGGCGCCCGAACCCGATAGCGGGGACGCCAGTGCTGATCCCGCCGCTCGCAACAACTTCTATAACCCCTATCCCATCCAAGCCACCAACCTGGAGCCCAACAAGGCCCGGGCCAAGGACATCACGGCGCAGATCAAGGCGGGCACCAGCATCACCGGCTCCATTTCCTATCAGAGCGACGAGGATTGGTATTGGTTCTCGCATCCCTGTCCGGGCCAAGACTGCGGTCTGGTTTTCGAATATGTCCAACCTGGACCCTCGCCGGTGCAGCCGGTGTTCTTCATGCGCAACGAGGATCTGACCCTGCACGAAAGTTGGACCTACACTGGTACGGTTCCCACGCCGGCGCCTGTCACCGACGTGTTCGGGGACGGGGATTGCACGGAATGCTCCTTTGCCTCCAAGCTGTTCGGGGCGCCGGATGACGCAGGCCCGGTGGACTATCGCTACTACCTACAGGTCCGCGACCTTGGTGCCGATGATTGGGACTTTGCGGCCACCGGCCGCTACCAATTCCGCCTCAAGACCGTGAATCCCGGCTGTCCCGCTTCCTGTTCTGAAATGGGCCCGGACACCTGCGGTTGCTTCTGCAAGGCGAAGAACCTGTGCCCTGCCGGGATCGCCCACTAATTGCAAGTTCCCATGCGCGTC
This sequence comes from Myxococcales bacterium, assembly GCA_003153875.1. Next base: position 2,533 of record PMBY01000476.1, on the reverse strand, counting down.
GTCTTCCCTATCTCCCTGCTGGTTGTGGCCGCCACGGCCTGCGATCGGGTCACCATCGCTTCGCGCGGCGATGCCAGCCCCGATTCGCTGGCTTCGCTGTGGCAAGAGGTGGACGCAGGCACGGGGCCAACCAACTTCAACGCTGTGTCGGGTAGTTCCGCTGAGAATGTTTTGGTCGTCGGAGACCAAGGCACCATCTTGCATTGGGACGGGACGGCCCTGCTGCGCGAGGAGAGCGGCACCACCGCCAACCTGCGCGGCGTTGCAGTGGCGGGCGACAACCTGGCCTATGCCGTGGGCGAGCAAGGGACGATCCTGCGGCGGCAAGACGGCGTGTGGACTGCCGAAGCGCCTCTCACGGACGCCGTGCTCAGTGCTGTGTGGGCTGACGACACCTCGGCTTGCGCCGTGGGCGAGCAGGGGGTTGTGTTGGCTGCGACCGCCGGCGTATGGAGCCTCATTCCCAACGTCTGCACACAGAACTACCACTCCTGCAAAGACAACTACTACGCGATCACGAACACCGACGCTGGCCTGCAGGTCATCGGCGGAATGGGCGTGGTTTCAACCATCAACATTAGCGCAAAGAGCATCAGCGCGGTCTCCATTCCCGGTTATCTGAAACTGCTGGCCGGGGCGACCCGCGCAGGATCCGGCGCCTATTTCGTGGGCGTAGAAGGAGGCTTCATTTCCTGGTCGGCGGGCAATGCCAACCAGGTCACAGGCCTGCCTCCGGTCTTCCTGCGCGGGGTGGCTGTGGTCGGTGGCGACGTCTGGGTGGTCGGGCACGAGGGTTTCGTAGCAAAATTGCCGGGCGGGCAGGCTCCCCCCACCACCATCCCCACGCCCGACAATCGCTGGCTGATAAGCATCTACGCGGCCTCTGATAGCGATGTGTGGATCGTGGGCCGCTCGGGCGCCATCTTGCGTGGGCCTCCCGGGATCCGCCGCGATGGAGGCGTGCCGTGAAGAGGCCAACCCTTCTCTTGCTGGCCCTGGGCGCGGCGTGTACGGACGCCAGCCTGTATGGCAAGGGCTACACACCCAATCTGGCCAACCGCATCTCGTTCGAAGGCGACCTTTGTACCGACGATCCTGCAGCGATCGCGTTCCCGCAGAAGACCGTGGTGGTCATGGACGGGACCGGCGCCATGGCCGAGGGAGATCCCGCGGGCCACCGCTTCGCGGCCTTGAGTGCGTTCTTGGGACGCCACCGTGATCCCAACCAGGCGGTCTCGCTGCTGCTGATAGGGGCGCAGGCCCGGACACTCTTTCCGGGGTTCTCTTCCGATTCGGTGCAAATCGATGCGGCACTGGAAGCCATGGCCGCCAGCCTGGGACAGGCGCAGCGCAACTACCTCGATACCCTGCGCGTGCTCTCCACCATTATCGAGGATGACTTGCTGGCCTCGGATCCGGGAATACGCAGCCGCACACGGTACGCGGTGCTATTCGTGGCCGCAGGGCCGCCCACGCCGGCCATGCCGATCCCCTGGTGCGTTTCAGAGAACCTCACTCCGGGCAGCCCTGCGTGTCAGACTGCATTCACGGCCAGCTTCTGTAGCACCATCACGCCGGCGCCGGCAGACTGCGAACGCCTGCTCTACGGCAATACCGTCGCGGATCTGCGCAGCTATGTGCGCGATCATGGCGGACAGGATCTCATCTTCCACACGTTCGCACTCAGCACGGACCAGCGGGCGCTGGATGTTCTGGGAGACATGGCCCGTGCCGGGCTAGGGCAACAGGTGCAACAGACACCCGCCACGCTGGATTTTCTAGCCGTGGACGTGGCCCAGCCAGGAAGCCGCCTGGTCCTGCGCGAAATCGCGGTCATGAACGGCAACGCCCTCCTGCGCGGTTCGGGACCCGTGGCGGACAGCGACGGTGATGGGCTGTCCGACGATGAAGAAGCCAGGCTCGGTACCGACCCCTTGAATCCCGACACCGACGGCGACGGGGTAGGAGATGGCATCGAGGCCCACTTGGCCGCGACCGGGAGCGAGTTCGATCCTCTGGTGCCGGGAACATTCAAAGCCTGCGCCAATGTGACCGACCTTCTGGCCGACCATGATCTCGATGGCCTCAGCGATTGCGAGGAAGCCATCCTGCGTACCGAGCCCTATCTGGCCGACTCCGATCGCGATGGAATACCCGATCTGGTGGAAGTTCGTCTGGGCAGCAACCCTCTGGTCGATGATCGGTTGATCGACAGCGACCAGGATGGCATCAACAACGGTGACGAGGTCAAAGAAGGCCTCGATCCCTGGACCAACGATTCTTCGCGCGACCTGGAATACGCCTATCAGTACCGCACCGTGGACCAGGGCGAAACCCAACGCATGGAGGCCACCCCGAACGAACCCTTCCCGGGTGTGCGCATCGTCAGCGTCAAGCTGGGCACCAGCACGGTGTGGGCTCTGCGGCTTTCGGGAGAGACTCCGCCGCGGCTGGCCTGGGCGGAGAACGAAAGCACGCTGGCTCCCGGGGCGGAGGACGATCCCAGTGCTTCCATCGCGCTGACCGGCCCGGG
>PMBY01000109.1 GCA_003153875.1 Myxococcales bacterium | reverse complement strand
ACACCGGTGCGCAAGCTTTCGGGCGCCTTTCTCGACATGGCCATCGAACTAGGGCGGCCGGTGGTTCCGGTGCGCTTCGTGGGCGGCTTGCCCGTGACCCCCGTTTCCGGCGAGATCGACTTTCCCGTGGGCATGGGCCAGCAGGACGTCTACATCGGCGTTCCCATCACCCCCGACGATTTGCGGCCTCTCAACTATCGCGACCGCCGCCAACAAGTCATCGACGCCGTCAACCACCTGGGTCCATCCAACGAGGTGGAAGAGCCGCTGCCACCCGATCCGGCCTTTGCGGCTGCTGCGCATGCCTGGTCCGAGAGCACAGGCGCCGACCTGGGCCACGCCACCTTGTTTCGCATCCTGGAACAGCTTTTCGACATTTGTCCCGAGATGGCCGCCCTGGTCGCTGGCGCGCGCGCCGGCGAGCTGCGCGTGTCCACCACGCCCGAGGGTCGTTGGTTAGCCGAGGTGGCCCGCCGCCTCTTCGGGCCGCGCGGGCCGAAACCAACCATGGCGGGGCTCGCGTGAGGCATCACTCAAAAACTGCCGACGAGCGCCGACCCGAAACTGTGGCTGACGGCGAAGTCGGTCGGGGCCGCACTGCCGTTGAGCACGCGGATACGCGCGCCCCTTGGCACGCAGGCCATCCCGCCGCCCGGGGACGCGAGAACCTGTGCAAGCGCCCAAACTCTTTTCCGCACGACCGCCTCCCTTTGAATCTGGTGGTGAGGGCGGAGACTTGATCAACTGACGACACCTCGACCGGGGCGGGATGGCGCAGACTGCCCTGCATGTTCGAGACAACCTTCGAGACAACCTCGTCAGGACTCAGAAACGGTGGCAAAAGCCGTCCCGTCGCGCTCCGCGGACCCGATCAAGGTTGCGCTGCCGCGCTCCGGCAAGGTTCTCCAACGCTCAAGAAACCGCTTCGATTCGCCTATGGCCACGTACTGATAGAGAGGGAGGCCGCTGATGGGCGCCATGCGCGGCCCCTCAACCGCGCCGACGTCGAACGCAGCGGGGCTTGGCTACTTTGGTTGCGAGAGTTTAGATCGCACTTTCGCTGGCGGCTGAGAAAGACGTTCGAGCAGTTCAATCGCAATCGCACGCCGTTCGGGGGCAAGGTGGTGGAGATGATCGCGATTGTCATGGGCCCGCAAGGCATCGCGCAGGGTTTCGAAGGGCGTGGCATCCCGCAGAGAATCGAGCAAGGCAAGGGCTTCGGACGGTTTGGTCAGCCGAGCGAGGCGCAGAAAGCCATCGACTGCAAAATCGAAAGCGTCATTGGCCTCGGGATGGCCCGCGCACCATTCGGCCACCCCGGGCAACACCGCGGTCCAGTCCTCAGGAAAAACCGCGCATATTTCGACAAATGTGTCTCTTGAGTACGCATATTGTGGATCCAGGACGACTGCCTTCACGAGACAGGACCGGGCTTCGACGACAGCGCCGCCTCTCGAAACGAGCAAAGCCGCGAGTCTGGTCCACGGGTAAGGTCTTCGTGGATCAAGGTCGGTGGACTTCTGGTAGGCGGCTTCCGCGTCACCGAGACGGCCGATGTCTGCGAGGAGGTCGCCCAGAAATGTCCACACATAGGCGTCGGAAGGGTCGAGTTCGATTGCTTTTCGGTAGGCGGCCTCGGCTTCGGCGTTGCGCCCGGCTTCCGCCAAGAGATATCCCAGAAATACGCATGGGTCTGCAGACTTGGGGTCGAGTTCGATTGCTTTTCGGTAGGTGGCCTCGGCTTCGGCGCCGCGCCCAATCTTCGCGAGGAGGGTCCCGAAGAATGTCCGCAAGTAGGCTTGCGCAGGACCCAGTTCGATGGCCTTGCGATAGGCGGCCTCGGCAAGGGGCCACGCTTCCTTCTCCTCCAGGAAATCGGTGAGTGCTAACCACCAGGTGGCGCTGGCCGGTTTGTACCCAAGCTTCTTGCGTAGATCTGTGGGCATCTGCTTGAAGAAAGCCACGATCTCGATCTCAGGGAGATCCTGCTTGGCGCCTTCGGTGTCGAGCCACTCGTTAAGAGATTCCAAGGTCGCGCTATCCCAGCTTTCCCGCAGGGTGGCGTGGAGGAGATTGCGGCGAGCTTCGACAGACCCAGCCCGATTGAGTGCGCTGTAGAGCATGGCGCGGGCATCGCGTTGACCCTCAGGTCCGCATTCCGCTGCTTCGCGAGCGACTCGCGCGAGGACATCCGAGCTGTCGGGNNTAGTGGATATTCGAGAAGCGATCCGTTAGTAGGTATGTCTTCCGCTTGGGACTCCCGGTTGCCTCGCTGAGCAGCCCATTCTTCACCAGAGCGCGCAACTGTGCGCTGACCTGATTGCTCGGCAGGCGCGTGACGGTGGCGACTGCCGCCACTTCCACCGGATCCCACGCCAGCGCGACGGCATCGAAAATACGTTGCTGCTGTCCGGGCAGGGCGTCGACGATGGCCTTGAAGTAGGGCGTGAATTCATCCAGCAGTCTTTCCAGATCCCTCCGAATGTCGCCGCGAAGGCCCTCTTGCAGCAGACGATAGAATGTCTTGATCAGGCGGGGGTTGCCACCGGTGAGGAGGTGCAGGGTTCGAACCGTGCCATCATGCTTCTGCAGAGTGAGCTTCACGCTCTCGTCGCCACGCCTCTCGGCCAGGTTGAGTAGGCAGTCCCGCATCTCCTCGAGTGAAAGGGGACGCAGTTCAAAGCAGCGGAAGAAGTCATTGAATGGCTCATCGATGGAGGAGATCTCGTCGAAGGTGCGCGTGGCCGCGCCAATGATCATCACGCGGGATTCCTTCATGAGGAAGGCGCGCAG
>PMBY01000104.1:20482-20635 GCA_003153875.1 Myxococcales bacterium | reverse complement strand
CTTCTGCACTTGCACGAGGGCGTGTACGAGGTCAAGGCGTCGAGCGGCGACGGCTTTCTGGGCGGCGAAGACATCGATGCGCGCATCGTGGGCTTGCTGGCCGAAGGCTTCCAGGCCGAGACCGGAATCGACCTGCGTGGCGAGCGCATGGCC
>PMBY01000104.1:0-20439 GCA_003153875.1 Myxococcales bacterium | reverse complement strand
CTGAAAGATGCGGGCTGGACGGTCAAGGACATCGACGAGGTGATCCTGGTGGGCGGTCAGACGCGCATGCCGCGCGTGCACGAGCTGGTGACGAGTTTCTTTGGCAAGAAGCCGTCGCGCGCGGTGAACCCCGACGAGGCGGTGGCGGTGGGAGCGGCGTTGCAGGGGGCGGTGCTGTCGGGCGAGCAACAGGACGTGTTGCTGCTCGACGTGACTCCGCTCTCCTTGGGCGTGGAAACCGCCGGGGGCGTGTTCACGCGGATCATCCCGCGCAACACCACCATTCCGGTGCGGCGCGCGCGGGTGTTCTCCACCGCGGTGGACAACCAGCCCTACGTCAATGTGCACGTCTTGCAGGGCGAGCGGGAAATGGCCGAGGACAACAAGAGCCTGGCGCACTTTCAGCTGACCGGCATCCCGCCCGCGCCTCGGGGCGCGCCCCAGATCGAGGTGTCATTCGACATCGATTCCAACGGCATGGTCAGCGTGGCGGCCAAGGACCTGGGCACGGGCAAGACCCAGGCCGTCGTGGTGCAGCCCACCTCGGGCCTTTCCGAGGCCGAGATCGGTTCCTTCATCGCCGAGTCTGAGGCCAGTCGCCAGGTGGACCAATCCAAGAAGGAATGGGCCGACCTGTCTAACAGCGCCGACACGCTCATCTACGGTACCGAGCGCACCCTGCAGGAATTCGGCGACAAGCTGGACGCGGATGCCAGGCGGCGACTGGAGGCGGCTCTGGTCGAGTGCAAGCGCGCGTTCGAGCTGTTCGTGGGTGACGTGGCTCGCGCCGGCGCGGCCCTGGCCAAGCTGGAAACCGAGGCCCACATGCTATTCGTGGCGTTGCAGGGCGGCGGCATATCCGATCCCGAGCCCTCGCCCGAGAATTCCTAATAGTGGCGCACGATCACTACAAGACCTTGGGCGTGGCACACGATGCGCCCGAGGCCGAGATCAAGGCTGCCTACCGCAAGCTGGCCCTGCAATTTCATCCCGACCGCAACCCAGGCGATGCCGCGGCCGAGGAGCGGTTCAAGGAGGTCTCGCAGGCCTATGCGGTGTTGGGCGATGCGGAGAAACGCGCGCGCTACAATCGGCTGGGAGACATTCCCGGCGACTTGCCTTTTGCAGACAGCGCCGATCTGGCCAAGGTCACCGAGTTTTTCGATGCCATCTTCGGCGATCTGTTCGGGTTGGGGCGCAAGCGCGCCGCCGGGCAAGACCTGCGCTACACCCTCGAATTGGATTTCGACGAGGCGGCGCTTGGCTGCAAGAAGACGATTCGCTTCCAGCGCAGCGAGGACTGCCGCACCTGTGCCGGCACCGGCGCGCAAGGCGGGGCCGCGGGCTTGCAGCCCTGCGCGCGCTGCGGGGGACAGGGATTTACGCGGCACAAGGCGGGCTTCTTTTCCACGCGGCGTGATTGTCTGGCCTGCGCCGGTTCCGGGCAGATTCCGCGGGTGCGCTGCAAGACCTGCGCAGGCACTGGCCTGTGCGAGAGCGAGCGTGAGTACGTGGTGCGCGTGCCGCCCGGGTCGCAGGCAGGCGGCACGCAACGNNTTCTATCGCCAGCAAGGCGATCTTCTGGAGGTCGAGGTGCCGCTGGGGATGGACGAAGCCGCCTTGGGCACCGAGATCGAGGTGCCCCTGCTCGACGCGCGCGTGCGCATGAAGATCCCGGCCGGCACACAGCCGGGCAGCGTGTTTCGCGTGCGCGGCAAGGGCTTGCCAACACCGGGCGGCAGCCGCGGGGACGCCCACGTGCGCGTGCAGGTGGAAGTGCCCGGCGCGTGCAGCGACGAGGCACGGGCCGCGCTTCGCACGCTGGCCGGTCTACTGGGCGACGATGCCTATCCCCGTCGGCGCGCTTTTCAGGAGATGATGGCAGTCATCGGGCGGGGGGAAGGCGAATGACGCTTCTATGGGATTACTGAGCACTGCTTGAAGGTGAATTGGTCGCCGGAGAGGCAGCGGTACACGGCCGGGACGCAATACTCTCCAGAGGGGCAGTCTGAATCCAGGTTGCAGTAGGCGATACAGAGGCCTGTCGTGGGGTAACCCCCGTCAGGCAGCCTGAAGTGGGCGCACACCGAGCCAGCCATGCACTCGTCGCCGCTGCATGCCCCACCGTATTCCACGGTGCCAATGTTGCCCGGCATACATTGAAAGCTGGGCGTGCCGGTACAGGAGAACCAGCAGCGCGTGCCAGCCGCACATGTGTCCGGGCGCGGCTGGCAGAGAAAGGTGGCCGGCTGGGGCGTGCCCGCGACCCCAGCGTCGCCCATCGGGGAACTGCCCGTGCGAAGAAGCTGCCAGGTGCCGCTCTGACCGGCGGTGTTCTCCCAAGACCCACAAGCGCGTTGATTGTCAGTCACCCCCGATAGTGAGCCCGTGATTTGCCCCCCATCGGTGCCCGTGGCGGTGTAGCCTCCTGAGAGCGCGCCATTGGAGCCAATGTTTGCCAACAGCGTCCCGGAATACGACTGGGCCGCATCCTGAAACGCGACCGCCCCTGAAAGGCTCCGCGCTTGTGCATCCAACGAGACCGTCAGCGGGAAGCCCGCGGTTGTGCCCACGATGGTCATGCTCCCTGAGAATGTTCCATCTGTCAGCACCCCAGAGGCCGTCAGTCCGCAAGGATTGCTCGGCCTCATGGGACTTCCACCACATCCACCGATCGAAGTGGCGGCCCATGCCAAGAGCGGCAATCGCCGCAACAAGAAAACGCGAGGGGCCGACCCAGAAGTTGTGGCGCGCATTTTAGTCACGATTCTCCTTCGGCAGGTTGCAGCCTATTTCAGTAGCGCACAAAGATAGCGCGGCCACATCAACCAGAGCAAGGAACTGGAAAGGTAGGGGCATTTGGCGACAACGCAGCGGCGCGGGAGCGAACGACAGCGATGGCAACGAGCCCTTCGCTGGAATAGTCTAGTCGCACGGCGAGCGCGCACTGGCGCTGACCGTTCGTTCCACAGCCCCGTCGAAACCCGATGCCATTTCTGAACATCGCGCTCTTCTTGGCGACCCTGCTGACCACCACCATGCAGGGCGCGCTGGAGCGCCACGGATTTGCCAGCATGTTCCCGCTGCAGGACGGGCTGGCGTTCTCGGTGCCGCTGATGGCGATCCTGCTTTGTCATGAGATGGGTCACTACCTGGCGGCGCGCTGGCATCACGTGCCGGCGTCGCTGCCGTACTTCGTGCCGTTGCCGCCGGGCATCGGCTTGTTCGGGACCATGGGCGCGGTGATCTTGCAGTCGAGGACCTCTGACCGGCGCAAGCTCATTGACATCGGCGCGGCTGGGCCGCTGGCCGGGCTGATCGTGGCCATCCCGGTGCTCATCTATGGCCTGTACATTTCCCCGGTGCAGCCCCTGGTCGGGGTGGGCGTGCAAGAGGGCAACTCGATCCTGTACGCAGTTCTCAAACGCGTGATCCACGGCGCCTGGCTGCCCGGCGGGGGAAGCGACGTGATGTTGCACCCGACTGCCATGGCCGGGTGGGCCGGACTGCTGGTCACCATGCTCAACCTCTTGCCCGTGGGCCAGCTCGATGGCGGCCATGTGGCCATCGCCTACTTTGGCAACCGCTACGGCCGGGCTTCGCGCATCTTGCAGAATCTGCTGCCGGTCTTTTCCCTCGGGGTCGCTGGCGCAGTGTACCTGGACGCCGTGGCCGAGTTGGCGCGGCTGGGCGGGGGCCTGCCGATCTCCGCTGTCAACATCGCGGTTGCGGCCGGGGAGCCCTGGCTGATCTGGTTCATCCTGCTTGCGGTGTTGAGGCGACTTTCAGGCGGCGTCGACCATCCCCCGGTCGACGATCGACCCTTGCCAGCCAGCCGCGCCGGACTTTTCTGGCTGGTCTTCGTGACCTTCGCCATAATATTCATGCCCGTACCGATGCGTCCCAGCCTGGGCGCTCCGCGGGACGGGCCCAACCAGGTGATCCAACCAGACGGGCCATGAGCGAGATCGAAACCAGCACGAGCAGCGACAGCGCCGCCTGTCCCAAGTGCGGACACAGACGCGCCGGCGGCGCTCCGGCTTGTCCGCGTTGCGGTCTGCAGTTTGCGTTGTGGCGGCCCAGCATGGCTGGCCCTCGCACGCAGCTGACCCCAGCCGGCCAGGAATTGTGGCAGCAGGCGGAAGCCAACTGGCAGGATCGGAATCGCCACGAGGCGTTCGCCAAGTACTGTTTGCAGGCCAACCTGCTGCCCGCGGCCGGGCGTTGCTACCGCGATCGCCTGGATCGCTTTCCCGGCGATGCCATGGCCACCAAGATGCAGGCCGAGATTCTCGCCAAGGCGACGCTGGGCCTGCTGGTGCAGAAGCGGCAACCGGCCGAGCCGGTCACGCGATCGAAGTGGTTCTGGGTCATCATCCTGGCCGCCATGGCCCTGGCCATCGCCGCCGCCTTCGTTCGGGGCCCCGGCAAAATGCGCGCCCGCGAAGCCAGCCCGACGATCAACGTTCCGCTTCCGCAGTAAGGGAATCGAGCCCGTACGTCGACCGCCGGTGCGAGGTGGGTACGGCGGCCAGCGTGAGCGTGGGCGTGAGCGGTAGCGACCAGCGAAAGGCGGCTTGCGTGGGCCGGCCAGCGTGAGCGTGAGCGAGAGCGACCAGCGTGCGGCGGCGCGTGGCGATTCGCGTGAGAGCGAACGTGAGCGGCACGCGGCCCGCTCCCCGCTGTCCGCGTACCCCACACGAACTCGCTCACCCTCACGCTCTCGCTAGCCGCTAGCCGGGACTCCCAGGCGGCCCGCAGTTTCGAGACACGCGCTACATGGCTTTCTCCGGTACGCATGGGATGCGGCGGGGTGCTACCCTTGCGCCACTGTGGCCAAAGTTCCTGGATTTGAACTCCCGCTCGACGAGGTCCGGGCCAGCTTGGAGACTCTGCGCCGTCCCCTGCGCATCGCCATCCTGCGTTTTCGCAATCCCTTCAACGTGGGCGCGATCATTCGGGTGGCTCACTCGTTCCTGGTCCAGGAGATTCTGCTGGTGGGCGACGAGCCTTACTACGAGCGCGCGGCCATGGGCATGCAGCGCTACGAGAACTTGACCAAGCTAGCCGACGAGCAAGCCCTGGTGGAGTGGGCAGGCGAGCGCAAGCTGCCGCTCATCGCTTTCGAGCGCGAGCACGCGCGCGTGGATCTGTGGCGGGCGGAGCTGCCCGAGGCGTGCGTGATGGTGTTTGGCAGCGAAACCAGCGGCGTGTCCGAGGAACTGCTCGCCCAGGTCGACAACATCGTGGCCATCCCCATGTATGGCATCAACAACTCATTCCCGGTAACCGTGGCGGCCGGCATCGCTATGGCAGAATGGACGCGGAGGTACTTTTTGATGGGGACCCTCGAAGGGTCCCCAAACCCCCCCGCGATGGTACGCGGCGAGCAAAGCTCGCCGGCTCCCCACGCGAATTTGAACGCGGGAAAGCCATGATCCCGTATTTCGCACAGCCCAGCCTGTCGTTCGGCCCCATCAGTATTCACGCCTTCGGCGTGTTGGTGGCAGTCGGCATCCTCATCGGGCTGCGCTTGATTCGCCGTCGAGCCGCAGCCTGGGGCATGGACCCGATTACCGCCGAACGGTTGACCATCTGGATCCTGCTGGGCGGCTTCGTCGGCGCGCACCTGATTGATCGGTTAGTCTACTATCCCGCCGACGCACTGGCGAATCCCTGGAGCCTGCTGCGCTTCTGGGAAGGCCTGAGTTCGTTCGGTGGATTTTTGGGCGCGATCGCAGGGGCCGCGCTCTTCGTGCGCTTTCAGCGCCTGGGGCCGCAGAAGTGGTCGTATCTGGATCTGGTCGCCTACGCATTCCCCACCTCATGGTTCTTCGGTCGCACGGGTTGCTTTCTCGCCTATGACCATCCCGGCTCGGCCACCAGCATCTTCCTCGCCCAGCGCTACAGCGACGGCGTCGTCCGCCACAACCTGGGGCTGGACGAGGCGCTCTGCACCCTGCCGCTGGCGCTGCTGTTTCTCTGGCTGGGCCAGCGCCGTCCTCGCACGCCGGGATTCTTCGTGGGTTGGCTGGCCGTGCTCTATGCGCCGGTGCGCTTTCCACTCGACTTTCTGCGCATTGCAGACGTCCGCTACTTCCACTTCACGCCCGGCCAGTACGGAGCCGTCGCCATCTTCGTCGTGGGCGTACTGATCCTGACTATCCCTTCTCGAGCAAAGCCAGCGCCTCCACATGCGGGGTGTGAGGGAGCATGTCGTACGGAGTGATGCCGACGGTGCGCAGACCCAGTCGCGCCAAGGCTGCCAGATCGCGCGCCAGGGAAGCGGGGTTGCAACTTAGATAGGCAACCAGGCGCGGGTGCAGTTGCGCCACGGCCGCCAGGACCGCCGGGGCACAGCCTTTGCGTGGCGGATTGAGCACCACCAGATCAGCCGTCCCCACCTGGGCAAGATGATCCGCTACGTCACCGCTCACGATGCGAATGTTTCTGTCGGGCGCGCACTCGGCGAGAAATGCCTCCGCGGTCACGCAAGCCGCCGGGTTCTCTTCGATGGCCACCACTTCGCGCGCCAGCGGTGCCAGCGACAGGGCAATGCCACCCGCACCGGCGTAGGCGTCGACCACGCGATCCATCGGACCCAGGCGTGCGGCAGCGGCCACGATGTCGTGGTAGGCGAGGCCTGCCACCAAGCGATTCGCTTGAGCAAAGGAACGTGGCCCCAGGCGCACGCGCGCTGGGCCGATGGTGTCTTCGATGGTAGCCGAGCCACACAGCAGGCGCTCGGACTCGCCCAAGAGAGCGTTGCCACTTGCGCTGTTGACGTTGAGGACAACGCCCAGCACGGCCGGGCAGGCGGCCGCCAACGCGCGCGCGAGAGACTCCGCCTCGGGCCAGCTTTCGCGGCCAGTGACCAGCGCGACCAGCACCTTGCCGTCGGCATTGGCGCGCAAGACCACGTAGCGCAGGAGACCCGTGCGACGGACTTCATCGAAGGGCTCGATCGCGTGCTGGACCAGAAGGGTCACGAGCATCGCCGCGACCTTGGCCAGGGCCGGCTCAGCGATGGGGCAGCCTGACATGTCCACGATCTCATGCGATCGTGGGGCGTAGGCCCCAAGCACCAGCCTGCCGTCGCGGTCGTGCCCGAAAACATACTTGGCGTTGCCGCGATAGCCGAAGGGCTGCGGCGAGGGCACGCAGGCCGCCACCGGCACGAGTAATTGATATGGGAACCCTGGGAGGGTTCCCAACCCCTTCGGCTCCCCAAGCCCACCCCCACCCCGCTCGCTNNTCGGCCTCGCGCGATGGTGCGCCGCCAGCGAAGCTGGCGGGCTCCCCACGCGACAATTCCCTCTGGGTAGCCATCGCCTCGACCACCAGCTCGCGTTTCCATTCCACCTGCGCGGCGTAGGCCCATCTCGCCAGCGGACAGCTACCACAACGATCGTGAGCCGGGCAGGGCGACGCCACCCGGTCAAGCGAGGCGGTCGCTATCTCTTCAAGATCCGCCCACGCGTCCTTTCCCTGCTCACGCGCGTGCGGCGACACATGCGCCACGCGCGCGCGCACGTGTTCGCCGGGCAAGGCGCCGGCCACATGCAAGCGGAAGAGCCCCGAGTCGGTTTGCACATCGGCCACGCCAGCACCGTCGTGGTCCAGCCGATCGACCGTCAGCACCAAGTTGGCACCTGGATGAAGCAAGGTCACGCATCCTCCTCAGACCAGTGATCGCTGGAGAAGCTCGTAGGCGTGGTCGTAGCCGTGGCCGTGGCCGTGGCCGTGGCCGGAGTGACTACCAACTGCTCCCCACGCGCCTACGCGCCGGTGCCATTGCCCGAGCTNNGGCTTGGGCGCCGGCGGGCGGTCGGGCAGGGCCACGTCCAGGGCTGCCACGGGCCGCTCCAGGGTTGACACCGCCTTGGCGCAGGCCAGGGTGCGCATCCCGCTGGGGAAATGAACCTCGACCTTGCCCGGGGCGGGCGCGCCGCTGACCACGCCGATACCAAAAGTCGCGTGGGTCATGCGCTCGCCAGGCGTGTAGCCGTCCTTGGGCGAATAGGCGCGCGGCGGCTTGCTGGGGTCAAAGACCACCACTGGCGAGGGCACAGTTTGGTTAGCCCTCGTGATGCGCCGTTTTCGGGGGCGCCCCCATGCGTTGCCTGAGCCGCCTTTGCCGGCCGCGGCTGGCTGTTGGTCGCCGCGATAGTTGTGCTGGCCGCCGCAGAGTTTGCACACAACCTTGGCCACGCGTTCGCCCACCTTGGCCATTACGACGTGCCAGGTGTCGCCACAGCGGGTACAAATGTCCTCGATATCCTCTCCTACCCCGGGGGTCGACATGGTTGCTTCGACGCAGCCTCCTAATGATTTGATTCTACAGGGAATCGAACGGGCTTGCGGGTTACTTCTTGAAAAAGGACACAGCGTAAAGGTTGAGGGCGTCAACCTGCTGCGGCGTCAGACGATCGCCAAACGGTTTCATCTCTTGATCTTTCCCGTTCACCGTGCGCTTGAGGCCCTCGAGGACAGACTTGCGAGCCCGTTCCACGGTCACGTCTTTCCAGTAGGCGGCCTTGGTCATGTCGTCGATGCCCATCTCCTTGCCTTGCTCGGTGTGGCCGCGACCATCCTCGCCGTGGCAAGTGGCGCACTTTGAATCCCACTGGCGTACGATCTTCTTCTCCGGCTTGTAGCCCGCGGGCCGGGCAAGGGGTGTTCCTGCGGTTTCGGCCTGGGCCGTGTGTCGGAGGATCGGGCTGGCCAGAAGCGCCACCAGCGGCGGGACGAGGAGCAGTGGAAAGAGTGAACTGCGGCGAGACATGATGAGGGCCTTTCTTTAGCATTTAGATGGGAACCCTCAAAGGGTTCCCATGCCTTCCCGCGCTCTGGCTCTGGCGGGCAAAGCCCGTCTTCGCCTACGCGATAGCCGTGGCGGGCGCCAAAATCGGATTGCAGGTAGATTGCAGGTTTCTGCCCGCCATGCGTTCCCGGGTTTCGCCTCTTGCCAGCGTNNGCCATCGCCTTGGCTCTGGGCCAATGGCTGGTGCTGACCGCGGCCGGCAGCGCGGCGGCCGGGCTGCTTCCGGGCCGTCTTTCCCGTCAGTTCTTCGTGGTCGGTGCGCTCTTGCTCGGGCCGGCGCTCTTCGCTGCTCTGCTGACCGCGCGCGGACTGCCACGCCTTTTCTCGCTGGCGCCAGGCGCGCTGCTCACTCTCGACCAGCATGTGCTCGGGCTGCTGCTCACGTTGGCTCCGGTCTGCCTGGTGGGCGGAGCCAGCTTCACCCTGGCCTGTCGCTTGCCCGGCGTGGTCCCGGCGCGCGCCTACCTGGCCGAGGCTGCGGGTTGGCTTGCCGGCGGGGTGACCGCGACCTGGCTGGTGGAAACCTGGCAACCCTTTGCCGTGGCCGCAGGATTGTACGTCGGTGCCGTGCTGGCTGCGGCCCTGCTCGTCGGACGTACGTGGACGCTGGCGGCGGTCGGGCTCGCCGTGGTAGCGGTCTCGGGTCAGCGTGGGCTAGGCGCAATCGAAGCGCGCAGTTTGGCCTGGCGCTGGCCAGGCGAAACCATCGAGGCGAGCGCGTATACCCGCCACGGCCACGTGGCCGTGCTCCTTCGCGCCGAGCAGCGCGCCCTGTACGAGGACGGCCATCTGGCCCTGGTGTTGCCCGAGCGCCAGTCTTCCGAGGAGCTGGTACACCTGGCGCTGGTGCAGGTGCGCGAGCCGCGGCGGATCTTCGTGGCCAGGGGACTGGGCGGTCTTGTGCCCGAAATTCTCAAGCATCCAGTCGCCGAGGTGGCGGTGGCCGAGCCCGAGGCGAGCTTGGCCGAGATGGAGATCAGGGCCGCTGACCCTGCCACGCGCCAGGCGCTCCGCGATCCCCGCGTGCACATGCTCACCGGCGATGTACGGAATCTTCTGCGACGGAGTGCAGCCGCGTCTTGGGATGTGGTCTTGCTGTCCACGGCCGAGCCGTCGACGTTGCTCGCCAGTCGGCTGCTCACCAGAGAAAGCTTTGCCGAGGCCCGGCGAGCGCTGCGACCCGGCGGCGTGTTGGCTTTTGCCCTGCCTGGTGCCGAGAACTACTACAGCCCGGAATTGGTGGCGTGCAACGGAGCGGTGTACCAGGCGCTAGCCTCGGTATTCGCGCATGTCCTGGTGACGCCGCTGTCGACCAACTACTTTCTGGCCAGCGATGCGCCTTTGAGCCGCGATCCCGTGGAACTGGCGCGGCGTCTGGCGCAACGGAAAGTGACGGCCACATTCGTCGACGAGTATTCGTTGGCTGTGCTCATGCCCGAGGAGCGCGTGCAGTCGCTGGCCAAGCGATACAGCGAGGTGGCAGTGGCGGCGAGCAGCGATCGCCTGCCAACGGCGTACCTGCACAACCTGCTGGTTTCTGGGCGCGCCGATTCCGGGCGCGTCGCCGATTGGTTGCGGCGGGCCCTCGGCCTTGGATTTTGGTCGTTGGCGTTGGGACTGGCCGTGATGCTGGTGGTGCCGGCGCTCCTCGCGGCGCGGGGAGGCCAGAGGCCAGCGCTTCTGGTCGTGTCCGCGGTGGGCTTTGCCAGCATGGCCTCGGCTGTCCTGATTCTCGCCGTCACGCAGTCGGCCATGGGAGTCTTGCATCATCTACTGGGTGCGCTCCTGGCCGCCAACATGGCCGGGTTGGCATTTGCCGCCACCAAGGCTCCGCGTCTTGGCATCGGGATTTGGGGCGGGCTCGGTCTTGGTCTGGTGGTTCCAGCGCTTCTGCCTCTGCTCTCGCGCGTCTCGACGCAGGTTCCGCCACCGCTGATGATAGCCGCCTTGCTGCTCGCTTCGCTCTCTGCCGGTGCAGCCGTGGGGATCGCTTTTCGCACGGCCCTGGTCGCAGGCGCGACGCCGGCGGCAACCTACGTCGTGGACCTGTTGGGTGCGGCTCTGGCCGCGCCGGTAGTTGCCGCGGTTGCGCTTCCCTGCTTCGGCCTCGACGCGGCATGTGCGCTGGTCGCGTTGCTGGCTGTCCCAGCGGCGCTCGCCCTTGCCTTCGTCCGGCATGGATAACCTTGGTCCTTCTCAGGCGGGACGCGTGAAGTGTATAAGACCTGTGGTTAGGACTGTTTGCGCGGCATACCTAACCTCGACGGACTGCTACGATGATGGCAAATTGCGGGTAGCGGTTGAACGCCCGCGCGAAGCATCCCCAGAAACGTCGGAGATTCCCCCATGAACCAATTCCTTCCCGGTTTCTTGCGTCACGCGGCCCTCGCCGTGATTCTGCTTGGCTCGGTAGTCGGTTGCAATCTCTCGGCCCCTACGGGCGGCTCTCCAACCGGCGGATCGGCTGGCGGCAGCACCGGAAGCGGCGGCCCGGGCGGCAGCGCTGGTGGCGTCGCCGGTGGATCGACCGAGAGCAACGCCGGCAATCCAGACACGGGTGGTAACACCGTCGGCCCCGGCGGCAATGCGGGCGGCGCGGGGGGCACCAATCAGGGTGGCATCAATATTGTGGGTGGCGCGGGCGGTACGACCTTTGCGGTTGGTGGCGGCGGCGCCGCGGGCGGGAACGGCGGTGTGACGGTTGTCGGCGGGAACGGCGGCACCATCCTCGTGGGTGGCACGACCAGCACAGGCGGCAGCAAGAGCCCGGGCAGCACGACTGGCGTGGGCGGCGCGACCATCGCGGGCGGCAGCAAGAGTCCAGGCGGCACGACCAGCGTGGGCGGCTCTTCTGCGTCGAGCAGCTCAGGAGGCTCGACGGTTGTCAAGGCGGCCTGTACGGTTGGGCCTACCGCTGATCCGAAGATGATGCCTGGTTATCCGGCCGACCAACACACCAAGTTCCAAACCCAGGCTAGCACGACGGTCCTGAGTCTTTCAGTGACGGAAAAGGCGCAGCAGATGCGCGGCACGGACCCTGGACCTTCCACGTCCAGAAATTGGACCGACACCTTCCGCCAACCCGACAACACGTCGAAGTCGATCAAGGGGTTTACATTCCGGGATGGCCCACGCGGGGTCAACCTGGACGCGCCCATCCAGGCGACCAACACCTCGCACGGCAAGTCCACGGTGTTCCCGGTTGCCATGGCGCGCGGGGCAGCGTGGGACGTGAATCTCGAGTACCAGATTGGCCAGGCCATAGGCGACGAGATGGCTGCCGCCAGTCAGACCATGTTGCTGGCTCCGACGGTCAATCTTTTGCGCCATCCGCTCTGGGGACGCGCGCAGGAAACCTATGGGGAGGATCCCTACCAGCTTGGCCGCTTGGGCACCTCGCTGGTTGCGGGCGTCCAGACCTATGTTCCAGCCTGCGCCAAGCACTACGCCGCCAACAACATCGAGAATCAGCGTGCATCCAAGAATTCTTCCATGGACGAGCAGACCCTGCGCGAGATCTACGCGCGGCACTTTGAGATGATCGTCAAAGACGGGGGCGTGGCTTGTATCATGGCGGCCTACAACTTGGTGAATGGAACCAGCTGCACGCAAAACGCCCATCTGCTCAACGACATTTTGCGCACGGACTTTGGTTTCAATGGATTTGTGATGTCCGACTGGTGGGCCATGCCAGGCGGAAATGGCGCATCGCCGAACGCCACGCTTGCGGGCCAAGCTATCGCGGCGGGCATGGATATGGAGCTTCCCTGGAGTCTCAACTTCAGCACGATCGAAGGCAGCATCGGCTCAGCCATCAATCAGACGCAGGTTGATACCGCGGTCAAACGCATCCTGGAGCAGAAGTACCGCTTTGGCGTGGACAAGGGCACTGGCCTGAAAGCAGCCACCACGGGATTCAGCGGCGGTTCCATCACCGGCAACGATGCGCACGTCACTCTTGCGCAAACTGCCGCTCTGGAGTCGATGGTTCTGCTCAAGAACGACAACGCACTTCCCATCAAGAGCACGTTCACCAAGATTGCCGTGGTTGGCCTGACCCAGAGCTACTGTGCTCCGGTGAATAGCTCTGGCGTTGCCACTGGTCCCGGTATCAACAATTGCTCTGACGACGTCAACAACGGAACCATCAACTTTGCGACCGGTATTCGGGTTGGCGATGTGGGCAGCAGCCGAGTCGATTTCGATTCCAGCAAGGCCGTCGGGCCTTTTGCCGGTATCCAATCGGCGGCAGGGTCAGGCGTCACGGTGACCAGCGGCAGCACGGCGGCCTCGGCCGCGGGGGCGGATTTCATCGTAGTCGTCGCCGGGCTCACCCCCTATGACGAGGGCGAAGAATACAACGGCAGCGGTGACCGCACCACCCTCGCGCTCGACGGCAAGATGAACTCCGGCGCTCAGAACGGCCTGATTACGGCGGTGGCGGCGCTGGGCAAGCCCATGGTGGTTGTGCTCGAAGGCGGCAGCGTCATCGACATGCCATGGTTCACCTCGTTGCCCCCGGTCTCGGCCGTGGTGATGGCGTGGTATCCCGGCATGACGGGCGGCACTGCCCTGGGCAAGTTGCTTTTCGGCAAGGCCAATTTCAGCGGGAAGCTGCCCATAAGCTGGCCCAGTCAGTTGAGCGATCTGCCCACCTTCAACGGCGGAGCCACCACCACGATGGACTACTACGTGGGCTATCGCTATTACGACAACAAGAACATCACGCCGAAGTTCGCGTTCGGCTACGGTCTGAGCTACACGCAGTTCACCTATAGCAATCTCGTGGTCCCCTGTGGTACCGCCTCACAGAGCGCCGTGGTGAACGTCTCGGTGGACGTCACCAACTCAGGAACCGTGGCCGGGGACGAGGTGGTCTTTCTCTTCGTCTCTTATCCCGGTACCACCAAGAAACGTCCGGTCAAGGAACTCAAAGGGTTTGCCCGCGTGACCATCGCTGCTGGGGCCAAGCAGACCGTGACGATCCCTGTGCGCGTGGCCGATCTCAAGTACTGGGACTCGACCTCAAGCAAGTGGGCGATCGAAGCCAGTACCGTGAAGGTCATGGTGGGGCCGAGCTCGGCAAACCTGCCTCTCTCCGACACGTTCACCGTGACATCCACACCGTAGATGCGATAGCCCGCAGAGACTCTTGACCCTGGGCTGACTTTCCCGTTGGATAGGTTCCCCATGACATCCACACGCACCCGATCTGTTCTGTTGGCTGTCGCCTTGTGCTCGGTGCCGGCGATCATGTTGATTCTCAGCCCGGCGGCGGAAGCGGCCAAGAAAGAAAAGGCCAAGCCGGCCACGGCGGCCAAGAAAAAGGCAGCGCCTAGTGGCAAAGCCAACAAGAGCGCGGACACGGCGGTCGTCCCCGCTGCAAACCAAGTCTGGGAGAAACCACCCAGCGAAGACATCACCAAGATTCCGCCACCGCCACCTCCTCCTCCCCCACCTGCCCCCGCGGAAAGCAAACCCGCGCCTGAGCCTGCGCCGGCTGCCACGGCCGCTGCTGCGCCGGCAGAGGTGCCTCCGGTGGCGCCGTCCCCGGCGGAGCCTGCGGCACCCCCCCCGCCTCCCGAAGAAGAAACAATGCCCACATTCGTGCCGCAGCCACCCCCACCACCAACTCAGTATGTTGAGCATCTTGGGGCGCTCGCGTATCCAGGCAGCGGCCCCTACGGCGAATGGTCTGCGTGGCCGGGCGTCCATTTCTGGGGACCGGGCGCGTCTTCCGCCATGGTGCGCGGTCTGTACGGCGGATCGCTGTGGCTCGAACCGTCCTTTCACGGCCTACAGTGGCCCTACATGACAAAGACTGGGGTGGGCGTCTCAGGCTCGGCGTGGGTCGACACCGGGTACGAGAAGATCGAGCGCGAAAGCGAATTAGCAGTCAACAGCACCAGGTGGCAGCAGCAGGCGCGCGCAGTTCTGCGTGTGACGCCGACCTATGTCAGCGGTCGGTTTTTCATTCAGGCGCAGGCCGAGCTGGTCGGCAACGGGTGCCAGAGCACGGGCACGACCACATGTGATCAGAAAAACCTAGGGACAGTCGACACCGACGACCTTTGGTTGCGCGTCGGGCACTGGAACGTCTGGGATGTGAAAGTTGGCCGCTTTGAAGGCTGGGAGCTGTACCACACAGGCATGGGCCTCGACGTCAACACCTTGGAGCGCCTGGGACCGAAGTCAGAGGAACAACCGGGGCCGAAGCTTGGGGACGGAAACCCTATGGAGCCACCTGACTACTACGGAGTCACCTTCATGCACGACCGTCCCCGGGGATTGGGGCTTGGCTACCTCGCCGCGCACCTCTATCCGATGAGCATCCTGCGTTTCGAGATGCTTGGCGAGATCGGAACCACCAGCCTGGGGACAGGCGCCAGCAACTACCTGGGCGGACGTCCTAGCGCCATCCTGGACCTGGGGTGGCTCAAGCTCAAGGCCGGGGCAGAGTACCAGAGCGTGACAGCGCAGAATCAGCGGATGGTTACTGACAAGGTTACCCTTGTCCAGTCAAAGGGAACCGACCATACCGGGACAACCAACAAGGGCCTAGGCGCTGCGGTCCAGTGCGTTTTCGATCCGTACGTCGAGTTCGGCGCAAACATAGGGTACGGCGATTCCACATCGCGAAATGCAGACGGAAACGTCCTGGCCACAGGTAGCTACACAAAGGCCAGTCTTGGCGGCTTTGCCAATGCCCATCTCGGACGCCGGGGCTCCGTTCTCGAGGACTTGATGCTCGGCGGAGGGGCCAACTGGACGACACAGTACTACCGCTCCAGTCTAGGCAGCAGACAGGACTACGTCGCCCACCTCCAGGTCTTTGGGGCAATTCAGTACCTCGTGGCCAAGCAGCTTTTCGTGAAGGCGGTTCTTGCCTATGCCCGCGCCGACCTCTGGCCAAGCGCCGAGCTGAACTCGATCAGCAACACGATGTGGAGCGGTCGCGTTCGGCTGATGTATCTCTACTGACGACGGGCGCCCTACGCCCTCGCCGCAGTCCCCTCGGGCGGGCCGGAATCTGGTCCGGGGATCACCACCGGCACGGATTCTAGCGTCAGCTCCAGGGCTTCCTGGATGCGCTTGACGAAGACCAATTCCATATCCTTGCGGACACTCTCAGGGATGTCGACCATGTCCTTGCGGTTGCGGTCAGGCAGGACCACACGCTTGATCCCGGCTCGGTGTGCGGCCAGGACTTTTTCCTTGATTCCGCCCACCGCCAGCACGCTGCCACGCAAGGTGATCTCTCCAGTCATGGCCACGTCCCCGCGCACGCGACGGCCAGTGAACAGCGACACCAGCGCCACGATCATAGCCACGCCCGCCGAAGGGCCGTCCTTTGATACTGCCCCGGCTGGCACGTGCAGGTGCACGTCCAGCTTCTCGAAATCCGGATTGAGGTTGAATTCCTCGACATGGGTGCGCACCCACGACAGGGCCGCGCGCGCCGATTCCTTCATCACGTCGCCCAGGTGGCCGGTGAGGATGAGATTGCCCTTGCCCAGCATCTGCGACGCCTCGATGAACAGGATGTCGCCGCCGGTGGGCATCCAGGCCAGGCCGGTGGCCACGCCAGGCACCTCGGTCCGCTCGGCCACTTCGGAGAAGTACTTCTGCGGCCCCAAGAAATCGGCGATCTGCGCGGGGTCGAGCTTGGGNNACGTTGGCCACCTCGCGTTCCAGGTTGCGCACGCCCGCCTCGCGCGTGTACTGCTCGATGATGGTGGTGATGCTCTCCTCGTCGAAGCTGATCTGCCGCTCGTCCAGCCCGTGCTCGGTGATCTGCTTGGGCACCAGGTGGCGCTTGGCGATCTCCAGCTTCTCCTCGCGCGTATAGCCGGGAATCTCCAGCACTTCCATGCGGTCGAGCAGCGCGGCTGGGATGGTTTCCAGCGTGTTGGCGGTGGCAATGAAGATCACGCCGGACAGGTCGAAGTTGACTTCGAGGTAGTGATCGGAGAAGGCGTTGTTCTGCTCGGGATCCAAGACCTCGAGCAGGGCGGCCGCCGGATCGCCGCGGAAGTCTGCCCCCAACTTGTCGATCTCGTCGAGCATGAACACCGGGTTGCGTGTGCCCACGCGCCGCATGCTCTGGATGATCCGGCCGGGTAGGGCGCCGATGTACGTGCGGCGGTGGCCGCGAATCTCGGCCTCGTCGCGCACGCCGCCNNGTCTTGCCCACGCCGGGGGGGCCCACCAGGCAGAGAATCGGGCCCTTTTTCGCGGGCGCCAGCTTGCGCACGGCCAGGTATTCCAGCACCCGCTTTTTGACCTTCTGCAGGTCGTAGTGGTCGGCGTCCAGCACCTTGCGCGCCTGGTCCAGGTCCAGCGTGTCGGTGGTGGCCTTGGACCAGGGCAGCTCGACCAGCCATTCCAGGTAGGTGCGCTGCACGGTGTACTCGGCCGACGAGGGTGCCATCTGGCGCAGGCGCTCCAGCTGCTTGCGCGCCACCTTGGCCGTGTCCTCCGCCATGCCCGACGCCTTGATCTTCTCTTCGAAGGAATCGAGATCGGTGCCATCGTCGCCTTCACCCAGCTCGTCCTGGATGGCCTTCAGCTTCTGACGTAGAACCGCCTCGCGCTGATGCTTGGAGAACTCTTCGCGCACCTGCGTGTCGATCTTCTGCTTGACCTTGATCAGCTCGACCTTGCGTTGCAGGAGAACCAGCAGGCGGCGCAAACGCTCGGCCACGTCCACCTCGACCAAGAGTGAGGCGCGCTCTTCAGCCGAGAGATCCACGGTGGCCGCGGCGATGTCGCCCAGGCGCGCTGGATCCTTGTTCTGGTCGAGAATCTGGGCCGCCTCGTCGGGAATGTCGGGCGAAATGGCGATGAGTTGCTTGGCCACGTCGTACACCGCCATGCCCAGCCCGTCGATCTCGATGGGATCCTTGCGGATCTCAACCAGCGGATCGTAGGTGGCAACCAGGAACGGCTTCTCCTGCACGAAGCCGGTGATGCGGCGTCGCTCGACNNGCGGTCACGCGGTTCTCGGCCGCCTTGACGATGCGCACGACTTCGCCCTCGACGCAGACACCATAGAGGTCCGCGCCCGCAGGCTCTTCCACGTCCGCGTCTTTCTGGGTTCCCACCAAGAGGTGGACGCCCTTGCCTGGCAGACTCTCGATGAGCCGCAGTGACGACAGGCGTCCAATCTCCACGGGCATGACTGCGCCCGGGAACAGAACCAGGTTCCGCAGAGAAAGCAGGGGAAGCGATCGTGAACCTTCGGGGACGGTCATCTTGTTGATCCAAAACTAGGCCGGCAGAGGCGCAACCGCAAGTAGGCGGGCACTGAAAAATCGTCGCTGCAGTCTGGTTCGTTGATTCTATTGATGTCGGCCTGCATCAGAACCCTCGTGGCTTTGGCGGCCGGGTGCGATTTTCCAGATCCTCCACCAGGCGACGGGACTCGACGTCATCTGGTTTGAGACGCGGGACGACGATTTCCACACGGCAAAGCTGGTCCCCGCGAACACCGTCNNAGCACGGCCTCGCCCAACGTCAGCGGCAGCGTCAACTCGACATCGTCGTCATTGCGGCGCAGATGAACATCTGATTCCACCACGACGTCCAGGTAGAGATCTCCGGGCTGGCCGGACTTGGGAGCGGGCGCGCCCTGGCCGGGCACACGTAGGCGAGCCCCAGTTTCGACGCCAGCCGGGATATTGACGTTCACCGATTTTCCACTTCCCGATCGAATCGTCTGTCGCACACCGAGGGCCGCATCCTTGAACGTGACCTCCAGGTTGCCCACCATGTCAGCGCCTCGCGCCTGCGCGCGGCCGCGGCCCCGGCCCCGGGTGAACGGCCCAGCATTGCCGAACAGGTTGGCAAACATGTCACCCAGATCGCCGAATCCGTCCGATTGCGCGCCGCCGCTACCTCCGCCGAAGACCTGCGCGAAGGCGTCCGGGTCAAAGCCCTCCGGCATGCCATCCGCGCCGACCGGGGCAGACCGCAGGCGGTCGTATTCGCGTCGCTTCTGCTGGTCGGAAAGAACCGAGTAGGCTTCGTTGACCTCCTTAAAGCGTTCGGTCTTCTTCTTGTCCCCGCCGGTGGCGTCCGGGTGATTTTCCTTGGCCAGCTTGCGGTACGCCTTCTTGATCGCGTCCGCGTTCGCGTCTTCGGAAACGCCCAAGATTTTGTAAAGGTCCTTCATCGTTCCCACTAGCTTACAGCGGATGAAGCCACCGTGGGCTTGAGACTGAACCCCAATTCGTCGCCAGCGCGCGTGACCCACACGGTGTCGCCCGGTGCGAATTCACCGGCGATCAAGCGTCGCGCCAGCGGATTTTCCAGGTGCGTGGTGATGGCGCGCTTGAGCGGACGCGCGCCGTACACCGGGTCGAACCCCTTGTCAGCCAGAAACGACCGCGCCGCCGGGGCCAGCTCGATCCCGATGTCGCGTTCACGCAGGCGCTGGCGGAAGCGCTCGATTTGCAGGTCCACGATGCGGTCCAGATCGGTCCGCTTGAGACGATCGAAGAGCACGATGTCGTCGACGCGGTTGAGGAATTCTGGCCGGAAAGTGCTGCGCAGGTCATCCATGACACCCTCGTTGTCAGGCGGATCGCTCATCAGGCGCTTGCTGCCCACGTTGGAGGTCATGATGATAACCGTGTTGCGGAAATCGACCGTGCGACCCTGACCGTCGGTGAGCCGCCCGTCGTCGAGCAGTTGCAGGAAGACGTTGAAGACGTCGCCGTGCGCTTTTTCGATTTCGTCGAAGAGCACCACCGAATAGGGACGCCGGCGCACCGCCTCGGTGAGCTGGCCGCCTTCTTCGTAGCCGACATAGCCGGGAGGCGCCCCCAGTAGGCGCGAGACGCTGTGCTTTTCCATGTACTCGGACATGTCGATGCGCACGACATGGGTTTCGTCGTCGAAGAGGAACGCGGCCAGGGCACGCGCCAATTCAGTTTTTCCCACGCCGGTCGGCCCCAGAAAGATGAACGAGCCGATGGGCCGGTTGGGGTCCTGCAAGCCCGCGCGCGCGCGCCGAACCGCATTCGCGATGGCCTCGACCGCGCGATCTTGGCCCACCACGCGCTCGTGCAGGCGTGCTTCCATGTTGGTCAGCTTGGCCTGCTCGCCCTCCAGCATTCTTTCCACGGGAATGCCGGTCCACTTGGACACCACCGCCGCGATGTCGTCCTCGGTGACTTCCTCGCGCAGGAACGAGCCGTTCTTCTGCGCGGCGGTGAGTTCTTCGTTCTTGGCCTGAAGCTTCTTCTCCAGCTCGGGCAGACGTCCGAAGCGAATCTCGGCGGCACGTCCCAGATCGCCTTGCCGCTGCAAAAGCTGCGCCTGCGTCTTGGCCTCCTCGATATCGCTCTTGAGCTTTTGCAGTTCGACGATGACCTGTTTCTCGCGCTGCCAGGTCAGCTTCATGCTGTCCACCCGCTCGCGCAGTTCCGCGATCTCGGACTCCACCTCGGCCAGGCGGTCGACGGAGGTTTGGTCGTTCTCCTTGGCCAGCGCGGATTGCTCCATCAGGAGGCTGGTCAGGCTGCGCTCCAGCTGATCGATGGGTTCGGGCAGCGATTCCAGCTCCATCTTCAAGCGGCTGGCTGCCTCGTCGACCAGATCGATGGCCTTGT
>PMBY01000164.1 GCA_003153875.1 Myxococcales bacterium | reverse complement strand
ATGCGGTTCTGGATGAGCCCCAAGAACCCGTCCTCGATGCCGTAGACCTCGAGGCCGTAGACATGCATGGCCGTCTTGGTAACGGCCCGGATGACGGCGTTGAGGCCAGGGCAGTCGCCGCCGCCCGTGAGTACCCCGATGCGCTTGATGGTAGGCATAAAGGGCATTGTACGGCATTTCGCGGGATTGGGAGAAGGGGACCCGGATCTGTCCGATTTGGTGGACGACAAGCGTGATTCTACCGCTATCCCACCGCCAAGCCCGCCGCTCGCGTGCGTGGTAAGCTGAAGGTACACGTGGCGTGGCCGGCACGACGTCGGCAAGGAGACTTGATGAGCACCCCCGATCCCTCCACCCTCATCGGCAAGATCGCAGGCCTGCAGAATCACAAGGAGTTCGCCGCGATCAACTGGACGGGCAGCTTCGCGGACTACCTGGAGCTGGTCCGCCAGAATCCCGCTGTGACCCGCACCGCGTACCAGCGGGTCTACGACATGATCCTGTCCTACGGCCAGGAGGAATATCTCGACAACAAGAAGCGCCTCACCCGCTTCACCTTCTTCAAGGACGAGCAGCACGGCGGCCAGGACGCCATCTTCGGGCTCGATATCCCGCTCATGCGTCTGGTCAGCGTGTTCAAGAGCGCGGCCGAGCGCTATGGCACCGAGCGCCGGGTGATCCTGTTGCACGGCCCGGTGGGCAGTTCCAAATCCACCATCGCGCGTTTGCTCAAGCGCGGCCTGGAGGACTACTCGCGCGTGCCCGAGGGCGCCTTGTACACCTTCGAGTGGACGTTGCCGGCGGGACTGGAAACCATCGCCGGCGGGCAGAGTATTTTCCGCTGCCCGATGCACGAGGAGCCGCTGCACCTGATTCCGCCCGACTGGCGCAGCCGGGCTCTCATCGAGATGGGCATCAATGCCCCGGGGCAAGAGAAGGTGCGGGTTGACGGCGATCTCGATCCCGCCTGCCGCATGATCTTCCGCGAGCTGATGGCCCACTACAAGGGCGACTGGTCCCAGGTGGTGCAGCACGTGCGCGTGCGCCGGCTGGTCTTGTCCGAGCAGGACCGCGTGGGCATCGGGACATTCCAGCCCAAGGACGAAAAGAACCAGGATTCCACCGAACTGACCGGCGACATCAACTACCGCAAGATCGCCGAGTTCGGCTCTGACAGCGATCCGCGCGCCTTCAACTTCGACGNNTTCGACGGCGAGTTCAACATCGCCAATCGCGGGATCATCGAGTTCATCGAGGTGCTCAAGCTGGACGTGGCCTTCCTCTACGACCTTTTGGGTGCGTCGCAAGAGCACAAGATCAAGCCCAAGAAATTCGCGCAGACCGATGTCGACGAAGTCATCCTGGGCCACACCAACGAGGCCGAGTACAAGAAGCTGATCTCCAACGAATTCATGGAGGCCTTGCGCGACCGCACCGTCAAGATCGATATCCCCTACATCACGCGCGTGTCCGAGGAGCGCCGCATTTACACCAAGGACTACAACGCGGCCAAGATCCGCGGCAAGCACATCGCGCCGCACACGCTGGAAGTGGCGGCCATGTGGGCGGTGATGACCCGGCTGGAGGATCCCAAGAAGCACCAGTTGACCCTGGTGCAGAAGATGAAGCTGTACGACGGCAAGACGCTGCCCGGGTTCACCCAGGACAACATCAAGGAGCTGCGCAAGGAATCGCAGCGCGAAGGCATGGATGGCATCTCGCCCCGCTACATCCAGGACAAGATTTCCAACGCCCTGGTCAGCGATCGCGGCGAGGGCTGCGTGAACCCGTTCATGGTGATGAACGAGCTGGAATCGGGCTTGCGCCACCACTCGCTCATCACCAACGACGAGCAGCGCAAGTACTACAGCATGCTGCTTGGCCTGGTGAAACAGGAGTACGAGGACATCGTGAAGAACGAGGTCCAGCGCGCCATCAGCGCCGACGAGGAAGCCATCTCCAAGCTGTGCGCCAACTACATCGACAACATCAAGGCGTTCACGCAGAAGGAGAAGGTCAAGAACCGCTACACCGGGCAGGACGAGGAGCCCGACGAGCGGCTCATGCGCTCCATCGAGGAAAAGATCGACATCCCCGACTCGCGCAAGGAGGAGTTCCGCCGCGAGATCATGAACTACATCGGGGCCCTGGCGGTGGAGGGGCGACACTTCGACTTCCGCACCAACGAACGTCTACAAAAGGCGCTGGAGTTGAAGTTGTTCGAGGACCAGAAGGACTCCATCAAGTTGACCAGCCTGGTCTCGGCGGTGATTGACCGCGAGACGCAGGAGAAGATCGACGTGGTGAAGAACCGCCTCATCCGCAACCACACCTACTGCGAGATCTGCGCCACCGACGTGCTGAACTTCGTGGCCTCCATCTTCGCCCGCGGTGACACCAAGGACTAGTTGACGGATGGCTCTGCGCATCGACCCCGACCATCGCCGCTTTCGCGATATCGTGCGGGGGAAGATTCGCCAGAACCTGCGTCAGTACATCTCCAGCGGTGAGCTCATCGGACGCAAGGGCGACAGGACCGTCTCCATCCCCATGCCCCAGATCGATGTGCCGCGTTTCCATTTCGGCGGCGATGGTCAGGGCGGCGTGGCCCAGGGGCCGGGCCAGGTGGGCGACGTCATCGCCCCAGGCGAGCCCGACGAGAATGGCGTGGGCAAAGCCGGCTCGCACCCGGGCGAGCACGCGCTGGAAGTCGAGCTATCGCTGGAGGAGCTGGCGGAGATCCTGGGCGAAGAGCTGGCGTTGCCGCGCATCGAGGCCAAGGGCAAGCAGCGGCTCATCACCCAGAGGGATCGCTACGTGGGCATCCGCCGCAGCGGCCCCGAGTCGTTGCGCCATTTCAAGCGCACCTTCCGCCAGGCCTTGCGCCGCCANNCGCTACCGCTCGTGGAAGACCGTGCCCATGCGCCAGTCCAACGCGCTCATGATCTTCATCATGGACGTGTCGGGCTCGATGGGCGACGAGCAGAAAGAGATCGTGCGCATCGAATCCTTCTGGATCGACACCTGGCTGCGCACCCAGTATGACGGCCTGGAATCGCGCTACATCGTGCACGACGCCACCGCGCGCGAAGTGGACCGCGACACCTTCTTCCGCACGCGCGAGTCGGGCGGCACCATGATCTCCAGCGCCTATCGTCTGTGCGCCAAGATGATCGCCGGGGAGTTCCCCGCCTCGGAATGGAACATCTACCCATTCCAATTCTCCGACGGCGACAACTGGTCTTCCGACGACACCTCCACCTGCATGGACATCCTCAAGAAGGAAATCCTGCCCTCGGTGAACCTGTTCTGCTACGGCCAGGTGGAAAGTCCCTACGGCACGGGCCAGTTCATCAAGGATCTGGAGGACGTATTCAAGGGCCAGGAATTGCTGGTCACATCAGAGATCAAGAGCAAGGACGGCATTGCGGACTCCATCCGCGCGTTCTTGGGGAAGGGCAGGTGAAGCATGCAGCATGTGAAGTCGCGCCTGCCGGCCTACCTGCTCGACATCCAGCGCGAGATTGAGGCGCACGCGCGCAGCTATGGCCTCGACTTCTGGGACGTCAGCTTCGAGGTGCTGGACTACAAGCGCATGCAAGAGGTGGCCGCCTACGGCGGATTCCCGGTGCGCTATCCCCACTGGCGCTTCGGCATGGATTTCGATCGGCTGAGCAAGAGCCATGTGTATGGGCTGTCGCAGATCTACGAGATGGTGATCAACAACAACCCGGCCTATGCGTATCTGCTCGAAGGAAACTCGCTGGTCGATCAGAAGATGGTGATCGCCCACGTGCTGGGCCATGTGGATTTCTTCAAGAACAACTACTTCTTCTCGCGCAGCAACCGCCACATGATCGACGAGATGGCCAATCACGCCACCCGCGTGCGGCGCCACATCGAACGGTTGGGGCTGGACAAGGTGGAAGCCTTCATCGACTCCTGTCTCTGCCTGGAGAATCTCATCGATCCCCTGTCGCCCTTCATCGTGCGCCACGGGGCCGAGCCACCCGCACCCGAGGAAGCGGCCGCGGTCGAGCTGCCGCGCCTGCGCGCCAAGGGCTACATGGAGCGCTTCATCAATCCGCCCGAGTTCATGGAAAAGCAGCGCAAGAAGCTGGACGACGAGCGGGACAAGCCGCGCAAGACCCCGAGCGAGCCCGAACGGGACGTGTTGCAGTTCCTGCTGGATCATGCGCCGCTGGAAATCTGGGAGCGTGATCTGCTTTCCACAGTGCGCGAGGAGGCCTACTACTTCGCGCCCCAGCGCCAGACCAAGGTGCTCAACGAAGGCTGGGCCGCGTACTGGCACAGCAAGCTTCTGACCGAGAAGGTGCTCAAGCCCTCCGAGGTCATCGACTACGCCGACCACAACGCGGGCGTGCTGGCCGCGGCACCCGGCCAGTTCAACCCCTACAAAGTGGGATTGACGTTGCTTCGGCACATCGAAGAACGCTGGAACAAGGGGCGCTTCGGCAAGGAATGGAACGAGTGCGACGACTACGATGCGCGCCGGACCTGGGACAAGCGCCTGGGCTTGGGACGGCAAAAGATCTTCGAGGTGCGGCGCCTGTGCGACGACGTCACCTTTCTCGACGAGTACTTCACCGTCGAGTTCTGCGCGGAAAACCAGTTCTTCTCATTTTCACGCGACCAGCGCAGTGGCAACTACCAGATCGACTCGCGCGAGTTCAAGAAGATCAAAGACAAGGTTCTCTTCCAGATGACCAACTTCGGCGAGCCCTTCATCGCCGTAGAAGACGCCAATCACGCAAACCGCGGCGAGTTGCTACTCGCGCACCGGCACGAGGG
>PMBY01000190.1:2331-11698 GCA_003153875.1 Myxococcales bacterium | reverse complement strand
TATGCCTTGCAGGGCAGCGAGAGCGAGTGGATTGACCGGCTGCTGGAAGCGGTCGGGCCGGCGATTGACCAGAGCATCGGCGTCTATGGATTCACCTACCGCTGGCACGGTGGCCGTCTGACCTTCACGGCGTTCGCGAGTGGCAATCCGGCATGGGAAGACATCCTTCGACAAATGAACGACGGAGCGTCGGCGGATTACCTTGCCGGTGCGATTGACGTCCGCAAACCCTATTATAGCTTCAGTCAGCAGGTGGCGAAGTTGCCGCCACAAACGCGCGAGTGGCACGACAACTTCTACCGTCAGCTTGGTTTCGCCGATGCCCTCATGGTTCATGCGGCCGATCCCGATGGTGGAATCGGCATCCTTTCCCCGCGTGCGCTGGAACAGACCGTGTCCGCGCGGGACGTGGCCCGCTGGCAACGGATCACGGCGCACATGGCGTCGGCGCTTCGACTGCGACGCCGTATCGAGCAGGAAAAAGTCGAGGACGAGGCAGTGCTCTCCCCGTCGGGCAGCGTGCTGCACGCCACGGGCGTGGCCAAGCAAGCCGACGCACGCGAGCGATTACGGACCGCGGCGCGCGCGATCGATCGGTCGCGCGGGCCCCTGCGCAGAAACCACCCGCAAGAGGCGCTCGAACTTTGGCGTGCCCTTTGCGCCGGACGTTGGTCGCTGGTCGATCGCTTTGAATCCGACGGCCGCCGCTATCTCATCGCGCACCGGAATCAGCCGAGCCTGCCGAACCTGCGCGGACTGTCGCAACGAGAGGCGAGCGTGGCCGCCTTCGCACAGCTCGGCCAGTCGAACAAGGAAATCGCTTACACCCTCGGGCTGTCGCCGTCGTCAGTGGCGACCCATCTGTCGGGCGCCTTGCGCAAGCTGGGCCTGCGGTCACGGGCCGCGCTGGTAACCACGTCGTTCGGCCGGCAAGCCGACAAGCCGGGCGACCAACTCTGACCGCGACGAAACCGCGAGCTTTCGATAGATGGCGGCCAGTTGATTGGCAACCGTCCGTGGGCGGGCGCCCCGTCTTGCCGCGATGGCTCGGTTGGAACACCCATCTGCCACCAGGCGCGCCACTTCGCGCTCCGCCTGAGTGAGGGCGGCAAAGACATCAGCGCCGACGATCGGCTCGCTGACCACGACGAATTCGTCGCCGCCCGCGCGGAACTGCGCCACGCGAAGACCTTCCTGCATCGTCTGCGTCCTGCGCGGGCGAGCGCGCGACGGCCTGTTTGGGGAATGCGAAGGAGGCGCGGCCATCTTGATCTTCTCGCCGCCCGGCGTCGTGCGAGCGTCTCGACGAACTTACTATGGACCGCGCGGACGTCACATTCCTACAGTGTCCCCGGCATTGCGGCGAGCACTGCCATGAGAATTACCCCACCGGTGCAGGAGATCGCGTGTTGGACGTGGGGTAATTCTGATGGCAGTGACTGGCCGCGGACAGGCGCCTGATTTCACCTTGAGGAATGGAGGAAGCTGATGAGTCCTACGACGACGAGAACCCGTAGTCAGAGTCGAAATCATGTCGTGCTGGCAATGCTGGGCTTGCTGGCCGGTGCGGTGGCGTGTTCGGGCCAGAACAAGGCCGGCGCGCCTTCGGCGGCCGACATCACCGCGGTTCAGTTCGCGCTGACCACTTCGTCTTTGCCGACCTGTGGGTCCACTCAGGACGGCGAGGTTTGGTACGTCTGGAGCTCTTCCTCGTTCTACGTTTGCAAAGGTAGCACCAAGACCTGGACGCAGACCAACCTGAATGGTGTGAACGCCGCTGTCCGCATCACGCCCGTGAGCCCGGGTAGCCAGTGCGCAGCGGGCGGATCGAGCATCCAGTTCGGCCTCGACCAGAACCGCAACGGAATCCTCGACAACTCGGAAGTATCTTCCACGACTTTGGTGTGCAATGGGACTACGGGGCCGCAGGGCGCGACGGGTGTTACAGGGGCACAGGGGCCGCAGGGCGCCACCGGTGCGACCGGCGCTACCGGGGCGATAGGGCCACAGGGTTTGCAGGGGACGACTGGCCCGCAGGGCGCGACCGGGCCGCAGGGAGCCACAGGGGCGACAGGAGCGACCGGCCCGCAGGGTACTAACGGGATCAACGGCAACAACGGGCTCAACGGGAGCAATGGACTGAATGGTGCTGCAGGACCGCAAGGCGCAACCGGACCAGCGGGTGCAACCGGGCCAGCCGGCGCAACTGGGCCAGCCGGCGCAGCTGGGCCAGCCGGCGCAACCGGACCAGCGGGTGCAACTGGAGCAACGGGTGCAACCGGTAGTGGGCTCAACTCCCTGGTCTTGGTTACGCCTGAACCCGCAGGGCTGAACTGCACAAGCGGCGGCGTGGCTGTGCAAAGTGGCGTGGACCAGAACAACGACGGCACCCTGCAACCCGGCGAGGTCCAGCACACCGTCTACGTGTGCAACGGAGCCAACGCCGGGTGTGCGGCGGGATCTCACGACAATGGCAGCGGAACCTGCGTGGCGGATGGGAGCTGCACGACGGGGTGTAGCGGAACGCTGGTTGGGCAGGCTACGCTCCTCGGCCAGGCCGACTCGAGCGGCATCAGCGTCAGCCTCGTCGGCACGGCTATCCCGGCGGTGAGCACCTCGACGACCGGAGCCTTCACCATCACCAACGTCCCGGCCGGTGTCTATACAGTCGCCTTCAGCAAGAGCACCTACGACACGGTCCAGGTCGATTCGCTTAGCGTCAACCCGAGCGCCACCACGCTCGTCGAGCCCGTCGTCCTTGAACGCGCGACGCTCATCGAGGATATCGGCCGGGACACGGTGTACGCGCAGTTCAGCTTCACCCCCGATAGCAAGAACGTGGTCATCACCACCAACGGGCCAAACTACGGCAGCCCTGGCTTCATCACCACGCCCGCCGACGCGAGCACGCCCCCCGTCCTCGCCTCCCTCGCGGGGACGAGGTCGCTCGGGCTGAGCAACAGCTACTTCCTCTCGTACCAGTGCCAGGGAAACTCCTACATCTTCTGGTCGAAGAAACTCGGCGACGCGTCTCCGCCATTTCCCCTGGCTGAGACTCCGCTCAATAATTACTACTTCTCCGGCGGCAAGTCGCTCGTGTATAGATACAGCAGTTCTCTCACGGGCTACTTCGACTACTGGATCGTCCCCAATGATGGTTCGACCTCGTCGCAAAAGTTCTACTCAGGGAATGCTAGCGAGACGCTGGTCTCTGGGCAGGCCACGGATACGCTGTTTTTCTACGCGACGACGCCCACACCCGCCGCCGCGACGGCAGCCCTGCACTTCGTCTCGCTAGATCCGGCTGTTGCCGCCCCGGCCCCCTATGCCCCCGGCTTCTGGTCTTGGGCCGAGGGAACGTATTATTCAACGTTCATCCTGACACCCGACAAGACCTGGCTGATCGGCAATGCTTGTGCGGATTCGACCTGCGCTGGGAAGCGCTGGTTCCTCGTCCACCTGACCGGGCCGGAGCGGTACGTCTTCACGTCGCAGGCGTACATCAACGGGGTCTGGGGAACGTCCGATTCGTCGGGCTTCTTCATCTGGGACAGCGCGGGCAATTTGTGGGCCTGGCCGGTCAGCGCGGCGGCCCCGACCGATACTGGTCTGCCCACTGCCGGATTCAACGCCTACAACTATGGCGTCCAGGGTCGAGCGTTCTATTTCATCGAGTACAGTGGCGCCCAGAGGTACCTGCGCTGGATTCCGATCGACAACGGAGTCGCCACGCAACTCGACACGTGGAACCAGGCTTCGGGTGGATTCACCTATTCACTGTCGGTCGCCACGGGCACGACCGACGCGACGACCCGAGCCTGCTGGTCGGTGGCCGACACGATTCGGACCGCGGCGCTTGGCGCGGCCCCCTCTGCGGCAGTCACCGTCACGTGTCCCGTCGTCCAGGTGCAGGCCGCCGGCAATTCCTGCTTCTTCCTGGAGGCATGTAATGGCAACCTTGAGCTGCACGCCCTGCTTTCGCCTAACTACTTCGACACCGATCTCGAGAGCGGCGCAGGCACCATCATCGGCGACTATCCCGACGCCGCGCGCATCCTCTACCTACACAAGGACGGGACGGCCTGGTCGGTTGCCTACAATGGCACGGCCAAGAAGCAGGTCACGTCGATGCCCCTGCCCGTCGGGATGTATTCGGCCCAGAGCCAGTGGCTCTTCTACTATGACTTCCAGGCGCAGATGACGCGGGTCAGCCGGATCGACGGCACGGTCATCGACGAGCCTCTGACGGCCACGGACGTCTTGTACAATGGCTACATCCTGCTCTCGCCCGACAAGGCGAACCTTTGGATGGGCGGTGCTTGGGGCGATGCCAACAATCGCATCAACTACTGCCCTGTGAGCCGGCTGCCGTAGTCCCGTCGCACGCGGCGGCCTCAGCTGTCGCGTGCGCAATCGCTAGGGCCGGCCCAGGCTGCATCTACACCTCCTCCGGCCCAGTGCCATGACCTTGCCGGTGACTGCCCTCGCCTCCACGCGCGGTTTCGGATAGCCCGCAACGACGTTCCGGCGTGTTCACGCCACAAACGCGTCACGCCGGCGCGCGTGTCTGGGAGCTGTGGCCGGGGATTCTTCCCGACATGAGCTTCCGCAGAGCCGAGGTCAGGTCTAGACTCTGTCCCATGCAGACCATTCGCGGCGGATCGAAGTTGGCTCTTTGCCTGTTGTGTGCTTGTGGCAACCGATCCGGACTCGGTGTGGGGCACGACGGTGCGGCTCCCGTGGTCGGGGACAGTTCGATTGCCACCATGGCTGCAGATGCGCCCTCTTTGTTCTTTGACGTCGCTCCCGCGTCGCCCGAAGCGCCTGTGTTGAGTGACGTTTCACCCGCGTTCTCGGATGCGCCCGGGTTGAGTGACGTCGCTCCCGCGTTGCCGGATGCCGCGAATGAGGTGCCGTCGTCTTTGCCAGATGCCGCGCTCAGTGATTTCTGCAGTGGACCGACCAGCCACATGGTGGTCAACGGCATCGAGTCCTATCCAGCGGTCAGCGGGAACGCGATCCCATACGACTGCTGCGAGGGAGGCGAGTTCCAGGCCATTGCCGAGACATTCGTCTGGCCGATCTGGGTCACATGGCGCAACACGGATTTTGTGCTCCCCGCCACACTCGATCTGGCCAACCTGCCCAATGCCTGGGGCGTGCAGGTATTCGTTGG
Organism: Myxococcales bacterium; assembly: GCA_003153875.1. The sequence goes on along the minus strand of PMBY01000190.1, from coordinate 6,522 downwards.
TTGTGATCCTATGAACTACCTCTGCACCACCCCACCAGTGGATAGCTACACCAGCGGATTGACCGGCACTCTGCAAGTGTCGGGCAAAATCTCTGGCTACGACATGAGCTTGTGTCTCTCTGTGGCCGAATCCTCGGATAGCCCGCACCCGTTGGTCCACAGCCTCGCTCTGTACGTGCCCAATGTGCACGCGGGCTATTGAGATCTCAATCAGTCGATGAGTTCGTAGCGCATGTTGCGCCGGCGAGGAATGAAGCCCGCACCGCGCACGCAGCGTTCGATATCGCTGGCGGAAATCTTGAATACCGTGCCCGCGGTGGCCACCACGTTTTCTTCGATCATGGCCGAGCCAAAGTCGTTGCCGCCGAAGCGCAGGGCAACCTGTCCCACGGCCGGTCCCATGGTGACCCAGGAGACCTGCAGGTTGGGGAAGTTGTCGAGGTAGAGGCGCGCCAGAGCCAGCACGCGCAAATAGCGGAGGCTGCCGGTGTCGTCGGTGAGCGGCAGGCGGGTGCCCTCGGCTTGGAAGCTCCAGCAGATGAAGGCGGTGAAGCCCGCGGTCTGATCTTGCAGGCGGCGCAGACGGTCCAGGTGCCCCAGCAGTTGCCGCGGCGATTCCCCGAAACCAAAGACCATGGTGGCCGTGGTGCGCAGGCCAAGCCCATGCGCCTCGCGCATAACATCGATCCAGGTGTCAGCCGAACATTTCTTGGGCGAGATGCGTCGGCGAATTTCGTCGTCGAGAATCTCGGCCGCGCCGCCGGGAACCGAATCCAGGCCCGCGGCCACCAGGCGTTCGAGCACGGTCCGCACCGGCAAGCCCTCGCGCTCGGACAGGTAGCGAATCTCCTCGGGCGACAAGCCGTGAATCGCCAAAGGAAAGTTCGCCTTCATGAAGCGAAAAAGATCTTCGTAGTACGCAAGCGACAGATCGGGATTGATACCGCCCTGGAGCAACACCTGCACGCCGCCCAGCTCGACTGTCTCGCGAAGCTTCTGCGCCAGCTCTTCGCGCGAAAGTGTGTAGGCTTGCGGGTGGCCTGGGGTCCGGTGGAAATTGCAGAACGAACAGCAAGTGGTGCAGGCGTTGGTGTAGTTGATGTTGCGGTCAATGATGTAGGTCACCACGCCTTCCGGATGCAGCGACTGACGGCGAAGGTCGGCGGCCTGGCCCAAGTCGAACAAGGGCGCCTCCGAATACAGGCGCACGCCCTCGTCGAGACTCAAGCGCTCGCCCGCGGCAGCGTCCGCTACCAGGCGATCCAGGGACAGCCTTGAGCGCGGCTGTGGGTGCGGCGGCACCGCTGCATCGAACAAGCGCACGCGCATGGGTTTGGCCAGAAGGCCGGCCTGGTAACTGCGCGCGAGAAAGGCCGTGGCGCCGGAAATTTCGTCTGAAGTGAGGCGGTGGCGAATGTTTTCCAGCAGGTACTTCTCGCCCACCGCAGGGTCGACGCCATTGTCCAGGGCCCAGGCCCGCCCGATCTCCGCCCTGCGCTGCAAGCCCAGCCGCAGACTTTCCTGCAACAGCGCCACGTCTTCGGTCGAGACCACGCCTGGCCGGCCAGCCCAGACGGCGTAGACAAAGGGAAGTCCCACCGAGCCGTGCCATTTCTCACCCAGGTCGTAAACATGGCGAAAGCGGCCGTCGATGAGCAGGCCGAGATCGCCAATGATGAGAGCGCCGCGTGTGCCGCTTGCCGCATCTGCGATCTGGCTGTGCGGCACTTCGACGAAGTCGGGATCAAGGCCCCGCTCTTTGGTCAGAAGGCGCGCCAACATCTGCGAGGTACGCGAGGCTCCGTCGAGCGCGATGGCGGTCATTTCTTCCCATGGCACCTGACCCACCAGCACAACCGTGCGCACCGGGCCGCGGCTGGCGATGCCAATACCGGGCACCACGCGCAGTTCTTCGGCCGAGGCCGCGTAGCTGGCGATGGGCATGAGCCCCAGGTCTGCCTCGCCTGCGGCCACCGCGGCGGCACAGCGCGATGGTTCGGCGAAACGCAGGTCGAAGCGTTCGGCGCCCACCAGGCCCTGCTCGATCCCGTAGGTGATGGGCCGCGCGTTCAGAAAGGAAACCGCGGCCAGGCGCAGCCGCTGGCTCATCGCTGCCCTCCCGCAGGCGACGCGCACGTGGGCAGGGCCTCGCCTTGTGCCACGACGTTGTACAGCGTGTCCCGTTCCACGGGCGTGCGGCCGGCCGCGCGGATGAGATGGACAATTTCAGCCGGCGTCAGGGACTGCGGCGCATCTGAGCCAGCCAGGTGATAGATTTTTTCCTCTTGCACGGTGCCGTCCAGATCGTCGGCGCCGAACCACTGTGCGGTCTGCGCGGTCTTGATTCCCAAAGAGATCCAGTAGGCCTTGATGTGCGGAATGTTGTGCAGCACCAGCCGCGACACCGCGCACACGCGCAGATCGTCGACCGCCGTGGGTGCGGGAAGATGCGAAAGGGCGTTGTTGTCCGGGTGAAAGGTCAGGGGGATGAAGGCCTGGAACCCGCCGGTTTCCTCCTGAAGAGTACGTAAGCGCAGTAGGTGCTCGACCCGTTCTTCGATGGTCTCGATGGTGCCATAGAGCATGGTGCAGTTGGAGCGCAGACCCAACTGGTGTGCCGTGCGATGGACCTGCAGCCACTGTTCGGCGTTGCACTTGTTGGGGCAGATGCGCTGGCGCACCCGGGGTGCGAAGATCTCGGCGCCTCCTCCGGGCAGCGAGCCTAGCCCAGCCGCCACCAGGCGTTGCAGGACCTCGCGCACTTCCAATTGGAAGAGCTTGTGAAAGTGGAAGATCTCGACCGCACTGAAGGCCTTGATGTGAAGCGTGGGCTGGATGCTTTTTAGTCCGGCCAGAAGTTCGACGTAGTAGTCGAAAGGCAGACTGTCATTGAGCCCGCCCACCACGTGGACTTCAGTCACGCAATCGCCAGCGTCCAGTCTCGCCTGGAGCTTGTCCCATACCTGCGACAAGCTGAGGGTGTAGGCCCCGGGCTGCTCGGGGTTGCGGCGCGAGAACGAGCACAGCGGACAGCTCGCTACGCACAGGTTGCTCGGGTTGATGTGCAGGTTGCGATTGAAGGTGGTGCGATCACCGTGGCGCTGCTCGCGCATCTGGTTGGCCAGCGCGCCCAGCTTGAGCAGATCCGGCTCACGGAAAAGGGCAACGCCGTCGTCGAAAGACAGCGGGATCCCAGCGCTCACTCTCTCGGAAATCGAGGCGAGGGTCACGGCGGGAACTCCTCCAGCCCACCTCCCGCTACGCGCTCGAAGGCACGCAGCCCGGCCCCGCACAGAAGCTGGGCTGCCTCGACGCGTGTGATCGCTCGGCTGCCGGCGTTGTCGCCCAGGCGCAGCGCCCGCGTTTCCACGATGGGCCCGCAAAGCTCGTCGGCGCCGAAAGCTAGCGCCAACTGACCCAACTTGGGGCCGAGACGATCCAGATCGACGAGCACATGCGGCACTCCGGCCAGGGCCAGGCGACAGCGGGCGACAAACAGCAAGGTGGCAAGTCCCAGGCAATCTTCTTCGGGTGTGGGCACGACGCCGTCGAGAACCAGACCTTCGCGAACTTGATCCGCAAGCTGGGCCAAGCGCCCTTCTTGCTCCTGCACGGGTTCTTCGGCCGTCAGGGAAAGCCGGAGCAAGCCGCGCAGCCCGCGGCCCGTGGCTTCGGTCAGCATGGGAAGTGACGTCGCGATGAAGGTGCTGCAACCGAAGAAGCCGCGTCCGTCCGTCGCGCTCCGGGATGCCGCCTGGGCGGCCCGGCCGATGACGAAGAGATCCGCGGAGGGGCTCGTCGCCGTTGCGACACGGCTGCTCATCGCCGCGCGTCCTCCTCGGCCCATCGGGGCCCAAGCGAGTGGACAATGCCCAGTTGGTCGAGCACGCGCGCCACCACTGTGTCGGCAAGCTGCTCAACGGTGGTCGGCCGAAAGTAGAACGACGGCGCCGCCGGCAAGACCACAGCCCCTGCGCGTGTCACCGCCAACATGTTCTCCAGGTGGATCTGCGACAGCGGGGTCTCGCGCACCACCAGCACCAGCTTGCGCCGTTCCTTCAAGGCCACGTCCGCGGCCCGGCTGATGAGATCGTCGCCCAGGCCGTGAGCGATGCGCGCCAACCGTCCCACCGAGCAAGGGATGGCGACCACGGCGTCCCACAGGGCCGAGCCCGAGGCGAAGGGCGAGGC
>PMBY01000190.1:0-2326 GCA_003153875.1 Myxococcales bacterium | reverse complement strand
GAAGCGCCCCCGACGGCGACCAGGAGTTTCATCGCGCCTCCACCAGCGAGGCGATCCCGCCTGGAAAAAGCTCCTGACCGCGCACATCGGCGAATCCAGCGGTGCGCAGTTTGGCTTCGAAATCGGCCCGCGTGTCGAAACGCTGGATGGAATCCGGCAGGTAGCGGTAGGCCGCGCGATCGCCGCCTATCGCCCATCCCAGAAGCGGCAGCAGTCGGCCGGTCCACAGTCCGTCCCAGAAAGGTCGCGGCCGCGCAGGCCGAAAGAATTCCAGAATGACCAAGCGCCCGCTGGGCCGTAGCACCCGGCGCAGCTCGGCCAGCCCCGACGCCAGGTCGCGCAGGTTGCGCACGCAGAAACCAGAAAAGGCGGCGCCGAAAGCGCCATCCCGATAGGGCAGTCGGTGGCCGTCGGCTTTGTGCAAAGCCACGGCAGCGGCGCCCGGCTTGCGCCGACCCGCGGCCAACATCGCTCGCGTGAAGTCCGCGGCCACCACACGTGCGTCGGGTCGCTGTCGCAAGATTTCGACCGCGCCGTCGAGCGTGCCTGCCCCTAGATCCAGCACCCAGGAACGCTGGTCGATTCCGTCGAGCAAAAGGCGCATGGCCCGGCGCCGCCAGAGAACGTCGAAACCGACGGACAAGACCCGATTGGCGACATCGTACCGGCCGGCGATGCGGTCGAACATGGCGCGCACGTCGGTCGCGGCCTGGGCCATGTCACGCCACCCGCTCGACCGAAAGGCGCGCCAGCGCGGCCAGCGCATCCCGGTAGGGCGAGGGGGGGACGGCTTGCAGCTCGGCAACGGCATCGTGGGCCAGGGCCAGGGCCCGGGCGCGGGCGCGGTCGAGGCCGCCTGCGGCGCGCGTCGCTTGCATGATGCGGGCGGCATCCTCCGTTGATACCCCCGTCTCGCCCATGGCAGCACGGATGTCCTCGCGCACGGCCGGGCAGGCCTCACACGCCAGCAACACCGGCAGGGTCAGCTTGCCTTCTTGCAGGTCACGCCCCGGGGACTTGCCACTGGCGGTTTCGCTACCCGCGCAGTCGAGCACATCGTCGGTGATCTGGAAGGCGCGTCCCAGGAGGCGTCCGTAGCGGGCCATGGTCGCATCGAGAGGTCCAGGCAGCTCCCCACCCACGCGTGCGCACCACGCCATCAGCGATCCGGTCTTGCGGTCGATGATATCGAAGTAGCCTTCGGCGGTGGCCTCGGGATCACCGGCTCCCTCCAATTGCGCCACTTCGCCCTCAGCCATTTCGGTCACGGCCGCGGCCATGGACTGGACCGCCACCAGCGATCCGGTGGCCGAGATCGCCTCGAGCCCGCGCGCGAGACAAAAATCGCCCACCAGCACGGCAATCCCGTTGCCGTACACCATGCGCGCAGCGGGCCGCCCACGCCGGACCGCCCCGCCGTCCACCACGTCGTCGTGAAAGAGGGTGGCGGTGTGGATGAGCTCGGCAGCGCAACCGACCGCGATGGCCACGTTCAAGGGCGCGTCGGTCGCCCGGCAAGCGAGCACCGCCAAGAGCGGGCGCAGCCGTTTGCCGCCCGCACTGAGCAAGTGGCCTCCCACGTCGGGGATGCGCCCGATGGGGCTGTCCATCTGGGCCAGCAGGCGCGCCTCCACCGCCTGCATGGGATCACTGACCAGGGCCAGCACGTCCGCAGCAGAAAGTCGCGCCGCGCCCGGGGCAGGGCTTTCGCGCCAGTGCAGGGCTGCCCCGCTCATAGGGCTCGTCCTGTCTTTGCCACGGTCGCCAGTTCACACTTCTCCAGACGTTCGTCGGCGCGTGCGGCCAGTTGTCCGCAAGCCGCTGCGGCGTCCGAGCCGCGCGACGTGCGGATGTAGACCGGAATGTCCGCGAGCCGAACCGCGTTCTGGAAGGCCAAGGCCCGCTCCGCGCTGGGGCTCTCGAAGGGCAGACCCGGCACGGGGTTGTACGGGATGATGTTCACCTTGCTCGGAATACCACGCAGCAGGCGCGTCAGGCGAGCGGCATCCATGTCGCTGTCGTTGACCCCGGCAAGCAGGACGTATTCAAAAGTGATGCAGCGGTGGTGGGCCAGCGGGAAGCGTCGCGCGGCGGCCAGCAGCGCGGCGATGTTCCAGTGCCGGTTGACGGGCATAATCCGGTCGCGCACTTCGTCCGTCGTGGCGTTGAGCGAGATGGCCAGATTGGGCGCCGGCCGCAGCTTGGCCAAGGCATCGATTCCAGGCACCACCCCGGCCGTGGAAACCGTGAGACGTCGGGGCGAGAGGCCAGCGCCCCAAGGATGCTCGAAGATCCGAAGGGCGCGCGCCACCGCATCCAGGTTGTG